>JACSRM010000401.1 GCA_014879745.1 Burkholderiaceae bacterium | reverse complement strand
TCCTGCACCAGGAAGTCGAGCCGCTTGCCGAGTTCGCCGCCGGCGGCAAGCAGCCGGTCGATCTCGTCGAGGTGCGAGCGCAGGCGGGCCAGTTCCTCGGCGACGTCGATGCGGATCGCGAACGCCGCCGCTTCGTTCAACGCGCGGTCCTGCAGCGCTTCGGGTGCGATCGTCTGCGCCGCGCCGCTCGTCGCGAGGGCCTCGTTCCAGCGTTCGAGAAAGCGCTGCTGCTGGCGCCGCACGACGATCGGGACGAGCGGCTCGGCTTGCGCTGCGAGCGCGCGCAGGCGCCCGACGCGTTCGGCGAGCACCTGCGCCAGACGCTCGCCTTCGCGCGCCCGGGCCTCGAGCAGCCCGGCGATCGCCGCCTTCGCCGCCTCGAGCGCCGATTCGTCCAGCCGTTCGGCGGTGGCGCCGGCCTTGCACCATTGCAGCGCTTCGTTCACCGACAGCGGCTGCGCGTCGGGCAGCCAGCCGCGCACGGCGTCCTGCAATCGCGCGAGGCGGTTCAACTGTTCGGCCTGCGGCTGCGGCCAGTTTGCCGCGGCGTCGCTGCGCGTGCTCGCGCGCAGCTCGATCTTGCCGCGCCGGAAGGCGGCGGTCGTCAGCTCGCGCAATGCCGGTTCGAGCGATCGTAGATCGTCGGGCAGGCGCAGCGCCAGATCGAGGAAGCGGGCGTTGACCGAGCGCAACTCGACATTCACGCCGCCGGCAGCGTCGGCGTGCAATGCGTCTGTTGTGTCACGCGCCGCGGCGCCCGCACTGGCGCTCGCGTATCCGGTCATGCTGTAGACTGCCATCGGGCCTTCGCGCAGGCAAAAGCAAATTATGTCAAAGCCAAAACCAGCCCCGCTGCCGGCCGGTACCGTGGTCGGTGGCTACCAGATCATCAAGCGGCTCGCGGCCGGCGGCTTCGGCGTCGTCTACCTCGCCGAGGATCCGGATCGCCACATGGTCGCGATCAAGGAATACCTGCCGTCGTCGCTCGCCGAACGCTCGCCCGGCGAGCTCACGCCGCGCATCAAGCCCGACAAGCTGCCGCTGTACCGCCTCGGGCTCAAGAGCTTCTTCGAAGAGGGCCGGTCGCTCGCGCAGATCTCGCACCCGAGTGTCGTTTCGGTGCTGAATTTCCTGCGCGAGAACGAGACCGTTTACATGGTGATGAACTACTTGCAGGGCGATACCTTGCAGGATTTCATCGTCACCGCGCGCGACCTCAAGCGCGACAAGGTATTTCGCGAATCGACGATCCGCAGCCTGTTCGACGAGATCCTGCGCGGCCTGCGCATCGTGCATCAGCACAAGATGCTGCACCTGGACATCAAGCCGGCCAACATCTTCATCAGCAACGACAACAAGGCGGTGCTGCTCGACTTCGGCGCGGCGCGCGAGGTGCTGTCCAAGGAGGGCAACTTCATCCGCCCGATGTACACGCCGGGCTTTGCCGCGCCCGAGATGTACCGCAGGGATGGCACGCTCGGGCCGTGGACCGACATCTATGCGATCGGCGCGTGCATCTATGCCTGCATGCAGGGCTATCCGCCCAACGACGCGCCGCAGCGCATCGAGAAGGACCGGCTCGGCTTGAGCCTGTCGCGGCTGCGCAATGTGTACTCCGACAACCTGATCGAGGTCACCGAATGGTGCATGTCGCTCGATCCGCTGTCGCGCCCGCAGAGCGTCTTCGCGCTGCAGAAGGAGCTCGGCCGCGAGACCGAGCGCCAGTACACCAAGCTCAGTTTCAGCGAGCGGCTGAAACTGCAGCTCGAGAACCTGACGAGCGGCGCGAAGGCATGAGGCCGCGCCGGCAGGGCCCTTTGGCGACGCGCCGAAGGACGGCGCGCCGCGCGCAGGTGCCGGCGGCACGGCGATGAGATTCGACGTCTACCAGGTCAGCCGCAAGGGCGGCCGCGAGAAGAACGAAGACCGCATGGGCTATTGCTACACGCGCGATGCGGGCCTCTTCGCTCTGGCCGACGGCATGGGTGGCCATCCGGAGGGCGAGGTCGCCTCGCAGCTCGCGCTGCAGATGCTCGCCGCGCTCTTCCAGCGCGCCGCCAAGCCCAAGCTCAAGGATCCGACCCGCTTCCTGAACGAGGCGGTCATCGCCGGCCATCACCAGCTGCTGCGCTACGCGACGCAGAAGGGCCTGCTCGATACGCCGCGCACGACGCTCGTCGCCTGCCTGCTGCAGGGCAATGCGGCGTACTGGGCGCACTGCGGCGACTCGCGCCTGTACCTCGTGCGCGGCGGCAAGCTCGTCGCCCGCACGCGCGACCACTCCTACTCCGAGCTGCAGGACAGCCTGCGCCGCGATGTGATGCCCGCCGAGCGCTTCAACCGCAACGTGCTCTTCACCTGTCTGGGCAGCCCGGGCAAGCCGGTCGTCGATACCGTCGGGCCGCTCCTGCTGCAGCGCGGCGACCGCATCCTGCTGTGCTCGGACGGGCTGTGGGGCAACGTGAGCGACGCCGAAGTCACCGCTCATCTGGCGAGCCATCCGATTTCGGATGCGGTGCCCGATCTGGTCGAGATGGCGCTGCGCAAGGGCGGTGCGAAGTGCGACAACGTGACGGTGCTCGCGATCGAGTGGGAGTCGGCCGAAAATGCAGACAGCGCCGCCGTCTCGACGCAGGCGCTCGGCGACGAGGTCTTCGCCTCGACGATCCAGGCCAGCGTGCTCGGCCAGGAAGCTCCCGACGAACTCGACGAAGCCGAGATCGAGCGCTCGATCCGCGAAATCAAGGACGCGATCCAGCGCTCGGCGAGGCGCAGATCCTGACCCATCCATGACGACATTCACGCGCCATCAGGGCCGCGCCGCCAACGCGCTGCGCCCGGTTCGAATCACGCGCCACTACACGCGCCACGCCGAAGGCTCGGTGCTCGTCGAGTTCGGCGACACCAGGGTGCTGTGCACCGCGTCGGTCGAGGAAAAGGTTCCGCCGCACAAGCGCGGCTCTGGCTCCGGCTGGGTCACGGCCGAATACGGCATGCTGCCGCGCTCGACGAATACGCGCAGCGACCGCGAGGCGGCGCGCGGCAAGCAAAGCGGCCGCACGCAGGAGATCCAGCGCCTGATCGGCCGCTCGCTGCGCTGCGTCTTCGATCTCGGGAAGCTCGGCGAGCGAACCATCGCGCTCGACTGCGACGTGATCCAGGCCGACGGCGGCACGCGCACCGCGGCGATCACCGGCGCTTTCGTCGCGGCGCACGACGCCGTCGGCTGGCTGCTCGAACGCAAGCTGATCGCCGAGACGCCGATCACGGACTTCGTCGCCGCAGTCTCGGTCGGCATCGTGCAGGGCACTCCGCTGCTCGACCTCGAGTACGTCGAGGATTCGGCCTGCGATACCGACATGAATGTCGTCATGACCGGCGCCGGCGGCTTCGTCGAATTGCAGGGCACCGCCGAAGGCGCGGCATTCTCGCGCCGCGAACTCGATGCGCTGATGCAGCTTGCCGAACAGGGAATCGCCGAGCTGATCCGGGCCCAGAAGGCGGCGCTCGCGGCGTAGGCCCGACACGCGCAACGGGCATGAGGCTGGTGCTGGCGTCGAACAACGCGAAGAAGCTCGCCGAGCTGCAGGTGCTGTTCGCGCCGCTCGACGTCGACATCGTCGCCCAGGGGCTGCTCGGCGTCGCCGAGGCCGACGAGCCGCACCACACTTTCATCGAGAATGCGCTCGCCAAGGCGCGCCATGCGGCGGCGCTCACCGGCGGTGCGGCGATCGCCGACGATTCGGGGCTGTGCGTCGACGCGCTCGGCGGTGCACCGGGCGTCGCGTCGGCGCACTTCGCAACGGTTTCGTTCACCGCCACCGAGCGCGAAGCGCGGCGCGCCGAGCAGGACGCGGCGAACAATGCGCTGCTGCTGCGCCGTCTGCAAGGGGTCACGGATCGCCGCGCGCGCTATGTCAGCGTGCTCGTCGCGCTGCGCGGCGCGGACGATCCGGAGCCGCTCGTCAGTGCCGGCCGCTGGGAGGGCGAAGTGCTCGCCGCGCCGCGTGGCGGCGGCGGCTTCGGCTACGACCCGCTGATCCATATCGGCGCGCTCGGCCGCAGTGTCGCCGAACTCGACGCCGCGACGAAGAATGCGCACAGCCATCGCGCGCTCGCGGCGCGGGCGATGCTTGCGGCGATGCGCGAGGCGTGGCGGCTTGGCTGAGCTGCCGCCTGGCGCGCAAGATGCGCCGCGCTCCACCGCCGAGCGCCTCGCCGACTATCAGCGTCCCGGCACGCTGAAGCTGTACGCGCTGCCGCCGCTCGCGCTCTACATCCACCTGCCGTGGTGCGTGCGCAAATGCCCGTACTGCGACTTCAATTCGCACGCAGCCGGTGCCGCGCCGCCGTTCGACCGCTATCTCGACGCCTTGCGCTGCGACCTCGAGGCGGCGCTGCCCTTCGTCTGGGGCCGCCGCCTGTACAGCATCTTCATCGGCGGCGGCACACCGAGCCTGTTCACGCCCGATGCGATCGACCGGCTGCTTGCCGACGTGCGCGCGCGGCTGCCGCTCGAACCCGGCTGCGAAGTGACGCTCGAAGCGAACCCTGGGACTTTCGAGCGCGAGCGCTTTCGCGGCTATCGCGCGGCCGGCGTGACGCGGCTGTCGATCGGCGTGCAAAGCTTCGACGATGCGAGGCTCGAAGCGATCGGCCGCGTGCACGACGCGCGCCAGGCGCGCGCCGCGGTCGAGGAAGCGAAGGCCGCGTTCGACACCTTCAATATCGACCTGATGTATGCGCTGCCGGGTCAGGCGCTCGAAGGGCTGGACGCCGATCTGCGCGCGGCGCTCGCCTTCGAGCCGCCGCATTTGTCGGTCTACCACCTGACGCTAGAGCCCAACACCCTCTTTGCCAGCCAGCCGCCGGCGCTGCCGGACGACGATGCGGCCGCCGACATGCTGGATCGGATCGTCGCGCGCACCGCCGCGCGCGGGCTCGAGCGCTACGAAGTCTCGGCCTTCGCGCGGCCCGGGCACCGCTGCGCGCACAACCTCAACTACTGGCAGTTCGGCGACTACCTCGGCATCGGCGCCGGCGCCCACAGCAAGCTCTCGTTCGCGCACCGCGTGCAGCGCCAGGTGCGCTATCGCGATCCGGCGCGCTATATGGCGCGCGCGCTCGCCGGTGACGCGATCGCGCAGGACCGCGAGGTCACGCGGGAAGATCTGCCGTTCGAGTTCATGCTCAACGCGCTGCGCCTGACGGACGGCTTTTCGCTCGCGAGCTTTGGCGAGCGCACCGGGCTTCCCCTTTCGGCGGTCCGATCCGGGCTGGCCGAGGCCGAGCGGCGCGGGCTCGTCGAGCGCGATCTGCAGCGTGTCCGGCCGACCCCGCGCGGGCTCGACTTCCTGAGCGATCTGCAGGCGATCTTCCTGCCGCCGGCCGGCCGCTGAACGCCGCCTCAGGCGCTGGCGAGCGGTGCGGGGTGCGCCGCCGCGATCCGCTCGATCAGCCGGCCGGCGATCGCTTCCAGCGGCAGCACCTCGTGCACCGCGCCGGCGGCGATTGCCTCGCGCGGCATGCCGAAGACGACGCAGCTCGCCTCGTCCTGCGCGAGGTTCCAGGCGCCGGCGTCGCGCATCGCCTTCATCGCCGCCGCGCCGTCGGCGCCCATGCCGCTCAACATGATGCCGATCGCGGCCGCGCCGGCGATGCGGGCCGCCGATTCGAACAAGACCTCGACCGACGGCTGGTGGCGATTCACCGGCTCGCCGTCGACGACGCGCGCCCGCAAGCCGGCAGCCGACCGCTCGACGCTCAACTGCCTGCCGCCGGGGGCGACGAGCGCATGGCCGCGGCGCAGCGGTTCGCCGTGCCGCGCCTCGCTGACGCGGATGCGGCACTGGCGGTCCAGCCGCTCGGCATAGCTGCGCGTGAAGCCGGGCGGCATGTGCTGCGTGATCAGGATCGGCGGCGCGTCGGCCGGCAACCGCATCAGGATCGCGCGCGTCGCCTCGGTGCCGCCGGTCGAGGCGCCGATGAAGACGACGCGGTCGGCCGAGCCCGACTCGGACAGCGGCAGCGGCGCTGGCGGTTCGATCGCGGCCGGATGCGCGGCGCGGCGCACCGACGCGCGCGCGGCGATGCGCAGCTTGGCGGTCAGCTCGTCGGCCAGGCCGCGCAGTCCGTCGGCGACGCCGATGCGCGGCTTGGCGACGAAGTCGACCGCCCCGAGTTCGAGCGCGCGCAGCGTCGCCTGCGCGCCGCGCTCGGTGAGGGTCGAGACCATCACGACCGGCATCGGGCGCAGCCGCATCAGGCGTTCCAGGAAGGCGAGGCCGTCCATGCGCGGCATCTCCACGTCGAGCGTGATGACGTCGGGGTCGCGTGCGCGGATCATCTCGCGCGCGGCGAGCGCATCGCTTGCGGTGCCGATGCACGCCATGCCGGGTTCGCGATTGATGATTTCCGCGAGCAGGCCGCGAACGAGCGCCGAATCGTCGACCACGATGACGCGGATCGGCGCCATCAGAACAGGTCCACCGTGCCGCCCGGTGCGGCGGGCAGCAGCTTGTGCCGGGCCTCGCTGCGTTCGCGCGCGAAGATCGCCTCCTGCGGCATGCGGGCCAGGCGCTTGACCATCGCCTTGCCGCTCGCGGGAAGAAAGCAGATCTTGCGTGCGACGCTGCCCAGCACGTCGCGCGCGACGACCGGGATGCGCTCGGTCTTCAGATAGTCGAGCACGAACGCGGTATTGGCCTCGCCGATGGCGAGCGAATTCATGCCCCCGATCAGCTGCGCGCCGCCGAAGACCTTCGCCTCGAGCGTCGCGCGTGTCGCCCCCCGCTTCATCAGCGCATTGATCAGCAGTTCCATCGCGTACGAGCCGTAGCGTCCGCTCGCGGCGAGCGCCGCCGCGCCGCCGCCTTCGGGCAGCATGAAGTGGTTCATGCCGCCGACGCGCTTTGCGCGGTCCCACAGGCAGGCGGCGACGCACGAACCGAGCGTCGTCGCCAGCAGCACGGCGTCGTCGTGGGCGAAATATTCGCCCGGCATCAGCTTGACCGCGTCGCGCTCGAAGCGGGCGTCGAAATAGAAGAACGTGGCGACGCCGGGGCCGTGCGCGCACGCGCGAAGGGCCTGCAGGCGCGATTCGGGCGGCGCGGCGACGGCGGACATCACGGGGCGAGGACTGACCAGCGCGCGGGCCGTGCAGACCAGCGCTCAGACGCGCTCGTAGATCGTCTTGCCGTGCAGGCGAAAGAGGTCGGCCGCGTTGGCGAGGCTCTCGGCGTGGCCGGCGAAGAGCAGGGCGCCCGGCTTCATCGCGCGGTGCATGCGCTCGAGCACCCGGCGCTGCGTCGCGGCGTCGAAATAGATCATCACGTTGCGGCAGAAGACGATGTCGAACGGCTCGCCGAGCGTCCAGTCTTCGGCCATCAGGTTGTGCTGGCGGAATTCGATCAGCTTCGAGAGCACCGGCTTGACGCGCACCAGGCCGGCATTGAGCCCCTTGCCGCGCAGGAAGTGCGCATGCAGGCGCTCGCGCGACAGCCCGCGCGTCTCGACCGGATAGACGCCGCGCGCCGCGCTCGCGAGCACCCGGGTGTCGATATCGCTGGCGACGATCCGCACGCGCTGCGCATCCTGCACGTCGGCGCAGGTCTCGGCAACGGTGATCGCGATCGAGTAGGGCTCTTCGCCGGTCGAGGCGGCGTTGCACCAGATCCGTGTCGGCGCGCCGGCGCGCTTGCGCAGTTCGGCGCCGAGCGCGTCGAAGTGGTGCTCTTCGCGGAAGAACGAGGTCAGGTTCGTCGTCAGGCAGTTGACGAATTCCTGCCACTCGGGTCCGGCGCCGCCGTGCTCGAGCCACTGCAGATAGGCGCCGAACGAGGCATGCGCGGTCGCGCGCAGCCGGCGCGACAGGCGGCTGTAGACCATCGCCTGCTTGCCGGCGCCGAGGCTGATGCCGGCGCGCTGGTAGATCAGGCGGCGCACGCGCTCGAAATCGCCGGCGCCGAAGTTGAACTCCGACCCACAGGCGGCGGTGCGGACCAGCGGCGCATGGGCGCTGGCGGCGGCGAAGTCATCGATCGCGGGGAGGACGGCGCTCATGCTGCGGTGACGGCGGCGGGTTGCGGATCGGAAGGGTGCGGACGTGACGCTGGGTTGCGTGGATATCGGCCGATATTCGGTCACTCTTGAGCCGGGGCATGGGCGCATCAGCGCGGCAAAAGCCGGCCTGTTCCGCGCCGCCGCGGCCCGGCCGCGCTGCTAGACTGCCCGCCTGCGAGCATCGAGCCGCGCCGCGTGCCGGCCCTCGGGGATCTCGCGTCCGCCCCGCGCCGCTTCACGCCCTCGTGCCCAGCGAACCGAATCCACGCCCGTTGCCCGAACCGGTCGAGCCGCCGCCGCTGCGGCTGGACGCCGCGCTGCAGCTGCTGCAGCAGGCGGGATGCATCCTTCCGGCGCGCGACGATCCGGCCTGGCCGCAGGCGGTGATCGACGGCCTGTGCGATCTCTCCAGCCGCGATGCCCTGACCGGCCTCGTCAACCGGCGCCAGTTCGCAATCGCCCTCGACCGCGAGATCGACCGCGTCGCCCGCGCCGGCGAGCCGGCGCTCGTGCTGATGGCCGATATCGACCACTTCAAGCGCGTCAACGATACCTACGGCCACGCCGCCGGCGACGAGGTGCTGAAGGCCGTTGCCCGGCGCCTGCTCGAATGCGTGCGGCCGATGGATACCGTCGCGCGCCACGGCGGCGAGGAGTTTGCGATCATCTTGCCCAATTGCGCGCCGGCCTTCGGGCTCGCCGTCGCCGAGCGCATCCGCCGCCGTGTCGAGCAGCAGCCGGTCGCGATCGAGGGCGGCGCCGCGGTCGCGGTGACCATCAGCCTCGGCGGGGCGTTCGCGCCGCAGTGGGTGCGCTCGACGGCCGCGCTGTGGCTCGAGCGCGCCGACCAGCAGCTTTTTCGCGCCAAGCAGGAGGGGCGTAACCGCGCCTGCATCGAGGAGCCGCCGCAATCGCAGGTGAGCGCCGAAGAGAAGAACCTGTTGTTCAGCCTCACCCAGTTCGACGAAGAGCCCGAATGAATCCAGCTGACGCGACCCCTTTGCCCGCAGCCGGGCCCGCGGCGCCCGCCGCTGCGACGCGCGCCAGCATCCTCGCCGTGACGAGCGGCAAGGGCGGCGTCGGCAAGACCTTCCTGTCGGCCAACCTCGCGGCGGCGCTCACGCGGCGCGGCGAGCGTGTGCTGGTGCTCGACGCCGACCTCGGCCTCGCCAATCTCGACGTCGTGCTCAACCTCGTGCCCAGGATCACGCTGCACGACGTCTTCACCGGCAAGGCGGAACTCGAAGATGCGATCGTTCCCGCGCCGGGCGGCTTTTCGGTGCTGCTCGCCGGCTCGGGCATGGTCGAATATTCGCGCCTCACGCCCGAAGTGCGCGACCAATTGCTCGGCGTGATCCGCAGCGTCGCGCCGCGCTTCGACCGCATCTTGCTCGATACCGGCGCCGGGATCTCCGACGTCGTGCTCTTTGCCGTCTCGCTCGCCGACGAGGTCGCGCTCGTCGTCACCTCGGAGCCGACCTCGCTCACCGACGCCTACGCGACGATCAAGGTGCTGTCGTCGCAGCAGCGGCGCGGGACTATCCGCCTCATCGTCAACCAGGTCAGCCAGATCGGCGAGGGCCGCGGCGTGCGCGCGCAACTGCAGCGCGTCGTCGATCGCTTCGTCAACCCCGACGCGAAACGGCCGGTGACGCTCGACCTGATCGGCGCCGTGCCGGCCGACAAGACGGTGCGCGACGCGGTGCAAAGGCGCGAGCTGCTGCTCGACATCTACCCCGGGTCGCCGGCCGCGCTCGCGGTGAATGCGATCGCCGCCCGGCTCGCACCCTGAGCCGTCGCTTCGCGCGTCAGATTGCCGTCCGGCGCGGCGCCGGGGCCGGCTCGAGCAGGACGACGAGCGCGCCGCTGCCGCCTTCGGCGGCGCGCGCCTGCGTGAAGGCGATGACGCAGGATTTCTGCGCGAGCCAGCCGTGCACGCGCTGCTTGAGCACCGGCTCGCGCCCGGGCGAGCCGTGGCCCTTGCCGTGCACCACGCGCACGCAGCGCAGGCCGTGGCGCGCCGCCTCGCGCAGGAAGTCGGCAAGCTGCTCGCGCGCCTCGTCGCGGCGCAGTCCGTGCAGGTCGATCTGGGCCTGGATCACCCAGCCGCCGCGGCGCAGCTTGCGCACCACGTCGGGGCCGACGCCGGGGCGGCGAAACGACAGCGCGGCGTCCGTCTCGAGCAGCGTATCGACGTCGAACTCGTCGGACAGCGTCGCGCGCAGCGCGGCCGCCTCGTCGCGCTGGCGCTGGCGCGGTTCGGGCAGCGGCGGCGCGGCGCGCAGCTCGGCGCGCGCGGGGTCGGCAAGCGGCGTGACGCGGCCGACGCTGTGCGCGAAGAGCGAATGTGCCTCGCGCTCGCGGTCGAGCGCGGCGCGGGCGAGTGCTTCATCCCGGGCCTGCTCGCGCGCGCGCCGCGCCAGTTCGACACGCAGCGCAGCCAGACCGGCCAGACCCTGCCCGCCATCGGCGGCGGCGCGCGTCGCGGCGGGTGGCTTGCGCTTCACAGCAGCCCCCGCTCGGCAAACGAAACCACGTCGCCGCGGCCGACGACCAGATGGTCGAGCACGCGCACATCGACGAGCGCGAGCGCGCTCTTGAGCGTCTGGGTCAGAAATTCGTCGGCGCGCGACGGCTCGGCCGCGCCCGAAGGGTGGTTGTGGGCGAAAACGACGGCCGCGGCATTCGTCTCCAGGGCGCGCTTGACGACCTCGCGCGGATAGACGCTGGTCTGCGTCAGCGTGCCGCGAAACATCTCCTCCATCAGCAGCAGCTGATGCTGCGCATCGAGAAAGAGGACGGCGAAGACCTCGTGCCGATAGTCACCGAGCCGCAATTGCAGGTAATCCTTGACGCGTCTCGGGGTGTCGAATACCGGCCGCGTGCGCAACTGATGCGCCATCGATCGCCGTGCGAGCTCGAGCACCGCCGCGAGCTCGGCGCGCTTGGCCGGTCCGAGGCCCTTGATGCGCTTCAGGTCCGTCGCGCTCGCATTGAGCAGGCCGCCCATGCCGTCGAACTCGGCAAGCGTGCGCTCGGCGAGCTGCAGCACGCCGACGCCCTTCAGGCCGGTGCGCAGCAGCAGCGCCAGCAGCTCGGTGTCGTCGAGCGCCGTCGCCCCGTGCGCGAGCAGCTTCTCGCGCGGGCGCAGTGCAACTGGAAGATCCTTGATCGTCATCGTCGAAGGCCACCGTGCCCGGAGGGCGCCCGGACAGCGCCTAGAATGCCCGCAGTCTATCGAAGGCCCGCATCACGCCGGGCACGCGCCTTGAACGTCATTCAACCGGGGTCGTTTCTGACCCTGCACTATCGGCTTGCGCAGACGGGCGGCGCCGATGTCGTGAATACCTTCGCCGAGGGGCCGGCGACGCTGACGCTGGGCAGCGGCGAACTCGCGCCTGCGCTGGAAGCGCGCCTGCTGGGGCTGGCCGAAGGTGCGCGCGCGAGCTTCGATCTGCCCGCCGGCGAGGTATTCGGCGCGCGCAATCCCGATCTGCTGCAGCGTGTGAAGCGCTCGCTGCTCGGTGAGCCGGGCGATGGCGAGACGGCGCACCAGGTCGGTGACGCGGTCGAGTTTCCGACCCCCGACGGCAGGGCGACCTACGGCGGCGTCGTGCGCGAGGTCGGCGACGACTGGCTGCTGTTCGATTTCAACCACCCGCTGGCGGGCTTGCCGCTGACCTTCGAGGTGCAGGTGATCGGGGTATTGTGATGAGCCAGACGAATGCCGCCGCGCGCGGCGAAGCCGGTGACGGCGCAACCGATGCTTCGGCCAGCGGCGGCGGCGCCGACGTGCTGCTGGCCGAGCCGCGCGGCTTTTGCGCCGGCGTCGATCGCGCGATCGAGATCGTCGAGCGCGCGCTGAAGAAGTTCGGTGCGCCGATCTACGTCCGCCACGAAATCGTGCACAACACCTACGTCGTCGATGATCTGAAGGCCAAGGGCGCGATCTTCATCGAGGACCTGGCCGACGTGCCGCCCGGCGCGACGCTCGTCTTCTCGGCGCACGGGGTGAGCCAGGCGGTGCGCCGCGAGGCCGCCGAGCGGGGTTTCTCGGTCTTCGATGCGACCTGCCCGCTCGTCTCCAAGGTGCACGTCGAGGTGGCCAAGCTGCACAAGGAAGGCTACGAATTCATCATGATCGGCCACAAGGGGCATCCCGAGGTCGAGGGCACGATGGGGCAGCTTACCGAAGGCATCTTCCTCGTCGAGACGGTGGACGACGTGGCGCGCGTCGAGGTCACCCGGCCCGACCGGCTCGCGGTCGTCACGCAGACGACCCTGTCGGTCGACGATGCGGCCGGGATTCTCGCCGCCGTCAAGCAGCGCTTTCCGAACGTTCGCCAGCCCAAGCAGCAGGATATCTGCTACGCAACACAGAATCGCCAGGATGCGGTCAAGCTGCTGAGCCCGCAGGTCGACATCGTCATCGTCGTCGGCAGCCCGACGAGTTCGAACAGCAACCGGCTGCGCGAAGTCGCGCAACGGCTCGGAACGCCGGCCTACATGGTCGACCGGCCCGAAGATCTGCAGCGGGCCTGGTTCGAAGGCCGGCGCCGCATCGGGCTGACGGCCGGCGCGTCGGCGCCCGATATCCTCGTCGAGCAGGTGATCGCACGTCTGCGCAAGCTCGGCGCCCTTTCGGTGCGCAAGCTCGAAGGCATCAAGGAGACGGTCCACTTCCCGCTGCCCAAGGGTCTCGGCGACAAGTCCATGGGCCAAGGCTGACGCCGGCTACGACGGCTTGCACGGCAACGCGTCCCGCCTGCCGCCCGGATCGGGTCGCCGTTCGGCTCTGCGTCGGAATATGCGGCCGTGGCCCGAAGGCCGCACGATGCAAGAACCTTGTCCCACATCAATGCGTCAGCAGGGGAATGGAGCAGCGCATTGACGCGATGAGTGCGAATGATTAGCATTCTCGGATGCAGTCGCCGCCGCAACCTCGAAAGCCGCCGGTCGTGGTCTCGCCGCCGCCGCGGGTCTCCAGCGCATCCCTGTTC
>JACSRM010000475.1 GCA_014879745.1 Burkholderiaceae bacterium | reverse complement strand
TGCGGTGCAGTTCGTAGACCGCCTTCGTCGCGAGGAAGGCGCCCGAGCAGCCGATCGGGTGGCCGAGGGCGATCGCGCCGCCGTTCGGATTCACCTTCTTCATGTCGAGTTCGAGCCCGCGCGCGACGGCGATCGCCTGCGCGGCGAAGGCTTCGTTGCTCTCGATCACGTCCATCTGGTCGAGCGTCAGGCCGCCCTTCTTCAGCGCGAGCTTGGTCGCCGGGATCGGGCCTTCGCCCATGATCTCGTTGGGCACGCCGGCGATCGCGTAGCTGACGAGGCGCGCCATCGGCTTGTGGCCGGCGGCGGCGGCGACGGCCGCATCGGCGAGGACAAAGAACGCGGCGCCGTCGTTGATGCCCGAGGCGTTGCCGGCGGTCACCGAGCCGTCCTTCTTGAACGCTGGCTTCATCTTGGCGAGCGTCTCCAGTGTCGTGTTCGGCTTGACGTGCTCGTCGGTGTCGAACGTGACCTCGCCCTTCCTCGTCTGCTTGACGATCGGCACGATCTGGCTCTTGAAGCGGCCCTCGGCGACCGCCGCCGCCGCCTTGCGGTGCGAGTCGACCGCAAGCTGATCCTGCTCCTCGCGCGTGATGCCCCACTTGGTGACGAGGTTCTCGGCCGTGATGCCCATGTGGCCGACGCCGAACGGGTCGGTGAGCGCGGCGACCATCGAGTCGATCATCTTCGAGTCGCCCATGCGCGCGCCGCTGCGCATCGCCGTCGACAGGTACGCGCCGCGGCTCATCACCTCGACGCCGCCGCCGACGCCGTAGTCGCAGTCGCCGAGCAGGATGTTCTGCGCCGTCGTCACGATGCCCTGCAGGCCCGACGAGCACAGGCGGTTGACGGCCATCGCGACCGAATCCATCGGCAGTCCGGCCTGGATCGACGCCACGCGGGCGACATACGGATAGCGGCTCTCGGTCGGGATGCAGTTGCCGACCGTCACGTAGTTGATCGCCTTCGGGTCGACGCCGGAGCGCTTCACCGCCTCCTTCATCACCATGCCCGCGAGTTCCGCCGGCTCGGTATCGGCGAGCGACCCGCCGAACGTGCCGATCGCCGACCGCGCGGCACCCAATACAACCACATCACGCTTGCTCATGCTCTCTCTCCGGTTGAAATCGATCGAATCCCGAAGTTGACTCCTTCGGACTGCCTTGCACCTTACGCCAGATCATGCCTGATGCTGCACAATTCCCCCATGGAAACCCTGATGACGGACCGGCCGCAAACGCTGGGCGAAGAGATCGCCAATGCGGTCAGCCACGGCATCGGATTTCTGCTCGCCGTCGCGTCGCTGCCCATTCTCGTTCATCAGGCGGCGCTGCGCGGAACGGCATTCGACATCGTCGGGGCAAGTGTATTCGCAGCGACGATGATCCTGCTGTATCTGGTCTCGGCGATCTACCATGCGATCCCGGCGAGTCGCGCCAAGGTCTGGTTCAACCGGCTCGACCACGCCGCGATCTATATCTTCATCGCCGGCAGCTATACGCCGTTCACGCTCGGCGTCTTGCGCGGCGGCTGGGGCTGGACGCTGTTCGGCATCGTCTGGGCCTGTGCGGCGCTCGGCGTCGCGATCAAGCTGCTGAATCGGCTCAGGCATCCGCTGGTATCGACCGGCTTGTACGTGGCGATGGGCTGGGTCGCGGTGGTGGCCATCGACCCATTGCTGGCGCGCATGCCCGCCGCCGGCTTCGCCTGGCTCGTGGCCGGCGGCATCGCCTACACGCTGGGTGCGGCCGTATTCCTGCTCGACAACCGGTTGCGCTACGCGCATTTCGTCTGGCACCTGCTGGTGCTCGGCGGCAGCGTGTGCCACTTTTTCGCCGCGCTCGGCTACGCCTACGCCTGAGCCAACCGCTCGGATGCGGCGGCGCCACAGCCGCTCGATACGCGGCCCGAAGCTTCAAGTATCACGCTTGCGGCTGTTGCATTGCAACAATGTGCTGCGCAAGTTCGACCGCCGTGCGAGGATCAACGCACTGCAAAGAGCCATAGGTTATGTGAGCGAACACTTCAGCCTGGCCTGGATTGCCCAATTTTTGGGCAGGGGCTTGAGCTTTCGCGCCCTTTTCGATACGATTCGGGCTTCAGAATTCAGGGGAAACCCGTGTTTCGCTCCGGAGCGCTGCGGGCGCCGCAAGCGCCTGTGCACCTTGGCCTCCCGGCCTTTCGATCGGTTCTTTTCGCGGCATTCGTATCCGGAGCGCTCCTGGCGCCGGCCGGCTTGTTCGCCAAGGGGCCCGTCGAGCAAGGTGCAACCGTTGCGCTCGCCGAGTTGCCCCGGGAGGCCCGGGCCACCGAGATCGCCATCCGATCGGGGGGGCCGTTTCAATACAGCAAGGATGGCGCAGTCTTCGGCAATCGCGAACGCCGATTGCCGATCGAAACCAGAGGTTACTACCGCGAATATACCGTCCCGACACCGGGCGCACCGGATCGGGGCGCGAGGCGCATCGTCTGTGGCGGCCTGCAGCCGACCGCGCCCGATGCCTGTTATTACACCGCCGATCACTACACGAGCTTTCGACGCATCGTGGATTGAATCGGCGCCGACCGATTTTTGTTGAACCAAGGAGGATCGCGACCATGCTCTTGCAGACCGTCCGTCCGAACATTGTCCAGTCGATACGCGCCTACCGCGTGGAGGATCTGGCCCAGGTGGCGCAAGCCGTCGGCCAGCACTTCCTGTATGTCAATCTGACCGCGGCGCAGTCGAAGCAGGATGTGCTCGACGCCATTGCGGCGGCGTTCTTGTTCCCGCCGCATTTCGGCAAGAACCTGGACGCCCTCTACGACTGCATGACCGACCTCGTGCACAAGTCGGGGCCGCAGCCGGGCTTCGTCGTCGTCCTCGAACAGCTCCCCGACAACCCCCGCTTCGACCGTGAGGCGCGCGAGCAGCTGCTCGACGTCTTTCGCGATGCGGCCGACTTCTGGGGGGAACGAAGAATACCGTTCAGGTGCTTCTATTCTTTTCAGTAGCCCGCTCCCAGGAACACGGGTCATGGGAGCGGGCGACGGAAGGGGCCCAGATCAATACCGACAAGCCGAGCAAGCCGCTGACCAAGGCTGCAGCAAGCGCGAACTTCGGCATGAATATGCCGATGATGAGCAGTGCGTTCGATACCGCGATGTGGCTGACCACGGCCTGAGCGGAGCACACACCGCGTTCGACCGAAAGAGCGGCCCGCGGGCCGCTTCTTTCATGGGCGAGCGGATCAGGCCCCCGGCGCCGAAACCCGCGCGAGCTCGATAAATTCGCCGACCGGCACCTCTTCGGCGCGGCGTGCGAGGTCGAAGTTGCCCGCGTGGCCCCGTGCGGCAAGCCACGGCCCGAGCGTGCTGCGCAGCATCTTGCGCCGCTGCGAGAAGGCGAGCGTGACGATCTCGCCGAGCCGCGCGGCGTCGACCTCCGGCCGCGCCGGCAGCGGCCGCATCCGCACCACGGCGGAATCGACGCGCGGCGGCGGCTCGAAGGCCTCGGGCGGCACGTCGAGCAGCGCATCGATCGCATAGCGCCACTGCAGCATCACGCTCAGGCGCCCGTAGGTCTTGCTGCAGGGCGCGGCGGCCATACGGTCGACGACCTCCTTTTGCAGCATGAAGTGCTGATCCTCGATGTGCGCGACATGCGTGAGAAGATGAAAGAGGATCGGCGTCGAGATGTTGTAGGGCAGGTTGCCGACGACGCGCAGCGGCCGCCCGAACCGGCGCGCAAGGGCGCCGAAGTCGACCTTCAGCACGTCCGATTCGATGACCTGCAGCTCGCTGCGCTGGCGCAGGTGGGCCGCGAGGTCGCGGTCGAGCTCGATCACCGTCAATCTGCCGCACTGTGCGGCCAGCGGCCCGGTCATCGCGCCCAGACCGGGGCCGATCTCGACCATTGCATCGCCCGGCCGCGGCGCGATGGCGTCGACGATCGCGGCGATGACGGACGCGTCGGTCAGGAAGTGCTGGCCGAAGCGCTTGCGCGCGAGATGCTTCATGGGCCGTGGCGCGCCGCCGGCGGCTTGCTTACTGGTGCGCCGCAAGACCTTCGGCCGGTCGCGCCGAACGCGAAGGAACCCCTTCGGACGGCCGGGCCGGGCTCACTGCGGCGGCTCGCGCATCTCGATATAGGACCGCGCGCGCAGGTCGCGCGTCCATTCCGCGTAGGCCTCGGCGAACTTCTGTTCGCGCAGCACGTTGCGCGCCTGCTCGCGCTGCTGCTTCAGGTCGATCTCGACCGTGCGCCGCTCCTCGACCTGCACCAGGTGTGCGCCGAAGCGCGAGACGAAGGGATCGGTCATGCCGCCCACCGGGACGTTGGCGATCGCCCGTTCGAATTCGGGGACGAAGGTGCCGGGCGAGGCCCAGCCCAGCTCACCGCCCTGCGCGGCGCTCGAATCCTCGGAGTTCTGGCGTGCCGCCTGCTCGAAGCTGATCGTTCCGGCCTCGATCTGGCGCTTCAGATCGGCAAGCCGCCGCAAGGCGGCCTGCTCGTCGAGTTGTGCCGACGGCCGCAGCAGGATGTGGCGGGCGCGCGTCTGGGTGACCGTGAAGGCGCGTCCGTCGCGCTTGTCGACGAGCTTGATGACGTGAAAGCCGGCGCCGGTGCGCAGCAGCGTCGGCGCGACCTGGCCCGCCTCGAGCGGACGCACGACCTCGACGAAGACGTCGGGCAGCTTGTCGGCGGGACGCATGCCGATCTCGCCGCCCTTGCTGCGGTTCGCGTCCTCCGATATCTCGCGCGCGACCTGTGCGAAATCCTCGCCCGCCTTGACCCTGGCAAGCGCCGATTCGGCGCGCGCCCGGCGCTCGGCGACGACCGCATCGCTCGCGCCTTCCGGCACCGTGACGAGCACCTGCGCGATGTCGTATTCGATCGACGTGCCGGCCGCCGCGCGCTGCTTGTCGATCAGCGCGTCGATCTCGCGGTCGGTCGGCTGGATGCGGGCGATCACGTCGCGCTCGCGCACGCGCTCGACGGCGATCTGGTCGCGCAGGTTGTCGCGAAAGCGCCCATAGTCGATGCCTTCGCGCTGCAGCCGGTCGCGCAGTTGATCGAGCGGGATCTTGTTCTGCGCCGCGATATTGGCGATCGCGCGGTCGACCTCGGCCGGATCGACCTTGACGCCGATATCGCGCGCGTAAGTCACCAGCACCCGCTCGTCGATCAGCGCATTCGTGATCTGCTGGCGCAGCACGTCGTCCGGCGGCAGCCGCGCGCCGGTGCGCGCAGCCTCCTGCTTCACGCGTGCCATGCGCTGCTCGACCTCGCCGTGTGTGACGAGCTCGGAGTTGACGATCGCAACGATATAGTCGCCCGGCGGGAGGTCGGGGCGGGCGGTCTGGCCCCACGCGGCAAGCGTGCCGCTCGTCAACAGAAGTGCAGCGGTCAGCGCGGCCAGCACGCGCCGCAAGCGTCTCGAATCAATCATAGAAAGGCATGTTGGTGGCCGTCGAGCGCCGGTCGCGCAGCAGCTGATAGCCGGTGATATTGTCCTTCAAGAGCTGCAGCGGACTCGGCCCGAGCCGCGACAGGCCGACCAGCTCCAGCTGGATCATCAGCCGCGTCGTCGCTTCGCTGAAGCCGGTCGACAGCCGATCGACGACGATGCGGCCGATCCAGCAGCCGGCGTCGTACTCGAGGCCGAGCACGGCGTCGGTGATGCGGCTGTCGTTGATGTTGTAGTTGATGCGGCCGACGGTGTAGAGGCTGCCGCCGCAGTTCTGCCCAGACGCCGACGCGCCGCCACGCTGCTTGTCCTGCGCGCGCTCGGCCGGCGTCGGTCCGTAGATCGGCCACTGCCAGCCGACCTGCACCTGCTCGGTCTTGTCCGGTGTCTGCCGATAGGCGAGGTTCAGGGTATGAAACGGCGCCGGCGTATAGCGCGCGCCGACGATCAGTCGCGACAGTTCCTGCACGTCGGGGTCGTACTGGATCGACGCATCGAGGCTCAGGTTCGGGATCAGCGTCGTCGAGCCATAGGCGAGCAGATCGGACAAGCGCCGCGCCTGCACCTCGCCGTCCGGCGTGACACGCTGGTCGGCAAAACGCACGCGCTGCACGAGCGCGAGCCGCAAGGCCTCGGCGCCGCTCGACGCATCGAGCACGCGGCTCGTTACGCCGAACGTCAACTGGTTGCCGTCGGATACCCGGTCGATGCCGGAGAACGCGTTCTCGGTGTAGATCGACTCGAAATTGAAGTCCTTCGGCGCGCTGTCGAAGACGGGAAAATTCGACTGATCGACATAGGGGGTATAGGCGTAGAGCACCCGCGGCTCGATCGTCTGCACGACGTTGCGGCCCAGGAAGCCGGTGTCGCGCTCGAAGATCCACGTGCTCTCCAGGCTCGCGGTCGGAATGATGCGCGACGCGGTCTTGCGCCCGTCCGGCATCGGCTCGTCGAGCGAATACGTGGCCGCATTGAACGCGAGCTTCGGGGTGAGCATCCAGCCCGGCGTCGCGTACGGCCAGGTCAGGTCGCCGATCGCATGCAGGCGCAGGCCGGTCGGACGGGTCGCGTCGACCACTCCACCGGGATCGGTAAATTGATTCAACTCGGTCTCGAGGTTGGCGGCGAAGCCGCCCGGCAGCGTCTGGCTGGTGCGCACGCCGATCTGCGGCAGGCGCTGGTAGGGCACTTCCATCAAATCGCTGGGCGTGCTTCCCTGCAGCGCCTGCCACGCCTGCACTCCGGCGTAGACATTCCAGTCGCCGCCCGCGGTGAGGTTCGCGAATTCGCGCTGCAGCAGGGCGTCGGTCGTCAGCAGACGGCGCGTCAGGCTCGGCAATGCACTCGGAAAATCCTTCCAGTAGTCGTTGTCGGAGACGCGCAGGCTGCGCACCTGCAGATTCCACTCAGATTCGATGCTTTGCAGGTGCTGGAAGTTCAATGCGTAGCGCTTGCTGTTCGTTTCGCGATCGTCGGGCAGCAGGGCGACGCGGACCTGGCCTTCGAACGTGGGTTCCAGATAGCGAAACTCGCCGTCCACGCCGGGGCCGCGGCTGGTGCGCATGATCGGCGTGATCGTCGCGTCGCGATTGGGCGCGATATTCCAGTAGTACGGCACGGCGGCGACAAAGCCGCTGCTGCTGTCCAGCGCCATGATCGGCGGCAGCCAGCCGGATTTGCGCGCATCGCTGAGAGGAAAGCTGATGCGTGGCCCGCCCAGGATGGGCACGCCGAGGAAACGCAGCACGGCGCCCTCGGCGACGCCCTCGTTCGCTTCGAAGTCCAGATGCACGCGATCCGCGCTGAGCAGCCAGGCCGGGTCGCCCGAGCCGTCGGCCGGACAGCTCGTATAGGTCGCCATCGTCGCCACCGCGCGGTCGGCGTCGAGGATATCGACGCGCTGCGCGGTTCCGGTCGCGCCGGTGGCAGCGATCTCGAAACGCGGGCTGACGACGAAGCCCTCGAAGCGCGACAGCCGCAGCTGCGCCTCCGGGCCGGTGAAGACGTTGCCTTCGTGCGAGACGCGCACATTGCCGACGGCGCGCGCGGTGTCGTTCTCGGCGTCGTAGTGGAGCTTGTCGGCGTACACCCGCACATCGGCGCGCCGCAGCTCGGCGTTGCCGACGGCCTCGACCTCCAGGTCGGGCCGGCCGCGCAGTTCGTCGGCACGCACGAAGACCGGCCGGTCGTCGGCGCGCTGGCCGATCGGCGGCGGGGCCAGCGCGCCGGTCAGTTCGAGCACGATGCCGGTCATATCGTCGAGCGCCGCGTCGGCCCTTGCCGGCGGTGCCGCGACGCCGAGCGCGAGTGCGAGTGCGATCGCGCACGCGCAAGAGCGGTAGGCGCGCACTGCGCGCACCTGGCGGGGAGAACGGGGGGAATGCAGCGAGCGCAACAGGGGCCGATCAGAGCGGGTGCGCCGAACCGGATCGGCGGGGCGGCGCCGGCGCACGCCTTCGACCCGGTGCAGCCGATTTGTAGAATCGATTATCCATGAGCACTTCACCTCAGCCGTCGGCTGCCAAGCCGGGGCACGTGCCGCCTGCCGACGCGCAAGCCTCGGGCACCGAAGTGGTCTGGGCCGACGCCGCGCGCCAGGCGGCGTTCGAGCGCTGGCTGGCATCGCTCGCCGCGGCGCATGGCTTGGATGCGGCAACCTTGCGCCCGGCGAGCGCCGATGCGAGCTTTCGGCGCTATCTGCGAGTCGATGCGCCGGACCGCAGCTTCATCGTGATGGACGCGCCGCCGCCCAAGGAGGACGTGCGCGCCTTCGTGCGGGTCGCCGCAGCGATCCGCGCCGCCGGGCTGAATGCGCCGCAGGTGCTGGCCTGCGACGAGACGCAGGGCTTCCTGCTGCTGACCGACCTTGGCGTGCGGCCGTATCTGGCCGAACTGCAGAGTGCCGCCGCGGCCGGCGATACGCGGCGCGTCGATGGCCTGATGCGCGACGCATTCTCGGCCCTCGTGCAGTGGCAGCAGCGCGTCGATCCGGCCTCGCTGCCGCCGTACGACGATGCGCTGCTGCGGCGCGAGCTGGCGCTCTTTCCCGAATGGTGCGTCGGCCGCGAACGCGGTGTCGCGTGGACCGCCGCCCAGCAGGCGTCGTGGCAGGCCGCATGCGACCGGCTCGTCGCCAGCGCGCTCGCCCAGCCGCGCGTCGCGGTGCATCGCGATTTCATGCCGCGCAATCTGATGGTCTGCGAGCCGAACCCCGGCATCCTCGACTTCCAGGACGCGGTGTGCGGGCCGATCACCTACGACGTCGCGTCGATGCTGCGCGACGCCTTCATCTCGTGGGACGAGGAGCGCGAGATCGACTGGGCAGTGCGCTACTGGCAGCAGGCGCGCAAGGCGGGCCTGCCGGTGGCGGCCGACTTCGGCGAGTTCTGGCGCCAGCTCGAATGGATGGGCCTGCAGCGCCACCTGAAGGTGCTCGGCATCTTCTGCCGCCTGAAGCACCGCGACGCCAAGCCCGCCTACAGCGCCGACCTGCCGCGCTTCTTCGGCTATGCGCGGCGCGTCGCGGGGCGCTACAGCGAGTTCGCGCCGCTGCTGCGCCTGCTCGACGAACTCGAGGGTGTGCAGCGCGAAGTCGGCTATACGTTCTGATCCGGCGCGGCCGGCGGCGTTTCGCACCCCGCCGCCTTCAGCCACGGATCGCTGTCCTCGCCACCGAAGGTCTCGACCAGAAAGTCGATGAAGGCCCGCGTGCGCGCCGGCAGGTGCTTGCGGGTCGGCGTTGCCGCATAGACCGAGACCGTCAGCAGGTGCCATTGCGGCAAGACGCGCTCGAGCGCGTTCCCGAGCAGCGCATCCTCGGCGACGAACGACGGCAGCCCGGTGATGCCCATGCCGGCGAGCGCCACGGCGTAGTTGGTATCGATGTGGTTCGTATTCAGGATCGATGCGGGCGGCACGATGCTGACCCGCTCGGCGCCGGCGTCACCCGCGCCGCGATGGAAGGTCAGCTCGCGCGGCGCGTTCGGCAGCGTCGGCATGATCGGATCGTGCTGCGTCAGCTCCCGCGGGTGCGACGGCCGGCCACGCCGATCCAGGTAGGCGGGCGCGGCGCACAGGATCACTTCGGAGCGCGCGAGCCGCCAGGCGACGAAATCGCCCGCCAGCTGCTTGCGCCCGAGCATCAGGATCGTGATGTCGAAATTCTCGTCCACCGTCTCCACCGGACCGGGGACCGAGAACTCGAAGGTGACGCGCGGATAGCGGGCCCGAAAGCGCGGCAGGTGCTTGGCGACCTGATGCACCGCGAAGGCCGGCGGCAGCAGCACGCGCAGGTGGCCGCGTGGCTCGGCGGTCGACGAGGCGGCGAGCGCATCGGCCTCGTCGACCTCGACCAGGATCCGGCGCGCGTGCGCCAGATAGGTCTCGCCGGCGTCGGTCAGCGCGATCCGGCGCGTCGTGCGGTTGATGAGGCGCGCCCCGAGGTGCTCCTCGAGCTCGGCGATCAGCCGCGTCACGACGGCCGGTGCGAGATCGAGGGCGCGCGCCGCCCGCGCGAAGCTGCCCTCGTCGATGACGCGGGCGAAGACCCGCATGGCCCGAAGCTGATCCACCGCCCGCACTCGCCTCCAAGGTCAGGCCCGCATTGTCGCCGCCGTACCGGGCGCGGGCCGCGCTGCGATACTCTTGTGATGCTCGCTGGAACGCTCTTTGCCCTCGCCGCCGGACTGGCGTGGGGTTTCGTCTTTGTCGCCCCGCTGCTGCTGCCCGAGTACCCGGCGGTGCTGCTCTCGTTCGGCCGCTATCTCGCATTCGGCCTCGTCGCCCTGCCGCTCGGCTTCATCGATCGCCGCCGGCTGCGCGCGCTGACGCGCGCCGATTGGCTGGCCGCGCTCGAACTCGCGCTCATCGGCAATATCGTCTACTACCTGCTGCTCGCGGCGGCGATCCAGCGCGCCGGCGGCCCGCTGCCGACGATGATCATCGGCACCCTGCCGGTCGTCATCGCGCTGGTCTCGAACCGCCGCGACGCGCGGCGCGACGGCCGCCTGCCGTGGGCCCGGCTCGCGCCGTCGCTGCTCGCGATCGGCCTCGGCATCGGACTCGTCAACCACGCCGAGCTCGCCGCGCTCGAGCCGGGCGCCGACCTCGCCGGCTACGCGCTCGGCGCCTTGCTCGCGGTCGGCGCGGTGGCGTGCTGGACCTGGTATCCGATCCGCAATGCGGACTGGCTGCGCGCGCATGCCGACCGGTCGCCGACGACCTGGGCTACGGCGCAGGGGCTGGCGACGCTGCCGCTCGCGCTCGCCGGCTATCTCGGCTTCCTGATCTGGTCGAGCGTCGCCGGGTCGGGCAGCTTCGCGCTGCCGCTGGGTCCGCGGCCATGGGCCTTCGTCGGCGTGATGGCGGTGATGGCCTTCTTCGCATCGTGGCTCGGCACGCTGTGCTGGAACCAGGCGAGTCAGCGCCTGCCGACGACGCTGGTCGGCCAGCTGATCGTCTTCGAGACGCTCTTCGCGCTCGTCTATGCGTTCATCTTGCGCGGCCAGGCGCCCGGTGGCATGACGCTGGCCGGCATCGCGCTGCTCGTCGCCGGTGTGACGTGGGCGCTGCGCGCCAGGCCGGAGCCGCTTGCCGCGAGCGCCGCGCACTGACGCCGCCTGTGCGGGCTGCCGCGCGCGGCGACAATCGACCATGCGCGGATCCTCACCCCTGTTTCGCTTCTTCGAACAGCGCGTCGACCCGACCGCGGCGCACGCCGGCACGCCGCCGGCGGGTCTGGCCGCATTCTTCTGGCACTTCGTGCGCCAGACCAAGGGCCTCTTCGCCGCGATGTTCGCGACCGGCCTCGTCGTCGCGCTGATCGACACCTTGATCCCGGTCTTCATCGGCCGCCTCGTCTCGCTGATGGAGGCCACCGACCGCGCCGCTGCGCTGCGCGACGCGCTGCCGGCGCTCGCCGGCATGGCGGCGATCGTGCTCATCGGCCGGCCGCTCGCGCTGCTCGCCGACAGCCTGGTGCGCAACAGCGCCGTCGTGCCGGGCGTGACGAGCCTGATCCGCTGGCAGAGCCACTGGCACGTCGTGCGCCAGAGCTGGCCGTTCTTCCAGAACGATTTCGCCGGCCGCATCGCGAACCGCGTGATGCAGACCGGCAACGCGGTGCGCGAATGCGTCGTCTCGTCGATCCGCGCCGTCTGGTATATCGCCGTCTACGGCGTCAGCGCCCTCGTGCTGATGGCGCACGCCGACTGGCGGCTCGCGCTGCCCACCGTGCTGTGGTTCGCCGGCTACGCGTTCTTCCTGCGCCACTTCGTGCCGCGCATGCGCGACCTGGCGAAGACGAGTTCCGAGCTGCGCTCGCAGGTCATGGGCCGCGTCGTCGACAGCTACACCAACATCCTCACCGTCAAGCTCTTCTCCCGCGCACGCGACGAGGACGCCTACGTACGCGAGGTGATCGACGAGCACACCGACGCGATCCGCGCCCACATGCGGCTCATCACCCGCTTCATGGCGACGCTGTCGACGATGAACGCGCTGCTGCTCGTCGGCACCGCGGCGATCGGCATGTGGTTGTGGGGCCGCGGCGACGTGAGCGCCGGCGTCGTCGCCACCGCGTTGCCGCTGGCGTGGACGATCGCCAATGTCGCCGGCTGGGTAAGCTGGGAGGTGACCGGCATCTTCGAGAACATCGGCGTCGTGCAGGAAGGCATGCAGACGATCGCCGTGCCGCACCAGCTCGTCGACGCGCCCGATGCGCGCGCGCTCGAGGTCTCGCGCGGCGAGATCGCGATCGAGCATCTGAGCTTCACCTACGGCCGCAGCGACAAGCTCGCGGTGCTGCACGATTTGAACCTCGTCATCCGCCCCGGCGAGCGCGTCGGCCTCATCGGCCGCTCGGGCGCCGGCAAGTCGACGCTCGTCAACCTGCTGCTGCGCTTTCACGAACTCGAACGCGGCGCGATCCGCATCGACGGCCAGGACATCCGCGGCGTGACGCAGGAGAGCCTGCGCGGCGCGATCGGCATGGTGACGCAGGACACGTCGCTCTTGCACCGATCCATCGCCGCCAACATCGGCTACGGCCGGCCGGCGGCGACGCAGGCGCAGATCATCGCCGCCGCGAAGAAGGCGCAGGCGCACGACTTCATCCTCGGCCTCGAGGACTGGACCGGCCGCAAGGGCTACGACGCGCATGTCGGCGAGCGCGGCGTCAAGCTCTCCGGCGGCCAGCGCCAGCGCATCGCGATCGCGCGCGTCGTCTTGAAGGACGCGCCGATCCTCGTCCTCGACGAAGCGACCTCGGCGCTCGACAGCGAAGTCGAGCTTGCGATCCAGGAGCAACTGCTCGGCCTGATGGAGGGCAAGACGGTGATCGCGATCGCACACCGCCTGTCGACCATCGCGCGCATGGACCGGCTCATCGTGCTCGACGCCGGGCGCATCGTCGAGCAGGGCACGCACGCCGAACTGCTCGCCAAGGGCGGCGCCTACGCGACACTGTGGCGCCACCAGTCGGGCGGCTTCCTGCCGCATCTTGCGCCGTCCAGCGACGACGCCGCCGAGCCCGAATCCGCGCCGGACGATCTGCGCGCCGAGCGGCAGAGCGAACCGAACTTCGACAAGGCGCCGCGCAGGGTCGAACTCTGAGTGACGGC
>JACSRM010000224.1 GCA_014879745.1 Burkholderiaceae bacterium | reverse complement strand
CGCGATTCATCTGGCGCGGGTGTACGGCGAGCGCAAGCGCAACTTCGTCGGGCAGCACTTCTGGGCCCGGGGGTACTTCGTCTCGACCGTAGGGCGAGACGAGGCGCTGATTCGCGAGTACATCAAGAACCAAGAGCAAGAGGACCAGAGGCTCGACCAACTCGGCCTGTGGAGATGATCGGCCACCGAAGAGGTGGCCCCAACCCTGCGGGGCCGCGTTAGCGTCCCCGTCCAGCCGCTTTGAGCGGCTCACACCGTAAAGCCCCCGGCTTTGCCGGGGGAGTACTTACTCTGACTGCGTCGCTTGCAGCTTGTGACGCAACCTACGAAGACGTATCGTCTGACGGCATGTATCGTCCTTTGATCGGCGCACTCTGCACCATTCAGAGACCACTCAACGCCTATGGCGTAACAATGAAGCTTGAGCGGCAGAAGAAGACGGACTTTGTGGTTTTGTCAGCGCTAAACCTGAGTGGTCCAGAGTTCACCTTCTCTAGCGTGTTGCCTGCGGGCACGAAGCTTCAAGTTCTGTCAGCCCGCCGATGCACCAACTGTCCATTCGAGATTCGCATCGACTATCACGTGACTGTAAAGCCTGAGCCGCCGCAGTTCGCGGGCAAACCCGTCTACCTGGCTGCCGAGCCCACGCGGTCTGGGCACGTCGTGTGCGAGGCTAGGAACGGTGCGGCCTAACCCATCATTGCACCTGACTGGCTACAGCGGGCTTCGCCCGCTTCCGCAGGCGGGTGAACTCCAACGTCAGGCGCCGCGAATTCTGCCTCGGGCACATGCGCTTCGTACTGTGGCATGCTTCCCGCTCTCCTCATGAGGTTCGCCATGTCCGCGCCCGTCGAAGACCTTGCCGCCCAAGCCCTTAGCCTCGCGCCGGAAGACCGCGCCAAGCTCGTCGAGCGCCTCATTGCCAGCTTCGAGCCAAGGTCTCCGGCCGAAGTCGCCTGGCTCGAGGCAGCCAACGCACGACGCGAGGATGTTCGGGCGGGCAAGGTCGCCATGGTACCCGGGGACGAGGCGCTTGCACGGGTTCGCGCGCGCCTCGCGTGAGCTTCTGGCTTCATCCTGAGGCCGAAGGCGAGCTTGGCGAGGCTGCGATCTACTACGCGGAGCATGCAAGTCGCGCCGTCGCCGAGGCGTTCCTTGCCGAGTTCGAGCGCGTCCGCGGTCTGCTGGTCGAAAACCAGGCGCGTGGGCCGCATGTCGACGACAACCTGCGCGTATACCACCTTCATCGCTTCCCCTATTCGGTCATCTACGAGCCCAGCGATTCGGGCCCGCATATCTTTGCCGTTGCTCACCAGCACCGTGAACCGGGCTACCGGACCGAACGTTTGTAGCTCAGCGGCGCCGGCGGCAACGCCCTGAACCGTCATTGCACCCGGCGGCCTGCACCGGGTTGCGCACGCTTCCGGCCGCGAGTGAAATCCAACGACAAGGACTTCCCCCGAAGTCAAGCAGATGACCGCCGTCGAGCGGCGCCAGCGGCTCAGGAACTCATGCGACAGCCGCGGACAGGCTGCACCGCCGCCTGGAGTTCAAGCGCCACAGCGGACGCATGAGTCCGGGCTTGTCCGCCTCGTCGACGCTGTGCGCTGCGGCGGCGTTCAGGGCTGTCGCGGCGCGCGGCCCGTGCGGCTTCTATACTCGCTGCCCGAACCGAAAGCGAGCCCGCGATGAAGCACCTCACCCCGAGCGAGACGCAGGCCTTCCTGCACGACCATCCGGACGCGCTGTTCATCGACTGCCGCAGCGAGATGGAGTACCTCTTCGTCGGCCATCCGCTGGGCGCGCTCAACGTCGCCTGGAACGACGGGCCCGACTGGGAGATCAACCCGCACTTCGTCGGCCAGGTCACGAAGCTCGCCGGCACCAACCATGCCAAGCGCCCGATCGTGCTGATCTGCCGCAGCGGCAACCGCTCGGTCGACGCCGGCATCGCGCTCGAGAAGAAGGGTTTCGCCGCCGTCTACAACGTGCTCAACGGCTTCGAGGGCGACCTCGACGACAACCGCCACCGCGGCACCGAAAGCGGCTGGCGCTTCGAGGGCCTGCCGTGGGAGCAGTGCTGACGCTGTACGGCGCGCGCGGCTCGGGGTCGGCCGCGATCGAGGCCGCGCTCGTGCTGTGCGGCACGGACTACCGCGTCGTCACCGCCGCGACGTGGGAGGCCGATTCGGCGCTCGACGAATTGCGCCGCGCCAACCCGCTGCAGCAGGTGCCGACCCTCGTCCTCGACGACGGCAGCGTGCTCACCGAAAGCGCGGCGATCCTGATTCACCTCGGCCTCGCCCATCCGGCGTCGAATCTGCTGCCGGCCGACGCCGCGGCGCGCGCGCAGGCGATCCGCGGCCTCGTCTTCATCGCTGCCAACTGCTATGCGGCGATCGGCGTCATCGACTATCCCGAACGCTGGTGCGCCGACGCCGGCGCCGCCGCGACAGAAAACCTGCGTCGCGGGGCGCGGGCGCGGCTGCATCGTTACTGGGACGTCTTCGCCGATACCTTCGGTGCGCCGCAGCCGTTCTTCGGCGGCACGGCGCCGGGCGCGCTCGACATCCATGCGGCGGTCGTATCCCGCTGGTCCGGCGCCCGGGCGCACCTGAAGCGCGTGCGGCCGGCGCTGCACGCGCTGATCGGCCGCGTCGATTCGCACCCGGCGCTGGCCCCGCTCTTCACGCGGCACTGGCCGGGCTGAGGCGCCGAGCCGCGGTGCGCTGGCGCTCAGCGCCGGCCGACGATCCACGCCCAGGCGGCGCGAATGCGCCGTGCCCGGTCCTCGAATGCGAACGATCCGACGAGCACAAGCAGCGCCGAGACGAGCCCGGTGACGATCGCCTCCGCATACTTGAAGCCGAAGTTGCCGGGGTGCGACCAGGCGTCGCCGAAAGCGGTCAGGACGCCGACGATCAGCGCGTTGCCCCAGCGGTTACCGTAGAGGCGCCCGATCGGCGTCAGGCTCAGCAGCAGCGCGAGCAGGCCGGTGACGAAGCCGGTCTGCAACGCCAGCGCCCAGTGCGCCGCGCTCAGCACGTTGGCGAGGCTGCCCGGCATACAGGTCATGCACGCGCTCGTCGGCTGCCAGAAGCGCTGGATGAAGATCCACGCGCGCTGCTTGAGGCTGTAGTTCGGGATCGGCATATCGGAGTGCGCTCGCCTCGTGTGGCGTCGGCTGACCCCCGGCCGCGCTCAGCCTCTCAGTCAGGCAGCGAGGGCAGGATCACGATCTTGCCCGTCGCGCTGCGCGACGCCAGCAGCTTGAGCGCCCGCGGCGTCTGCGACAGCGGGTAGCGGCCGCTGATCAGCGGGCGCAGCTTGCCTTCGCGCAGCCAGCCGACGAGCTGCGTCATCGCCGCCATATTCGCCTGCGACTCGTGGCGCGCGAACTCGCCCCAGAAGACGCCGACCAGCGACGCCTCCTTCAGCAGCGGCAGGTTGAGCGCGATTCTCGGAATCTCGCCGTTCGCGAAGCCGATCACGAGGTAGCGCCCGCGGCGTGCGATCGAGCGCAGTGCGGGCTCGGTATAGCCGCCGCCGACCGGGTCGTAGATCACGTCCGGGCCGTTGCCGCCGGTCGCCTCCTTGATCGCCGCGCGCAGATCCTGCGTCGCGTAGTTGATCAGCACATCGGCGCCATGCGCCTTGCAGACGGCGAGCTTGGCGTCGCTCGACGCGGCGGCGATGACGCGCGCGCCGACCGCCTTGCCGATCTCGACCGCCGCAAGGCCGACGCCACCGGCCGCGCCGAGCACGAGCATCGTCTCGCCCGCCTTCAGCTGGCCGCGGTCGACGACCGCATGGTGCGAAGTGCCGTAGACCATCGTGAACGACGCCGCGACCTCGGCGGCGATGCCCGGCGGGATCGGGATCAGCCGGTTCGCCGGCGCCACCGCCTGCTCGGCGAAGCCGCCGAGGCCGACGAAGGCGATCACCTTGGCGCCGACCTTCACGCCGGTCACGCCTTCGCCGAGCGCGCTCACCGTGCCGGCGATCTCGGTGCCGGGTGTGAACGGCAACTCGGGCTTGAGCTGGTATTTGCCCTGGATGATGAGCACGTCGGGGAAGTTCACCGACGCCGCATCGACCTCGAGCAACACTTCGCCAGCCTGCGGATGCAGCGCCGGCAGTTCCTCGACGACGAGCGATTCGGGCGGGCCCCAGGCATGGCAGCGGACGGCTTTCATTAGGTGAACTCTTTCGATTGAATCAGCGCCCGCATTCGCGGGCGGCGCGGTGTGCGCCACGCATCGGGCAGTTCCGCAGTTTATGTCGAGCGCGAGGCGTTCATCCTTGGGGCCGGCGAGCATAGGGGAATTGCCGGATTCGGCCGCCGCCGGGCCGCTTCGCACCCCTGTGCGCTCCGTATAGTCGCGGCTGGACCGCGTGGAGCCGAAGTGAACCTTCCGAAGCCGCAGTGGTGGAAGCAACTCGAAGCGCGCGCGTCGCAGCCGCCGCGCGTGCCGCGTCGCCCGCTGTTGCTCGCGGGTGTCGATACGCCGGTCGGCTCGATCGAACCGGCGCTAGCCGATGCGCTGCGTGCCGCGGGCCTGCCGCTGGTGCAGCATGGCGAAGCCGAGCGCGTATCCGGTGACGCCGATGCCGCGCTGGCGCGCATCGCGCACTGGCTCTTCGCGCAAGGGCTTTGCGGCAAGTGGCGCGGCGAACTGCTCGCCGTGACCGACGCATCGCTCGTGCGCCGCGCGGTCGTCGAGCGCGCCGCGGTGCGGCCGCTGGGCATCGCGACCTTCGCGGTGCATCTGGTCGGCTTCTCGGGCGCGGGCGATATCTGGGTCCAGCAGCGCGCGTTCGACAAGGCGGTCGATCCCGGCCTGTGGGATACGCTCGTCGGCGGCCTCGTCGCGGCCGACGAGGACGATGCGCTCGCGCTCGAGCGCGAGACCTGGGAGGAGGCGGGTCTGCGTCTGCATGCCCTGCAGGCGTGCGCGAAGGCCGACCGCATCACCGTCCGCCACCCGGTGCACGAGGGCTACATGGTCGAGCATATCGATATCTTCGAGGCCGTCGTTCCCGATGGCATGGGCACGGCGAACCAGGACGGCGAAGTCGAACGTTTCGACCGCGTCGCGCCGGGCGAACTGGCCGAGCGTCTCGCCGCCGGTGCGTTCACGCTCGAAGCCGGGCTGGTCCTCGCGCGCTGCCTTGCGCGGCGCGGGCTCATGCCGGGCTGGAGCGCAGCCGCACCGCCAGACTCTGCGTTGCGCGGCCGATGAGGCCGGCCTCGTCGTAGAGCGCCGATTCGGCCAGCCCGCAACCGTTGCCGCCGAGCTGCGTGCGCGCGGCAAGGCAGATCCAGTCGCCCACCGGCCGGCGCAGCAGGTTGATCGTCAGGTCGCAGTTGACGAAGCTGTAGCGCGAGAAGTCGAGCACCGCGCTGATGCCGTTGCCCGAATCGGCGGCGACCGCGACGCGCTGATACGGGCTCGGCGATTCGCCCGCGACGAGCGGATGGCGCATCCGGAACCAGACGCTGCACGGCCCGGCCCAGGGCCGGCCCTCGGCGGTGCGGGTCTCGACGAAGTCGGCGTACGTGATCTGCCGGCCCGCGAACGGCATCGCAAACGCCTCGCAGTCGCCGGGCCGGCGCGGCGCCGCGGGCAAGGGGTGGCCGGGCGTGCCCGGCGGGGTCGGCGTCTCGACCTCGCGCTGCATCAGCGCGGTGAAGCGCGCCAGCTCCTTGCCGCCGCCGGACAGGCGGGCCGAGAAATGCGCCGCATTGCGGCCGGCGTAGTCCTCGTCCACCGCGACGCTCAGCTCGCCGAGCGGTACCGGACGCAGCAGGTTGGCGGTAAGGCGCGCCAGGTGCGTCAGGCCCTGCGCGGCCGCCGCCCGTTCGATGGCGCGGCAGACGAGCGCGGTCGGTGGCCCGGCGTGCTGGTGATCGGGGCTCCATGGGCCGCGCGTCAACTCGCTCGCGACGAAAGTATCGTCGGCGATCCGGTGGTAGGCGTTCGAAGGTTCAGGGTTCATTGCGGGTGTCCTGGGCCAAGGGTGCGTTGCGGTCGGGCGCTTTGCGGCTGCGTCCGCCGCTAAACCGAACCCTTCGATCCGGCAGCAGTGGCGTGCAGTCGTAGGCCGAGAACCGACACCACCTTCATGATCGTGGCGAACTCCGGATTGCCACTCGGCGACAGCGCCTTGTACAGGCTCTCGCGGCCGAGTCCGGCTTCTCGGGCGACCTGCGTCATGCCCTTGGCGCGTGCGATATCGCCGAGCGCCGCCGCGATGAGCGCGGGGTCGCCTTCCTCCAGCGCCGCCTCGAGGTACGCAGCCATATCTTCCTCGGTCTGCAGGTGCTCTGCGGGATCCCAGGGGATGGTGACTGTTCTTGCCACGATGTTCTCCTACAGTTGACGCGCGAGCGTCTTGGCGTTGCGAATGTCACGATCCTGCGACGACTTGTCTCCGCCGGCGAGCAGGATCACGCACTCGGTTCCCCGTTGAACGAAGTACACGCGATAGCCGGGCCCGTGGTCGATGCGCAATTCGCGGACGCCTTCGCCGATGGGTTTCACGTCGCCTGGGTTGCCCAACGACAGGCGACGGATACGAATGTCGATACGCGATCTGGCCATCCGGTCCTGAAGCCCGGCGAACCATCTCGAGTACAGAGTCGTCTGCCGGATTTCGAGCATCATTCAAACTGTAGCACATGGGATACGACGCTGCGGCGCGCTTTCCTCCGCTGCAAAGGAAGGGCGAGCTATCGCACGACGCCGATCCGCAGCGCCACCGCCTCCGCCACCTCGATGCCGTCGACCCCGGCCGACATGATGCCGCCGGCGTAGCCCGCGCCTTCGCCGGCCGGGTAGAGGCCCTTGACGTTGAGGCTTTGCAGGTCGCGGCCGCGCGTGATGCGCAGCGGCGACGAGGTGCGCGTTTCGACACCGGTGAGGACGGCGTCGGGCAGCGCGAAGCCCGCGATCTGGCGCTCGAAGGCGGGCAGCGCTTCGCGTATCGCATCGAGCGCGTAGCCGGGCAGGCTCTCGCTGCCGCGTGCGGCGAGGTCGGTCATCGCGACCCCCGGCTGGTAAGACGGCTGCACGCTGCCCGGCGCGCTGCTGCGCTGGCGCTTCACGAAGTCGCCGAGCAGCTGACCCGGCGCGACGTAGCCGCCGCCGCCGAGCTCGAAGGCGCGCGATTCGAGTTGGCGCTGGAACGCGATGCCGTCGAGCGCGCCGACCGGGCCGTCGCCCGCGCCGTCCTGCCGATAGTCCTGCGGCGCGATGCCGACGACGATGCCGGCGTTCGCGTTGCGCTCGTTGCGCGAGTACTGGCTCATGCCGTTCGTGACGACCCGGCCCACCTCGGAGGTCGCCGCGACGACCGTGCCGCCCGGGCACATGCAGAAGCTGTAGACCGAGCGGCCGTTCTTCGCGTGATGGACGAGCTTGTAATCGGCCGCGCCGAGGATCGGATGCCCCGCGCTCGGGCCGAAGCGCGCCGCATCGATCAGGCTTTGCGGATGCTCGATGCGAAAGCCGATCGAGAACGGCTTGGCCTCCATGTGGACGCCGCGCGCCTGCAGCATCGCGAAGGTATCGCGCGCGCTGTGGCCGAGCGCGAGGATCACGTGGTCGGCGCGCAGTTCCTGGCCATCTTCGAGCGTCAATCCGCGGATATGGCGCGCGCCGTCGGCGCCGGCCTCGATCAGCACGTCGGTCACGCGCGCGCCGAATCGCACCTCGCCGCCAAGCGCATGGATCTCGGCGCGCATCTTCTCGACCATCGAGACGAGGCGGAACGTGCCGATGTGCGGCTTGGCGACGTAGAGGATCTCCTCCGGCGCGCCGGCCTTGACGAACTCGGCGAGTACCTTGCGCGTCAGGTGGCGCGGGTCGCTGATCTGGCTCCACAGCTTGCCGTCGGAGAAGGTGCCGGCACCGCCCTCGCCGAACTGGACGTTCGACTCGGGGTCGAGCACGCCGCGGCGCCACAGGCCCCAGGTGTCCTGCGTACGTTCGCGCACCGCCTTGCCGCGTTCGAGGACGATCGGCCGCAACCCCATCTGGGCGAGGACGAGCGCGGCAAAGATGCCGCACGGCCCGAAGCCGACGACGACCGGGCGCGCGCCGTCGTCGGCCATGCGCCAGTCGGCCGGCGCATGGCCGACGAATCGGTATGCGGTATCGGGCGTGGGGCGGACCTGCGCATCGGCGGCGCAGCGCGCGCGGACGGCTTCCTCGCCGGCCAGTTCGCAGTCGACGGTATAGACGAGCCGGATCGCGCGCCTGTTGCGCGCATCGTAGCCGCGCCGAAAGACCGTGAAGGCGAGCAGTTCGGCGTCCGCCACCTGCAGGCGCTCGACGATCGCCGCGCGCAGCGCCGCTTCGGCGTGATCCAGCGGCAGGCGCAGTTCGGTGATGCGCAGCATGGCGTCGCCGATCGCACCCGCAAATGCGGACCGCGCCGAGTTCGGCCGTGCGCGACGCCGGGCCGCCAGCGCGCGCTCAGCCGCCTTTCTTCGAGCGTTTGCCCGGGTTCTTCTTGCTGCGCATCGCGACGCCGCGCTCCAGGCTGACGCGCTGGCCCCTGCGGTTGGTGCGCGTCACGCCCGGCGGCGCCGGCGGTTGCGGGGTGGCCCGGCGGTCGGCTTCGGTCTTGATCTTGTTACCCATGGCTGTTGAATCGGTTGTGAATCGGTCAATTCGCAATTAGGCCACAGTCTTCGCGGCCCGGAGTTCGTGGGCGGCGCGCCGCCCGGCCGGATACGGCGCCGAGCTCGGTCGAAGGCTCGCCGCTGCCGCGCCCGGCAGGGCCCGAAGCCGCTGCGAGAGCAGCGACGCACAACTTTACAAACCGCACGCAGCCGCCACACGCGCCCCGGCGAGACTGTCCCCGCCCCAGTCATGAAATCGATTCACCTTGCTTCCCCGTCGCGCCGCCGCGCGGCGCTGCTCGGCCTGAGCTGCCTGCTCGCCGGCTGCGCCGCGGTGGGCCCCGACTACCAGCCCCCGAAGACCGACCTGCCGCCGGCCTGGTCACCCGCCGCGGCGGTGGATGTGCCTGCCGCGGCGGTGGATGTGCCTGCCGCACCGCCGGACGCCGACTGGTGGCGCCGCTTCGACGACGCGCTGCTCACGAGCCTCGTCGAGCGCGCGCTCGCCGCCAATACCGACGTGCGCATCGCGCGGGCGCGGCTGCGCGCCGCACGCGCCGCCGGCGCGCAGGCCGAGGCCGCGCTGTGGCCGAGTGTCGGCGCCTACGGCTCGGCGACACGCTCGTCGAACGGGGGGCAGGACGCGGTCTCCAGCTACGGCCTGGGGTTCGATGCGGCGTGGGAGATCGACCTCTTCGGCGGCCTGCGCCGCGGCGTCGAGGCCGCCGACGCCGACGCCCAGGCGAGTGCGGCCACGCTCGCCAGTACGCAGGTGTCGCTCGCCGCCGAGGTGGCGCGCGACTATGTGCTGCTGCGCGCCTACCAGTCGCGCATCGCCATCACGCAGGCGAATCTGGACAACCAGTCGCAGACGCTGCAGATCGCGCAATGGCGCGCGCAGGCCGGGCTCGTCGGCCAGACCGACGTCGAGCAGGCGCGCGCCAACCGCGAGCAGACGCGCGCGCAACTGCCGCAGCTGCAGGACGCGGCGACGCAGACGATCAACGCGCTGGCGGTGCTGCTCAACGTCGCGCCGGGCGCGCTCGCGCCCGAGCTGCACGACCCGGCCGCGATCCCGAGCGCCGCCGCGCAGCCGCTGGCCGGCATCCCGGCCGACCTGCTGCGCCGGCGGCCCGATATCGTCGCCGCCGAGCGCGGCCTCGCCGCGGCCACTGCGCGCATCGGCGTCGCCGAGGCCGCGCGCTACCCCTCGCTGAACCTGGCCGGCACGCTCGGTTTGCAAGGCGCGGTGCTGTCGGCGCTGACCGGCGGCGGTGCGGCGACGCAACTCGTCGCCGCGAGCCTCGCGGCGCCGATCTTCGATGCCGGACGGCTGCGCCAGCAGGTGGAGATCCGCAGCGCCGAACAGGAGCAGGCGCTCGCCGCCTACGAGGCGGCGCTGACCGGCGCGCTGCGCGACGTCGAGGACGCGCGCGCCGCGCTCGCCAACGGCGCCGTGCGCGCCGACGCGCTGGCGCAGGCGGTGCAGGCGGCGCGCAACGCGGCGCTGCTGGCGGGCTTTCGCTACCGCTCGGGGCTGGTGGACTTCCAGACCGTGCTCGACACCGAGCGCAGCGTGCGCACCCTCGAGGACAGCCAGGCCAGCACGCAGGCCGACAACGTGATCGCGATGATCCAGCTCTACAAGGCACTCGGCGGCGGCTGGTCGGCCGACGCCGCGGACACCACACCATGAAGCACGAGACCGACGACCCCGCCGCCGCCAGCCTGAACGACCTGCTCGGCGCCGACGCGCCGCGCCCATGGTGGCGGCGCAAGACCCTATGGATCGCGCTGCTGCTGCTGCTGGCCGCGCTGGCTGCGGCGTTTGCCTGGCGCGCCCGGGTCGCCGACGCGGCCGCGCTGCCGCGCTTCCAGACCGAGCCGGTGCAGCGCGGCACGCTCGACGTGCAGGTGGTGGCCAACGGCACGCTGGCGCCCACGCTCACCGTCAATATCGGCAGCGAGCTGTCGGGCACGGTGGCCAAGGTGCTGGTGGACATCAACGATACGGTGGTCAAGGGCCAGGTGCTGGTCGAACTGGACACCACCAAGCTGCGCGACCAGATCGCGCGCTCGCGCGCCACCTTGGCCTCGAGCGAGGCCAAGGTGGCGCAGGCCGCGGCCACGCTGAAGGAGGCGCGCGCCAACGTCGCGCGCATGGAGGAGGTGTCGCGCCTGTCCGGCGGGCGCGTGCCTTCGGCCACCGAGTTCGACACCGCGCGCGCGAATGCCGAACGCGCGGTGGCCGACGAGGCCGCCGCACGCGCCGCGGTGGCCGACGCCAAGGCGGCGCTGCGCGTCGACGAGACCAACCTCGGCAAGGCCTCGATCCGCGCGCCCATCGACGGCGTGGTGCTGACGCGCAGCGTCGACCCCGGCAACGCGGTGGCGGCGTCGCTGCAGGCGGTGACGCTGTTCACCCTCGCCGCCGATCTGCGGCAGATGAAGCTGGAGGTCAACGTCGACGAGGCCGATGTCGGCCAGGTGCGGCAGGGTCAGGGCGCCACCTTCACCGTGGCCGCCTGGGCCAACCGCAGCTTCCCGGCGACGATCACGCGCGTCGGCTTCGGCTCGACCATCAAGGAAAACGTCGTCACCTACGTCGCCGAACTGAGCGTGGCCAACGACGAGCTGCTGCTGCGCCCGGGAATGACCGCCACCGCCAGCATCGCCGCGGTGCAGCGCGCCGACGTGCTGCTGGTGCCCAACGCGGCGCTGCGCTTCACGCCGGACACGGCCGCGGCCAAGCCCGCCGCGGGTGGCGCGGACGTGCTGAGCAAACTGATGCCCGGCCCGCCGCGGGGCGCGCCCAAGCGTGCCGGCACGGTGGACGTGAAGAATGCCGAGCGCCAGCTGTGGCTGCTGCGTGACGGCGCGCCGCTCGCGGTGCCGGTCAAGACCGGCCTGAGCGACGGCCGGCGCACCGAGGTCAGCGGCGCGCTGCAAGAAGGCGACGCCGTGATCGTCGATCAGTTGGCCGGGCCGGCGCGGTGAGCGAGGCCCCGCTGACCCCTTTGATCCGTCTGCGCGGTGTAACCCGCGTCTACGGCGAAGGCCAGGCGATGGTGCGCGCGCTGGCCGGCGTCGATCTGGAGATCGAGGCCGGCGAGTTCGTCGCCATCATGGGGCCGAGCGGCTCGGGCAAGTCGACGGCGATGAATATCCTCGGCTGCCTGGATACGCCGTCGGCCGGTGAATACCTGTTCCGCGGCGTGCACGTCGAGCGCCTGAGCCGCGACCAGCGCGCGCGGCTGCGGCGCCGCCACCTGGGCTTCGTGTTCCAGGGCTTCAACCTGCTGGCGCGCACCAGTGCGCTCGAGAACGTCGAGCTGCCGCTGCTGTACCGCGGCGAGCCGACGGCCGCGCGCCATGCCGCGGCGCGCGCGGCGCTCGCCTCGGTCGGGCTGGAAGGGCGCGAAGGACACACGCCGGGCGAGCTGTCGGGCGGGCAGCAGCAGCGCGTCGCGATCGCGCGCGCGATCGTCACCCAGCCGACCGTGCTGCTCGCCGACGAGCCGACCGGCAACCTCGACACGCAGCGCAGTCGCGAGATCATGGAACTGCTCGCCGGTCTGAACCGCGAGCGCGGCATCACGGTGCTGATGGTCACGCACGAGCCGGATATGGCCGAATATGCGCGCCGCACCGTGCGCTTCGTCGACGGGCTGATTGCCGGCGATACGCGCCGGCCGCAGCTGCAGCCGCAAGCCGCAGAGGCCGCCTGATGCTGTGGAATAGCCTGCTGCTGGCGTTGCGCTCGATCCGGCGCAACCTGCTGCGCTCCTTCCTCACCGTGCTCGGCATCGTCATCGGCGTCAGCGCGGTGGTGACGATGGTCACGCTCGGGCAGGGCGCCACCGCGGCGGTGCGCAGCCAGATCGCCGGGCTCGGCAGCAACCTGCTGCAGATCCGCCCCGGGCAGCGCCTGGGGCCGGGCGCGAGCATCGGCGTGCCCTCGTTCACCGAGGCCGACGCCGCGGCCATCGAGGCGCAGATCGGCGGACTGCGCGCGGTGGCGCCCGAGCAGCGCTCGTCGGCTACCGTGGTGGCCGGCGCGCGCAACTGGGCCACGAGCCTGATCGGCACCACCAACGCGCATTTCGATACCAGCAACTGGACGCTGGCCGCGGGGCGCCGCTTCGAGCCGCACGAGGAGCGCGCCGGCGCGGCGGTGTGCGTGATCGGCGCCACCGTGCAGCGCGAGCTGTTCGCCGGCACCGATGCGCTCGGCCAGCATCTGCGCGTGAAGAGCTTCTCGTGCGAGGTGGTGGGCGTGCTCGAATCCAAGGGCCAGGCGGCGATGGGCATGGACCAGGACGACATGGTCGTGCTGCCGCTGCGCACGCTGCAGCGCCGCGTCACCGGCAGCACGCGCGTCAATACGCTGCTGGTCTCGGTGCGCGACGAAGGCGGCATCGACCGCGCGCGCTCGGCGCTGACGCAGCTGCTGCGCGAGCGGCGC
>JACSRM010000056.1 GCA_014879745.1 Burkholderiaceae bacterium | reverse complement strand
TCGACCGCCTTCAGCACGCCCTTGCCGAGGTAGCGCGACTTGTCGCCGTCGCGCAGTTCGATCGCCTCGCGCGAGCCGGTCGATGCGCCCGACGGCACTGCGGCGCGGCCCATCGTGCCGGACTCGAGCAGCACGTCGCATTCGACGGTGGGGTTGCCGCGGCTGTCCAGAATCTCTCGGCCGACGATATCGACGATGGCGCTCATGGGGCTCCTTGCTGATTGGATCGAATGGATGGAGGAATCGATGAATTGCGGCGGCCGGGGGCGGCTCAAAACATGGGGGCGGCGACCCCTTCGACCAGCACGGCGTCGAAATATTCGGTCGCGCCGGCGCGCAGCTTGCGGATGCGCGCGTATTCGGCGGGGTCGTCGTAGAAAGCCTTTGCCGCTTCATAGCTCGGGAAGCGCAGGATCGCGACGCGGTGCGGGTGCGAATCGCCCTCCAGCGTCTCGTGGCGTCCGCCTCGCACCAGGTATTCGCCGCCCGCGGCCTGCACCGCCACCTGCGCCTCGGCCATGTACTTCTTGTACTGCTCGGGGTCGGTGATGTGCATCGTCACGATCATGTAGGCGGCAGGCATGGCGCGGACTCCTCTCGGCAGAAAGTGTCGTTCGGTCCAGGGGGCAGGCGCATCGGCACGGCGGTCGAAGCGCGTTCAGCTGTCGAAATCGTCTTCGAGCAGCGGGCGCGACTTGACGCTGCGGTCGAGTTCGATCAGCGACTCGAGCAGTGCGCGCATGTGTTTCAGCGGTACGGCGTTCGGCCCGTCGCTCATCGCGTGCGCCGGATCGGGGTGCGTCTCCATGAAGAGCCCGGCGACACCCGCCGCGACCGCGGCGCGCGCGAGCACCGGGACGAATTCGCGCTGCCCGCCGCTCGAGGTGCCCTGGCCGCCCGGCAACTGCACCGAATGCGTCGCGTCGAAGACGACCGGCGCGCCCGTCTCGCGCATGATCGCGAGGCTGCGCATGTCGGAGACGAGGTTGTTGTAGCCGAAGCTCGCGCCGCGCTCGCAGGCCATGAAGCTGTCTTCATCGAGCCCCTTCTCGCGCGCCGCGTCGCGTGCCTTCTGGATCACGTTCTTCATGTCACCCGGCGCGAGAAACTGGCCCTTCTTGATATTGACCGGTTTGCCGCTTTGCGCGACGGCGCGGATGAAGTCGGTCTGCCGGCACAGGAAGGCCGGCGTCTGCAGCACGTCGACGACGCGGGCGACGGCTTCGATCTCCGGCTCGGCGTGGACATCGGTGAGCACCGGCACGTTCAGCTCGCGCCGGACCTTGGCCAGGATCTCGAGCCCCTTGTCCATGCCCGGCCCGCGAAACGATGCGCCGCTGGATCGGTTCGCCTTGTCGTAGCTCGATTTGAAGATGAAGGGGATGCCAAGGCTCGCGGTGATCTCCTTCAGCGTGCCGGCGACGTCGATCTGCAGCGCTTCGGACTCGACGACGCACGGGCCGGCGATCAGGAAGAAGGGCCGATCCAGTCCGACCTGAAAGCTGCAGAGCTTCACGCCACTGCGTCCTTCGCGTGTTCGGCCTGGCGCGCGAGCGCGGCCGCGATGAAGGACTTGAACAGCGGGTGGCTGCCCCAGGGCGTCGACTTGAACTCGGGGTGGAACTGCACGCCCATGAACCAGGGATGCACACTGCGCGGCAGTTCGATGATCTCGGTCAGCTTGTCGCGCTGGGTGATCGCCGAGATCACGAGCCCGGCCGCGGTCAGCCGGTCGAGGTAGTTGACATTCGCCTCGTAGCGGTGGCGATGGCGCTCGGTGACGACGTCGCCGTAGATCTGGTGCGCAAGCGTGCCGGGCTTGACGTCCGAACTCTGCGAGCCCAGGCGCATCGTGCCGCCGAGATCGGACTGCGCATGGCGCTTCTGGATCGAGCCGTCGGCGTCCTGCCACTCCTCGATCAGCGCGATCACCGGGTGCGGCGTCGCGGGGTCGAACTCGGTGCTGTTCGCGCCGGCGAGGCCGGCCTTGTTGCGCGCATATTCGATCGTCGCGACCTGCATCCCGAGGCAGATGCCGAGATAGGGGATTCCATGTTCGCGCGCGTACTGGACGGCGTGGATCTTGCCTTCGACGCCGCGCTTGCCGAAGCCGCCGGGGACGAGGATGGCGTCGAAGCGCTCGAGGTTGGCAAGATTGCCGGCGTTCAGGTCTTCGGAATCGACATATTCGATCCTGACCCGTGCATGGTTGTGGATGCCGGCGTGGCGCAGCGCCTCGTTGAGCGACTTGTACGAGTCCGACAGGTCGGTGTACTTGCCGCACATCGCGATCCGCACC
>JACSRM010000467.1 GCA_014879745.1 Burkholderiaceae bacterium | reverse complement strand
GTGGCGAGGATCTCGGCCGGCGACATGCCGGCGGCGCAGACCGCGCCGCTGCCGGTGACAACGATGCGCGTCATGGCCGCTCTCCGATCAGGATGTCCGTCTCGTCCGGGTGGCGCAGCACGACGCAACTGTTCGAGCCGCCGAAGCCGAACGAATTCGACATCGCCATCCGCACCCGCTGGCGCTTTGCCGCGCCCAGCACGAGGTTCAGGTCGCAGTCCGGGTCGGGGACGCGGTAGTTGGCGTTGACCGGCAGCTCGCCGCGCGCAATGGCGAGCGCGCAGACGGCGATCTCGACGGCGCCGGCGGCGGCGATCAGGTGGCCCATGCTGCTCTTGGTCGAGCTGACGTTGACGCGCTTCACGCCGCTGCCGAACACCGCATGCGTCGCCGCGCTTTCGCTGCGGTCGTTCATGCCGGTCGAGGTGCCGTGGGCGTTCAGGTAGTCGATGTCGGACGGCTGCGCGCCGGCGTCGGCGAGCGCGGCGCGCATCGCCTGGATCGGACCGTCGCCGTCGGGCGGCGAGTCGGTGATCCGGTAGCTGGAGAGCGAATTGCCGTCGCCGGCCAGCTCGGCGTAGATGCGCGCGCCGCGCTCGCGCGCCGCGTTCCACTCCTCGAGGATCAGGAAGCCCGCGCCTTCGCCGAGCAGGAAGCCGTTTCGCGTCGCGTCGAACGGACGGCTCGCCTGCTGCGGCGCGTCGTTGTCGGGCGAGACGGCCGATAGCAGGCAAAAGCCGGCCAGCCCGACCGGGCTGATCATCGAATCGAAGCCGCCGGCCAGCACGCGGTCGGCCGCGCCGCGGCGGATCAGCTTCAACGCCGTGCCGAGCGCCTGCCCGCCCGACGCGCAGGCGGTGTGCACTGCCGTCGAGTAGCCGCGGATGCCGTGGACGTGCGTCAGCAGCGACAGCCCGGCGCTCGAGTGGCTGCGGCAAAAGACCATCGGGTCGTTCGCGCTCGGGTCCGAGAGCAGCCGGTCGGCGTGCAGCTCGCCGTCGGCGCCCGAATGCGCATGCACCGCCGCGAGGTCTTCGAACTCCGACGTCATCATGCCGGCGCCGACGGCGCAGCCCCAGCGTGCCGCGGTCTCGGGCATCGGGCGGATGCCGGCATCGGCGAAAGCCTGCTCGGCGGCGGCGAGCGCGAAGCGGTGCGAGCGCGTCGTGTGCTTGCGCAGCCGGCGGCCGCCGGCAAGCGCGTCGTCGAAGGCCTTCACCTCGGCGGCGATGCGCACCGGGAAGCCGCTCGCGTCGAACTGGGTGATCGTGGCCCCTCCGCTCTTGCCGGCGAGCAGCGCGGCCCAGGTCGATTCGACGTCGTTGCCGACCGGCGTCACGAGGCCGATGCCGGTGATCGCGACACGGCGTTGGGTCATTGCGCCTCCGTGAGTTCGAGCCGCGCGGTGGCGACGGTCCTGCCGTCGGTCTCGGCGGCGAGCTTGATGCGCTGCGCGTCGCTTCGCCGCGCCTCGATCCGCAGCACCTGGCCGGGCGCGATGAACGAGCGCATCTTCACGTGCGTCATGCGCGCCGGCTTGGCGCCGGGCGGCGCGAGCGTCATCGCAAGTCTGATCTGCAGGTTCAGCAGCAGCGTCGCCGGAAACACCGGCCGGCGCGGGAAGTGGTCGCCGAAGAACGGCGCCTGCGACGGCACGGCGAGCGTCGCCGCGACCGATTCGCCGTCCGCCGCGGGCTCGGCCTGCAGCGCCGGCAACGCGACGCCGCGAAACCGGCCTGGCGCCGCACCGGCACCGCGCAGCAGGACAAGCCGCTCGGCGAGCGCGGCGGGCGAATCGAAGTCCGCCACCGGCAGCATCGGGCCGAGGCAGTCTTTCAACTCGATGACGCGCCGACCGGCGACACTCGCGAAGCCGGCGTAGGCGACCGCCTCGTCGTCGCAGTGCTCGATCTCGACCGCGAGCTCGAGCCGGTCGCCGGGCCGCACCTCGGCGTGAAACGTCGTCTCGTTGGCGAGCGCCGCGACCGGCCGGCCGCGAAACGCGATGTGCTCCATCGCGCCCCAGGCCGCGAGCTGGCCGACCGCCTCGGCGACGAGGCAGGCCGGGAACGCCGCGATGTCGGCCGGCACCGCGAACTCGCCACGCGCGCGAACGCCCGCCTCGAACGACGTGATACGGTCGACGAACGAGAAGGCGGCGAAATGCTCGGACATGAAGCCCGGTCGCGCGTCGCTCAGGCCGCGGCGGCGGCGTCGCGCTGCGCGGTGATGACGAGCTTGCAGAAGGTCTCGGGCGTGAACAGGCGCGGAATGTCCTTCGCCTTCATCGGCGTCTTGAAGCGCTCG
>JACSRM010000259.1 GCA_014879745.1 Burkholderiaceae bacterium | reverse complement strand
CAAGCACTTGCGAGTGCAAAACGGCTCGATTCTCGGGAAAGCAACGGCGAGTTGAGAAAGACGGGCTAGAGTGGGCCGCATGGGCCCTGCTGTGCCTCCGCCCGCCGAGACGCGGCCGCGCGTCGAACTGCGCGCCTGTGCTTATCCGGAACTGCACATCGACGGCCAACCGGCGCCGCTCAAGCTCAAGCGCGGCCTGGCGCTGCTGGTCTACCTGAGCGAGCGGAGCCACAAGGCGGCCCGCGGCCAGCTGGCCGAACTGCTGTGGCCGGATGCCGAGCCCGACATCGGCCGCACGCGGCTGCGCCGCCTGTGCCACGAAGTCAACGAGCTGCTCGGGCTGGACCTGCTGGCCGGCGACGCCGATGCGCTGTGGCTGGCCGGCGGCGCCTTGCAGCCCGGCAGCGATTTGGCGAGCCTGCGCGCCGATGCGCTGCAGTTGCTGACCGATGCGGCGCAGGCGCCCGCGCCGGCCGCGCTGGCGCGGCTGTGCGCGCCCGAGGCCGCCGGCCTGCTGGAAGGCTTCGAGCTGCCGTCGGACAGCTTCATGGCGTGGCGCGACAGCCGCCGCGCCGAACACCAGCGGCTGCTGCAGCGCGCACTGGCCGCAGCTGCCGCGCGCTGCCAGGAACACGGCGAGCCCGCGCGCGCGGCCGAGGCCGCCGCTGCGCTGATCCGCCTCGACCCGCTGGCCGATGCCGGCCACGCCGCGCTGCTGGCAGCGCGCGCGCAGCTCGGCGACGCCGCCGGCGTCGAGGCGGCCTACTTCGCCTGCGCCGACTTGCTGCGCGCCGAGCTGGGCATCCGGCCTTCGGCGCAGATCGAAGCGGCGTACGCACGCGCGCAGCGGCAGTTGGCGGCGACGCCGGGCGCGCGGCTTGCGCCGGCCGAAACGGCGGCGCCGGTTTTTTTCGCCGACGGCGAGGACGGCACGCTGGCCTACCTGCGGCTGGGCGAGCCGCAGGCACGCTGCGGCACGCTGTTCGTCCTGTTCGGCCTGTGGTCGCATGTCGAGATCGCCTGGGAGCACGCCGGTATCCGCGCGCTGCTGCAGCGGTTGGCGCAGCGCTTCCAGGTGGTGGTGATGGATCGGCGCGGCATCGGCCTGTCGGAGCGGCTGGCGGTGCCGCAGGCCTCGAGCGCCGGTGTGCGCGACCTGGACGCGGTGCGGCGCGCGCTCGGCGTCGAACGCGCCTGGCTGTTCGCCAACTCGGTGGGCGGCGCAATCGCGATCGAATACGCCAGCGCCCACCCCGAACGCGTGCAAGGGCTGATGCTGTACGGCGCCCACGCGCGCGGCGCCTGGGCCGACGACTATCCGTGGGCGCTGCGCCCCGAGCAGATGGCGGCGTGGCTGGTGCAGCTGCAGTCGGCGTGGGGCCTGGCCACCAGCCTCGAGCGCTTCGCGCCGTCGCTGGCCGGGGACGAAGCAGCGCGCCACTGGTGGGCGCGCATGCTGCGCCAGGCGACCTCGCGCAACAGCCTGCCGGCGATCCTGCGCGCCTTTGCCGGCATCGACGTGCGCGCGCGCCTCGGCACGCTGCAGGTGCCGACACTGGTGCTGCAGCGCGAGGCCGACCGCATCGTGCGCGCCGGCGTCGCGCGCTACCTGGCGGCGCACATCCCGCAGGCCGAGCTGTGCCTGCTGCCGGGCGAGGACCACCTGCTGTGGGCCGGCGACACCGGGGCCGTGCTCGACGCGCTGGAGGGCTTCGTCGAGCGTCATGCGGACGGCGCTGCCGAGCACGATGGCGTATCGCCGAAAGCACACTGACGACCTGGTGCGCGCGGCTAGACTGGCCTCGAACAGCCACACCCGCACCCCACCCACACGAAAGAATCACTGCCATGAGCGAAGTCGTCGTCACCACCCTCGGCCCGGTCGCCGGCAGCCGCGAGAACGGCGTGCGCCGCTGGCTGGGCATCCCCTATGCCGCCGCCCCGTTCGGCGAGAACCGCTTGCGCCGCCCCAAGGAGCACCCCGGCTGGACCGAGCTGCGCGACGCCACCCGGCCCGGGCCGACGGTGCCCAAGGCGCCCTACCGTGTGCCGTTCGATGCGCTGCTGCCCGAGCCGCACATCGCCGGCGAGGAATGCCTGAACCTGAACATCTGGGCGCCCGAGCAGGCCGCCGGGTTGCCGGTGCTGTTCTGGATCCACGGCGGGGCCTACGTCAACGGCTCCGGCATCGTGCCGCACTACGACGGCACCGCGTTCGCGCGCGACGGCGTGGTCTGCGTGACCATCAACTACCGGCTCGGCGCCGAGGGCTTCCTGTACACCGGCGACGAGCACAGCAACAACGGCCTGCGCGACCAGATCGCGGCGCTGCAGTGGGTGCGCGACAACATCGCCGCGTTCGGCGGCGACCCGCAGCAGGTGACCATCGCGGGCGAATCGGCGGGCGCGATCAGTGTCGCCTGCCTGATGTCCAGCCCGCGGGCCAAGGGGCTGTTCCACCGCGCCATCTCGCAGAGCGGGTCGGGGCACATCGCGCTGCAGCCGGGCAACGCCAGGCAGATCACCGAACTGTTCGCCAAGCGGCTGCAGATCGAGCCGACGCGACAGGCCTTCGCCGCGCTCGACCTGGACCGGCTCAGCGCCGAGGTGGCCGCCGTGCGCATCGAGATGGCGGCCAACCCGGACCCGCGGGTGTGGGGCGAGGCGGCGCAGCACGGCATGGCGATGGAGCCGGTGATCGACGGCGACGTGCTGCCCAAGCTTCCGATCGAGGCGCTGCGCGATGGCGCGGGCCAAGGCGTGCCGCTGCTCGTCGGCACGAACCGGCACGAGTTTCACTTCTTCGCGGTGCCGATCGGCAGCATGGCCGCGGTGAACGACCAGCTGCTGAAGATGGCGCTGATGGGTTACGGCTACGACCCCGAGGCGTTGGACGTGCTCGGCGCGGGGACGGACCAGCCGGGCGAGATGATGACGCGGCTGATCACCGAGTGGTACTTCTGGATCCCGTCGATCCGGCTGGCCGAGGCACTGAGCCGCCGCGGCACGCAGGCCTACCTGTACGAGTTTGCCTGGCGCACGCCGATCTTCGACGGCAAGATGGGCGCCGGCCACTATCTGGAGGTGCCGTTCGTCTTCGACACCTTCGGCGTCGAGACCGAGGCGCTGCTCGGGCCGAAGCCGCCGCAGCCGCTGGCCGACGCGATGCACGGCGCGTGGGTGGATTTCGTCAAGACCGGCGAGCCGGGCTGGGCGCCGTACGACGAGCGCTCCCGCGCGACGATGGTCTTCGACGAGGTGTCGGCCGCGCAGCAGGACCCCCACGCGCGCAACCGCAGGGCCTGGGACAAGGCCAAGATCCCGCGGTAGCCAGCGAAGCCGCGCAGCAGTTCAGCAGCGCCGACGCGACGCGGCAGGGCGCCGGCAGGGCTGCGCTGCTGATTCACGGCATCGGCAATGCCCGCTCGGCGCGCAGCGCGTCGGCCAGGTCGTGTTCGCCGCCGCGCTCGGCGGCTTCGATCAGCGTCAGGTCGATCAGGTCGCGCTGCGCGTGGCTGCCGCCGAAGCGGTGTGCCTCGTGCCGCACCGCGCGCAGCAGGCGCGAAGCCTCGCCGTAGCGCTGCTGGCCGAACGCGTGCACCGCGCGCGTCGCAGCGTGGCCGACATCGCGCAGGAAGTCGACGTTGTCGCCGCCCGCGGCCAACGCGCGCTCTTGCGCCGCCAGCAGCCGCTGCGCGTCGGCGTCTCGGCCGGCGCCGACGAAGGCCAGCATCGCGTGCAGGTCGTTGAACGCGTAGTTGTCGGCGTCGATCTGCGGCACCCAGCGTTCGGCCAGCGCCTGCCAGCGGTTGCCGACGTCGATGCCGCGCAACTGCAGCCGCCACAGGATCTGCGAGCCGTCGACCATGTTCAGCACCAGCGGCGAGGCCGGGCCGAGCACCTGCGCGTCGACCAGCGCCAGCACCTCGTCGACCTGCTCCAGCCCCAGGTGGAACAGCGCCAGGTGCCACCAGTTGTGCGTGGCGAAGAAGCTGTCCGCGCTCCAGGTGTCGCGGTGCTCGCCGAGCCAGGCGGCGCCGTCGTGGCGGCGGCCCTGCATCTCCATGACGTGCGCCACCGCGTGCCAGGCCCAGCCGTCCTGCGGCTGCAGTTCCACCGCGCGGCGGCCGACCTTCTCGGCCTGCGCGTAGGCGCCCATCTCCTCCAGGCCGAAGGCGTACATGCCGAGCAGCGCGTGGTAGCCGGGCATGGCGGGCTGCCAGTGGCCGATGGCGCGCGCGAGGCGGTCGCGCAGCATGCGCGAATCGCCGCGGAAGAAATCGATGCTGTGCCCGGCCTGCAGCGCCAGCGCGTCGCGCGGCCAGCGGATGTTCAGGTCTTCGAGCACCAGGCCGGCGGCGTGCCAGCGGCCGTCGATGACGTGCTCGATGGCCTGGCAATGCGCCGCCTCGCGCTCGTTGGCCGGCAGCGCACGCGCCGCGGCCAGCGCCTCGCGCGCCGCCGGCAAGGCCAGCGACTCGGTGCCGAGCAGGTTCAGCCAGGCCGTCAGCACGTGGCCCATCGTCAGCTGCGGGCTGGCGGCCAGCGCCGCCTGCACCGAGGCCAGCGGGTCGCCGACGTAGCAGCGCAGCTCGTGGCAGGCGGTTTCGAAGTGGTCGACCGACTGCGCGGTGGCACCGCTCAGTGTCTGGTCCAGGTAGTCCTTGGTGCTCATTTCGGTTCTCCGGTGGTTGAGGATGGCATGCTGCACGATGGGCGTCCCCTGCGCGTCCCTTGGGGCCAGGCGTCGGCCACGCAGCGTACTTGCGTGCCGCAGTCAGCGCCGAACCCGCGCCCGCACCCGCAAAAAGGGAGCCTGCCGCAGCTCCATCCTGCGCAAGGCAACATAATGCGTTCGATGGGTGAACGCACGATCTCGGTCTGGTCGGTTCTCGGCAAGGCGCTTTCCAAGACGCCCAAGCCGCGCTCGGTCGTTCGCGACGTGCCGGTGCTCGGGCCCGACGAGGCGACGGCGTCGTCGTTCGCGGTGCTCGCCGCCAAGCTCGACTACCTGAATTCGGCCGACATCAAGCGGGTGCGCGAGGCCTACCGCTTCGCCGACGAGGTCCACCTCGGCCAGTTCCGCGCCAGCGGCGAGCCCTACATCACGCACCCGATCTCGGTCGCCGCGCTGTGCGCCGAGTGGAAGCTCGACGCGCAGGCGATCATGGCCGCGCTGATGCACGACGCGATGGAGGATTGCGGCATCGGCAAGGCCGAGCTGATCGAGCGCTTCGGCGCCCCGACCGCCGACCTCGTCGACGGCCTGACCAAGCTCGACCGGCTGCGCTTCTCGACGCGCGAGGAATCGCAGGCCGAGTCGTTTCGCAAGATGCTGCTCGCGATGACGCGCGACGTGCGCGTCATCCTCATCAAGCTCGCCGACCGGCTGCACAACATGCGCACGATGAACGCGGTCGCGCCCGACAAGCGAGCGCGCGTCGCGCGCGAGACGCTCGACATCTACGCCCCGATCGCGCACCGCCTCGGCCTGAACCAGACGTATCGCGAGCTGCAGGAGCTCTCGTTCCAGCAGCTGCGCCCCTGGCGCCACGCGGCGCTGTTCAAGGCGGTGCAAAGCGTGCGCGGCTCGCGGCGCGATATCGTCGATCGGGTCCAGCGCGAGGTCGAGCAAGCCTTCGCCAAGGCCAAGCTGAAGGTGCAGATCAGCGGCCGCGAGAAGACGCTCTATTCGATCTACCGCAAGATGCGCCAGAAGCACCTGAGCTTCGCGCAGGTCAACGATATCTTCGGCTTCCGGATCGTCGTCGCGACGCTGCCCGAGTGCTACATGGCGCTAGGCGTGCTGCACCAGATCTACAAGCCGATGCCGGGCCGCTTCAAGGACTACATCGCGATCCCGAAGGCCAACGGCTACCAGTCGCTGCACACGACGCTCGTGAGCCCGCTCGGCACCGCGGTCGAGTTCCAGATCCGCACCGAGCCGATGAACGCGGTCGCCGAGAAGGGCATCGCCGCGCACTGGATGTACAAGGCCAAGCGCAGCGCGCCGGCAAGCGCCGCCGAGGCGCAGCGCCTGGGCGCGCTGTGGCTGCAGTCGCTGCTCGACATCCAGGACGAGACGAACGACGCCAACGAGTTTCTCGAGCATGTGCGCATCGATCTCTTCCCGGACGCGGTCTACGTCTTCACGCCGAAGTCGCAGATCCTGTCGCTGCCGCGCGGCGCGACGCCGGTCGACTTCGCCTACGCGATCCACTCCGATGTCGGCGACCACTGCGTCGCCGCCAAGATCAACGGCGAGCCGGTGTCGCTGAAGACCGAGCTGCACAGCGGCGACGTCGTCGAGGTTGTCACCGCGCCCGGCGCGCGGCCGAATCCGACCTGGCTCACCTTCGTGCGCACCGGCCGCGCGCGCTCGCACATCCGGCACTATCTGAAGACGATGGAGCAGGAAGAGTCGCAGCAGCTCGGCGAAAAGCTGCTCGCCGCGGCGCTGCGCGCCGAGGGGCTCTTGCTGCCGTCGGCCGACCCCGACGATGCCGAGGCGGCCGCGATCTGGCTGCAGCTCACGCGCTGGAGCGACAGCCGCACGCGCGGCGATCTGCTGACCGACATCGGCCTCGGCCGCAAGATCGCGACCATCGTCGCCAAGCACCTGGCCAAGCTGATGATCGAGCGCGGCATCCGCCCCGATGCGGTGATGCTCACGCTCGGCCGCTACGGCGACGATCCCGACGCAACGCCCAGGCAGCGCGTCGTCATCGACGGCAGCGAAGGCACCTCGGTGCAGATGGCGAGCTGCTGCCGGCCGATCCCGGGCGACGCCATCGTCGGCTACCTCGGGCGCGGCGAAGGGCTCGTCGTGCACACCGCCGATTGCGCCATCGGCCGCCGCCTGCACGAGCGCGATCGCGAACACTGGATGAGCGTCGAGTGGGCCGAGGAGATGACGCGCCCGTTCGAGACCGCCATCACGCTGCTGCTGCACAACGGCAAGGGCGTTCTGGCGCAGGTCGCCTCGGCCGTCAGCGCCGCCGAGGCCGACATCATCTATATCGACATGGGCGAGGAGCGCGCCGGCGATACGATCGACATGCGTCTCGTGCTGAGCGTTCGCGACCGCGTCCACCTGGCCGAAGTGATGCGCCTGCTCAAGCGCGCGCCGCCGGTGCAGCGGGTGGCCCGGGTCAAGCCCTGACCCGGCCGAGCGCCTGGCCGCAGCGGCGGCGGCGCGTTCTCAACTCGGCGCCGGATAGCGCACCGCGACGATCTCTATCGTCTCCACGCCGCCGGGCGTCACGAGCTGCACCTCGTCGCCTTCGTGCGCCTTCAGCAGGGCGCGCGCGATCGGCGCGACCCAGCTTACCTCGCCGGCCAGATTGTCGGCCTCGTCGATACCCTTGATCGTGATCGTGCGCTCCTCGCCGCGCGCATTGGCGTAGGTCACGGTCGCGCCGAAAAAGACCTGGTCGCTGCCGTGATGCGCCGACGGGTCGGCGACCTCGGCGATATCGAGCCGCTTCGTCAGGAAGCGGATGCGGTGGTCGATCTCGCGCAGCCGCTTCTTGCCGTACAGATAGTCGCCGTTCTCCGAGCGATCGCCGTTCTTCGCAGCCCACGAAACGACCTCGACGACCTTCGGCCGCTCGACGTCGAGCAGATCGAGCAATTCCCGGCGCAGCCGCGCATAGCCGGCCGGCGTCAGATAGTTGCGCGCGCCCGCCGGCAGCGCAGGCAGCGCCGGGGCGTCGTCGTCGCCATCGTCGTCGTTCGATTCGGCTTCGCGGGTGAAGGCCTTGTTCATCTCTGTTGCTTGCCGCCGCGCACCGTCGCTGGCGGTGCATCGCGATCGTACCTGCCGCGGCGGCAAGACGATCTGGCCCCCATTGGCAACGCATTTCCGCGCATCGCATCGACGCGGCCTGCCTAGCATGGTCATGTCAAGCTGCGCGGGCAGATCGTGTGCCGCGCTCGTCTGCCGATCCACGGGAACCCCGAATGTCCGACCTCTCGACGCCACTGGCCTGGTCCGCGCCGGAGCGCGAGCCGCTGCCCGAATCGAGCCGCAGCGGTGTCGGGCGCAACGCCGAGGCCGTCGCCGCCGATCGGCCGCACAAGGCGCAGGCGGCGGTTTTCTCCTGGCCGACGCCGCCCTTTGCCTCGTATCCGCAGTCGCTCGAACAGCAGCCGAGCGAGGACTGCCTGATCGTCGGCCTGAATGACAAGGAGATGCGGGGCCGGCTGAGCTTCTTCGTTCCGGACGAGCGCGTCGCCCATGTGCAGGTGCCGCCGGCGCGCACGACGATGGCGCTGCGCTTCAAGCAGTTCAAGTTGCTCACCGTGCTGCCCCCGATCGAGGCCGGCGCACAGTGCGCGGACGGCGCCGCGCAGGCGAGCGTGCTGACGCACCGGCCACGCAGCCGGTATCGCGTCGCACTCGCCGACGGCAGCGAGATGACGGGCGAGACGATCGGCCACGTCGAGCGCGATTTCGGCCTCTTCCTGTTCCCTCCGGCCGACGCCGGCGACAGCGTGCGAAGGCTCTTCATTCCGCGCGAGGCCTACAGCACGTTCGAGGCCGGCGAACGCATCGGCGCGGTGCTGGTGCAGGACGATTCGGCGACGCCGCGCCAGATCGAGCAGGCCCTCGAGCACCAGCAGGCGCTGCGCGCGCGGCGCATCGGCGAGATCCTCGTCGCGCGCCAGGCCTTGACGCCGGAACAGCTGCTCGAGGCGATCGACAAACAGGCGAGCATGCCGCTGGTGCGCATCGGCGATGCGCTGCTCTCGCTCGGCTTCATCACGCAGGCGCAGCTCGACGGCGCGCTCGCGCAGCAGGCGAGCGACCGCGGCGTGCCGCTGGGCGAGGTGCTGGTGCGCATGGGCGCCGTTTCGCCGCACGATCTGCAGCTCGCGCTCGCGCGCAAGATGGGGTTTCCGATCGTTGCCGTCGCGCAGTTTCCGGTCGAGGCCGAGGCGCTGCGCAAGCTGCCGTTCGCGATGGCGCTGCGGCTGCGGCTCGTGCCGCTGATGCTGCGCGACGGGCGGCTCGTCGTCGCGCTGGCCGACCTGCAGCGGCGCCGCGAGGCGCTGGAGGAAATCGAGTTCCTGACCCAGTTGAAGTGCGTGCCGGTGCTCGCGCAGGGCACGGCGCTGGAGGACGCGCTGCGCGCGGCGTACGAGAAATTCGGCATCGCGACCAACGTCGGCTTCGGCCCGGCCGACGCCGCCGCGCCGTTCGAATTCGACCTCGCCGATACCGACAAGCTCGTCGAGACGCTCGAGAAGGAGCGCGGCGACCGGCCCAGCGCGGAGGACGACCAGCAGATCGAGCAGTCCGACAACTCGCTCGTGCGGCTCATCAACAACATGATCATCGAGGCGTGGCGCGACGGCGTCTCGGACATCCACATCGAGAGCCACCCGGGGCGTGAGCGCATCAAGATCCGCTTCCGCAAGGACGGCCTGCTGCACACCCACCTCGAGCTGCCGCACAACTACCGCAACGCGGTGATCGCGCGCATCAAGATCATGTGCGACCTCGATATCAGCGAGCGCAGGAAGCCGCAGGACGGCAAGATCAATTTCGCGAAATTCTCCGCCCAGCACCGCATCGAGCTGCGCGTCGCGACGATCCCGACCAACAACGGGCTGGAAGACGTCGTTATGCGCCTGCTGGCGTCGGCCAAGCCGATGCCGCTCGACGGCCTCGGCCTCAGCGGCGCCAACCTCGACCGCCTGAAGCTCGCGATGGAGCGGCCCTACGGCATGATCCTGTGCGTCGGCCCGACCGGGTCGGGCAAGACGACGACGCTGCACTCGGCGCTGTCGTTCATCAACGTTCCCGAGCGCAAGATCTGGACTGCCGAGGATCCGATCGAGATCACCCAGCCCGGACTGCGCCAGGTGCAGGTCAACCCGCGCATCGACTGGACCTTCGCGAAGGCGCTGCGCGCCTTCCTGCGCGCCGACCCGGACGTGATCATGGTCGGCGAGGTGCGCGATACGGAAACCGCGCAGGTGGCGATCGAGGCCTCGCTCACCGGCCACCTCGTACTCTCGACGCTGCACACCAACAGCGCGCCCGAGACCGTGACGCGGCTGCTCGACATGGGCATGGACCCGTTCAACTTCGCCGACTCGCTGCTCGCGGTGCTCGCGCAGCGTCTCGTGCGCCGGCTCTGCCCGCACTGCCGCACGGCGCGCGCCGCGTCCGAGCCGGAGATCGACGCACTGCTCGACGACTGGCTGCAGGTCTGCGCAAAGGACGACCCGGCGTTCGCGCGCGACGCGGTGCGCGCCGATTGGCTCGAGCGCTTCGGCCGCGACGGCCGGCTGATGGCACACCACAGCGCGGGCTGCGAGCAATGCGACCACAGCGGACACAAAGGCCGCGCCGGGATCCACGAACTGATGATCGTCTCGCGCGAACTGCGCCAGATGATCCAGAGCGGCGAGCGCGCCGAGGCGCTGCAGCAGCGCGCGCTCGCCGACGGCATGCGCACGCTGCGCCAGGACGGCATCGAGAAGGTCCTGCAGGGCCTCGTCAGCATCGAGGAGGTGCGGGCGACGAGCAACGCGTAGCCACGCCGCGACGAGCGCATGAAAGTGGACGCTCGCGCGCTGCGCGCGTCTGGGCTCGTGCTCCCGATGCGGGCGAGGGCCAGCGCCGCAAATCCCGCGGTGTTCACGGCGCGCACCACCGAAACTACGACTTCGTGTCGGGCGCCACCCGGCAGGGGCGATCTCCGGTACCCCGGCATGAGCCTCTGGCGGGTGGCGCCCGACACGATGCGCCGAGGCTCGCGTGCCCCGGTGGCTCCATGCGGACAGCCACGAAGCGTCGCAAGAGCTTGCCGGACGCTTGCCGATCGAAAGCGGATCGGTATCAGCCCCGGCCGCAGACCCCCGCCGCCTGCGGCATCGCCGAGCCTTCCTTCTTCTGCGTCAGCGCGATGCCGTTCTTGACGGCGAGGATCTCGGCGAGGATCGCGACGGCGATCTCGCCCGGCGTCTTGCTGCCGAGGTCGAGGCCGATCGGGCCGTGCAGGCGGCCGATCTCGTCTGCCGTGAGGTCGAACATCGCAAGGCGCTGCTTGCGCGCCGCGGTGTTGCCGCGCGAGCCGAGCGCGCCGACGTAGAACGCCGGCGACTTGAGCGCCTCGAGCAGCACGAGGTCGTCGAGCTTGGGGTCGTGGGTGACGGCGACGACGGCGCTGTGCGGATCCAGGTGCAGCTCGAGCGCGAGGTCGTCGGGCATCTGCTTGCTGAAGATCGTGCCGGGGACGTCCCAGGTGAGGTGGTATTCCTCGCGCGGGTCGCAGCAGATGACCTCGAAGTCGAGCGCGAGCGCCATGCCGGCGAGCACGCGCGAGAGCTGGCCGGCGCCGATGATGAGCATCCGCCAGCGCGGGCCGAACAGCGCGCGCAGGCGCTTGCCGTCGAACTCGAACTTCTCGCCGCGCGCGGCCGACTCGACCTTCACCTCGCCGCTCGCCAGGTCGAGCGTGCGGGCGACGAGCTCGTGGCGCACGGTGCGCGCGAGCACCTCGTCGATCCAGGCCGTGCTCGCAAGCGGCTCCTGCACGAGGCGCAGGTTGCCGCCGCACGGCAGGCCGAAGCGCGCCGCCTCCTCCTTCGTCACGCCGTAGGTGATGAGCGACGGGTGATCGACGCGTTCGCCGTGGCGCACGCGGTCGATCAGGTCGTCTTCCACGCAGCCGCCGGAGACCGATCCGGCGACCAGGCCGTCGCCGCGCATCGCGAGCAGCGCGCCGGGCGGGCGCGGCGCCGAGCCCCAGGTTTCGATCACGGTGACGAGCCAGACCTTGTTGCCCTGCGCGTGCCAGTCGCGGGCCTGTTGCAATACCTGAAGGTCGAGGCTGTCCATGGCTGTCGTCCTATCGCGAGAGGAAGTACCAGGCCGCGAGCACGATGGCCGCGCCGACGACCCACCAGATGATCCTGCTGCCGCCGCCAGCGGCCTCGGCGGCGGCCGGTGGGGGCGCGGCGGCCGCAACCTCGGCCGGCCGCAACCGCGCCTCGAAGGCGTCGAAGAAGTCGGCCGTCATCTTGCCGGCGGCGGCGTCGATCAGCCGCGAACCGACCTGCGCCATCTTGCCGCCGACCTGGGCGCGGGCGACATATTTGAGCCGCGTCTGCGCGCCCTCTTCGACGAGCGTGACGTCGGCCGAGCCCTTGCCGAAGCCGGCGACGCCGCCCTGGCCGTCGAAATTGATCGTATAGCTGTGCGGGGCCTGGATATTGGTCATCTGCAGGTTGCCCTTGAAGCGCGCGCTGACCGGGCCGACCTTGACCGCGACAAGCGCCTTGAAGGCGTCGTCGCCGCTGCGCTCGAGCGACTCGCAGCCGGCAATCGACGCCTTCAGCGCCTCGGGGTCGTTGAGCGCGGCCCAGGTTGCCGCGAGCGGTGCGGGGATAAGTCGTTCGCCGGTGAGTTCCATGGCTGGTTCAGTGTAGGTGAAGGGGCAGGGAAAGCGAGGGTTTGCGCGAATGCCCACGCAGCGCGCGTCCGAGATCGGCGAGGCTCGCGAGGTTGTGCACCGGCAGGAAGCGGTCGACGTGCGGCAGCAGCGCGCGCACGCCGGCGGCGCGCGGCTCGAAACCGTCGAAGCGCAGCAGCGGGTTGAGCCAGACGATCTGGTGCGCGTTGCGCCGCAGCTGGGCGGCGGCGTGCGTCAGGTCGCCGTGCTCGTCGCGGTCGAGCCCGTCGCTGACGAGCAGCAGCGCCGCGTTGGCGCCGAGCAGGCGGCGCGCCCAGCGCTGATTGAACTCTTCGAGGCACGACGCGATGCGCGTGCCGCCGCGCCAGTCCTGGACCTGGCTGTCGGCGAGCTTGATCGCCTCGTCCGGGTCGCGGTTCTGCAGCGCGCGCGTGATATTCGTCAGGCGTGTGCCGAAGGTCAGCGTGTGCACGCGCAGGTAGCGGCGCGTCAGGCCGTGCACATAGTGCAGCAGCAGCCGCGCGTAGCGGTCCATCGAGCCCGAGATATCGAGCAGCACGACGAGCGTCGGCAGCTCGCTGCGCGGCCGGCTGAAGGCCGGCGCGAGCGTCTGCGGCTGGCGCGCCATGCGCAACAGCGTCGCGCGCAGGTCGATGCGGCCGCGCGGTGCCGGCTCGTGGCGGCGCCGCTGGACCGGATCGACCGGCAGCGG
>JACSRM010000079.1 GCA_014879745.1 Burkholderiaceae bacterium | reverse complement strand
GCGCGAGAAGTGGACGATATTTTCGGCGATCACCGCATCCGCCTCGTCATCGCGCGCCGCCGCCTACCCGGCGTCGAGCAGCGCGCGGGCGCGCAGTTCGTCGAGCAGCTTGGTCAGGTCGCCGCTTTGCAGCTTGACGATATCGTCCTGGTACTTGAGCAGCACGCCCAGCGTATCGTGCACCGTCGCCGGGTCGAGCCGGATCGCGTTGAGCGCGACGAGCGCATTCGTCCAGTCGATGGTCTCGGCGACACCGGGCGACTTGAAGAGGTCGAGCCGGCGCATGCGCTGGACGAACTCGACGACCTGCACGTAAAGCCGCTCGGACGCACCGGGCGCCTTCAGGCGCACGATCTCGAGCTCGCGCTCGACGCTCGGGAACTCGACCCAGTGATACAGGCAGCGGCGCTTGAGCGCATCGTGGATCTCGCGCGTGCGGTTGCTCGTGATGATGGTGATCGGCGGCGCCTTCGCCTGCACCGTGCCGAGCTCGGGAATCGTGATCTGGTTTTCGGCCAGCACCTCGAGCAGGAAGGCGTCGAACGGCTCGTCGGCGCGGTCGAGCTCGTCGATCAGCAGCACCGGCGATTGCGCCTGGGTGAGGGCCTGCAGCAGCGGGCGCTCGATCAGCATCTCGCGCGCGTAGAGGTTCTTCACGAGTGCGGCGCGGTCGACATCGTGCGCCGCCTCGGCGAGCCGGATCTCGATCATCTGGCGCGCAACGTTCCACTCATACGCCGTCTGCGCGACGTCGAGCCCTTCGTAGCACTGCACGCGCAAGAGCTTGGTCGCCAGGCAGCGCGCGAGCGTCTTGCCGAGTTCGGTCTTGCCGACGCCGGGCTCGCCCTCGAGGAACAGCGGGCGGTGCAGCGAAAGGCTCAGGAACATCGCCGTCGCGAGCCGGCGGTCGCAGATGTAGCCCTCGGTCGCGAGCAGCTCGATGACGGCATCGACCGATGCCGGCAGGTTCAACGCTGACTTCTCGTTCATGGCAAAACGGGTCACACCGGCGAGTGCCGGCATGACCCGCGAGACAGTTGTCGTTCGATGCTCAGCGGGCGAGCGCGGCGGCGACCGCCCGCGACGCCATCACGCTGATCATCGCCGCGCGGTAGGCCGCCGAGCCGTGCAGGTCGCTGTTGATGTCGGTCTCGGGCAGCTTGACGGCCTTCGCCGCCGCCGCGGTGAAGCTGGCCGTGAGCGCATCCTCGAGCGGCTTGGCGCGAAACACGCTGCCCTTGGCGCCGGTCACGGCGACGCGAACGCCGCCCGCGCCCTGGCTGACGAAGACGCCGACCAGCGCGAAGCGCGACGCCGGCTGCTTGTATTTGACGTAGGCGGCCTTTTGCGGGATCGGAAAGCTCACCGAGGTGATGAGTTCGCCCGGCTGCAGCGCCGTCTCATAGAGGCCGGTGAAGAACGCATCGGCGGCGATCGAGCGCTTGTTGGTGTTGACCGTCGCGCCGAGGCCGACGACCGCCGCCGGATAGTCGGCGGCCGGGTCGGCATTCGCGATCGAGCCGCCGAGCGTTCCCATGTTGCGCACCATCTGGTCGCCGATGCCGCCGGCGAGTTCGGCCAGCGCCGGCAGCGCCTTGCGCACCTCGGCCGAGCGGGCGACGGCCGCGTGCGTCGTCATCGCGCCGACGACGACGTTGGCGCCGTCGACCTTGATGCCTTTCAGATCCGCCGCGGCGCCGAGGTCGACAAGGCGTTCGGACGACGACAGCCGCAGCTTCATCGCCTGCACCAGGCTCTGGCCGCCGGCGAGATAGCGCGCGTCGCCCTGCAGCGCCGCGACGGCCGCCGCCGCGTTGGCGGGACGTTGATAGTCGAAGGTGTACATGCTTGTTGACTCCTTGTTCTCGGGGCTTCAGGCGATCTTGTTGGCGACGCGCCAGACGCGTTCGGCGGTTGCCGGCATCGCGATGTCGGCGACGCCGAGCGCGTCGGTCAGCGCGTTGATGAACGCCGGCGGCGAACCGATCGCACCGGCCTCGCCGCAGCCCTTGACGCCGAGCGGGTTGTGCGTGCACGGCGTGACGGTGTGGTCGACGGTGAAGCTCGGCACGTCGTCGGCGCGCGGCATCGCATAGTCCATATACGAGCCGGTCAGCAGTTGACCCGACTCGGGGTCGTAGCGGCAGCCTTCGAGCATCGCCTGGCCGAGGCCCTGCGCGATGCCGCCGTGCACCTGGCCGGCGACGATCATCGGGTTGATGACGTTGCCGAAGTCGTCGACCGCGGTGAACTTGACGACCCGCGTGCGCCCGGTCTCGGGATCGACCTCGACCTCGCAGATGTGGCTGCCGGCCGGATAGGTGAAGTTGGTCGGGTCG
>JACSRM010000057.1 GCA_014879745.1 Burkholderiaceae bacterium | reverse complement strand
CCAGCTCAGCCGCGACCGCCTCGTCACGCTCGAGCCGGCGCGCGGCGCACGTGTCGCCGCGCCGAGCGTCGAGGAAGCGCGCCAGGTCTTCGAAGTGCGCAACATGCTCGAGGCGGCGCTCGTGCGCAAGCTCTGCGGCCGGCTCACGGCGGCGCAGCTCGCCGAACTGCGCGGCCACCTGAAGGACGAGAAGGCTGCCCTCGCGCGCACCGACGTTCCCGGCCGCACCCGGCTGCTGGCCGACTTTCACATCGTGCTCGCCCGCATGCTCGGCAACGACGCGCTCGCAGACATGCTTGGCGATCTGCTCACGCGCTGCTCGCTGATCGCGTTGATGTACCAGTCGGCGCACTCGGCCGAGCGCTCGTACGAGGAGCACGTCGCGATCGTCGAAGCGCTGGCCCGCGGCGACGCGCGCGCCGCGGTGAGGCTGATGGAGGACCATCTACACAACGTCGAGCGCAACCTGCAGCTCGACCCGCGCGTGCCCGATCTGCAGCAGGTGCTGCGCCCCGTCAACTGAAGCGGAACCAGAGACGATGATGACCGCCGACTACCCTCGCGACCTGACCGGCTACGGCCGCAACCCGCCACACGCCCGCTGGCCGGGCGGCGCGCGCATCGCGTTGCAGTTCGTGCTGAATGTCGAGGAAGGTGGCGAGAATTGCGTGCTGCACGGCGACGCGGCGTCCGAAGCCTTCCTCTCCGAGATCATCGGCTCCCAGGCCTATCCGGCGCGCCACCTGTCGATGGAGTCGATCTACGAGTACGGCTCGCGTGCCGGTGCCTGGCGCATCCTGCGCGAGTTCGAGCGGCGCGGCCTGCCGTTGACGGTGTTCGGCGTCGCGATGGCGCTCGAACGCAACCCCGAACTGACGCAAGCCCTGGTTGCCGCCGGCCACGAGATCGCGAGCCACTCGTGGCGCTGGATCCACTACCAGCAGATGGACGAGGCGACCGAACGCGAACATATCGCGACCGCGACCCGCATCATCCACGAGCTGACCGGCGGGCAGTGGCCGCTCGGCTGGTACACCGGGCGCGACAGCCCGAATACCAAACGCCTCGTCGCCGACCACGGCGGCTACGAGTACGACAGCGACTACTACGGCGACGACCTGCCGCTGTGGATGCCGGTCGCGAAGACCGACGGCACGACGCTGCAGCGCCTTGTCGTCCCGTACACGCTCGACACCAACGACATGCGCTTCGCGTCGGCGCAGGGCTTCAACAGCGGCGAGCAGTTCCTGCACTACCTGACCGATGCGTTCGACGTCCTCTACGCCGAGGGCGACCCGGCGGGCCTGGACCGGCCGAAGATGCTGAGCATCGGCATGCACTGCCGCATCCTCGGCCGGCCGGGGCGGTTTCGCGCGCTGCAGCGCTTTCTCGACCATGTGCAGCAGCACGACAAGGTCTGGATCTGCCGCCGCATCGACATCGCGCGCCACTGGGCGGCGACGCACCCGGCGCCGGGCGGCGCGCAGCAGGGCCAATCATGACGATCACGCTCGCCCAACTCAACGCCGCGCCGGCCGCGCAGGCGCTCGCCTGGCTCGACGGCCTGTACGAGCATTCGCCGTGGATTGCCGAGCGCGCGCTCGAAGCGCGCCCGTTCGCGAGCCTCGCGCAGTTCGAGCATGTGCTCATGTGCGTCGTGCGCGACGCCGGGCGCGACGCGCAGCTCGCCCTCGTTCGCGCCCACCCCGAACTCGCAGGCAAGGCGGCCGTCGCCGGCACGCTGACGGCCGAGTCGACGAACGAGCAATCGAAGGCCGGCCTTGGCGCGTGCAGCGCCGAGCAGTTCGAACGCCTCACGCAGCTCAACGCCGCCTACAACGCCAAGTTCGGCTTCCCGTTCATCCTCGCCGTGCGCGGGCCGCGCGGCACAGGCCTCACGCGCGAGCAGATCATCGACACCTTCGCGCGCCGGCTCGAAGGACACCCCGACTTCGAACTCGCCGAGTGCCTGCGCAACATCCACCGCATCGCGCAGATCCGCATCAACGACAAGTTCGGCGTCACACCCGAGCTTGGCAACCAGGTCTGGGACTGGGCCGAGGCGCTCGCCGCCGAGAGCGACGCCGGCTACAAGGAGCACGGCCAGCTCACCGTCACCTACCTGACGCCCGCGCACCAGGTCTGCGCATTCAGGCTGCAGCGCTGGATGAAGGACTGCGGCTTCGACGATACGCACATCGACGCCGTCGGCAACGTTGTCGGCGTGTACTGGGGAACCGAGGAAGCCTTGGCGTTGGCAAAGCACTTGCCCTCCCCTGGACAGGGGAGGGATGGGGAGGGGTCGGGCCACAGTTCGGCCGGCTCGCCGGTGAGCGGCCGCAGGCTGCTCACCGG
>JACSRM010000407.1 GCA_014879745.1 Burkholderiaceae bacterium | reverse complement strand
CTCCGCGAAGCCGGTGCGGGGCAGGTCGCGATGCGCCTGCGGGGCGCCGAGGAGCGCAGCAGCCAGGGCCCGCGCGCGCGAGCGCGCCACGTGATCTGACTCGGCGCAGATGTCCGAACGCAGCGCCCGCAGGGCGCGAAGTGAGTTGTGCGCCGGGGCCGTGGCTGCGAGCACCGCAGGGCAGTCGGCGCAGCCGACCGCCTCGCCGAAGCGTCGCGGCCTGCCCCGCGCCGGCTTCGCCTACGCAGCTCTCACGCGTGCTGGCCGTCTTCTCCGAACCCAACCAACCGCCGAGGGTCGCTCCAGCATCTTTGCAGCGTCGCGCGATTGCGTCTGTAACGCGGATGCGCTCATACCGCGCTGACGAACTCCCGCAACTCGCCCGCCATCCGTGCGAGCGACGGCCCGTGGATGTACATCATGTGGCCGGCCTCGAAATAGCTCACGCTGATCTTGCGGAACTGCTCGCCGCGCAGGCCGAGGTGCGAGAGTGTGTAGTCGCCCGCAGCGTGCGGCGTCGCGAGGTCGTAGTAGCCGCTCGCGACCCAGACGCGCATGTGCTGGTTCGAATGCATCGCGCGGCGCAGCGTCGCGCCGATGTTGACGTACTTGTTCTCGAAGCGCTTCCACGTCCACTTGTCCCAGATCGGCGCGTGCACGACGTAGGGCGCGTCGTCGTCGTACTTCAATGTTTCCTTCAGCACGCGGTTGATGCCGCTCGCGTAGGCGCCGAGCAGGTTGCTCATCGCGGCGTCGTCCTCGGGCTTCTCGCCGGCGTCATCGCGGTCGGTGCCGAGAAAGCGCGAGTCCAGGCGGCCGACGGTCTGGCCGCGGTGGCGCAGCAGTTCCTTGAAGTAGCGGAACTCGCCGATGCGCAGGTCGCTGCGCAGCACGTATTCGGCCGTCAGGCCCGAGAAGCGCGCGACCTGGCCGGCGATGTGGTCGCGCGTCTGGTCGTCGAGGCGCGAGCCCTGCAGCAGCGCGCTTGCATAGTCGCCGAGCGCGAACGCCTCGGCCTGCGCGACAACGTCGGGTAGCTTCTTCTTCTGCAGCTCGGGGACGAGCGCCTTGTGGTACCAGGCGGTTGCCGCATAGGTCGGCAGGAAGAGTGCATACGGCAGCTCGTTGCCGTGGTCGAAGCACAGCGTCTGCAGGTCGATCGCGAGCGAGACGAGCATCACGCCGTTCAGGAACACGTCGTGCTTTTCCTGCAGGTGCAGCGACAGGCCGGCTGCGCGCGTCGTGCCGTAGCTCTCGCCGATCAGGTACTTCGGGCTCGCCCAGCGGCCGTAGCGCGTCAGGTAGAGGCGGATGAAGTCGCCGACCGCGTCGAGGTCGCGCTGGTAGTCGTGGAACTCGGCGACCTTCTCGCCCTCGGCCATGCGCGAGTGGCCGGTGCCGATCGGATCGATGAAGACGAGGTCGCTGTCGGTGAGCAGCGTGTGCTCGTTGTCTGTCAAGGCGTAGGGCGGCGGCGGTGCGTTGCCCATCTCGTCGGTCACGACGCGTTGGGGGCCCAGGATGCCCAGGTGCAGCCAGACGCTGCTCGACCCTGGCCCGCCGTTGAAGCTGAACGTCAGCGGCCGCGGGCCTTTCGCGTTCTTCAACGTGTAGGCGACAAAGAACAGCGCCGCGCGCGGCTTGTCGGCGCTGCGCTCGCCGTCCTTGCCGGCTTCGTCCTCGCGCAGCACGAGCGTGCCGCAGGTCGCGGTGTATTCGAGCTTGCGCCGGCCGACCTCGAGCTTGTGCTCGGTCGTGACGAGGCGCTCCTTCAACGGTGGCGGCGTGGGCTTCGCGGGCGCGTCGGCGGCGGATGGGGAAGCTGCATCCTTGGCATCTGGCATGGAAAGCTCTCTGCGGGTTTCGATGCGCGCAATGTAACGTCCGGCCATGAGCACCGCAGCGCGCGTCTTCCCGAACCTGGCGGGCGTCGACTTCACGAGCCGGCCGCGGCGCGCGAAGCCGATCCGCGTCGCGCGTGGACGATTGCGCGGCGACGCCGTCGTACTCGACGCCGTCGATTCGCAGGCCGATCTCGACGCCTTCGCGCGCTGGCTTCGCGCGCCGGGGCCGTGGCTCGCGGTGATCGACATGCCGTTCGGCCTGCCGCGCGAACTGGTCGCCGCGCTCGGCTGGCCGCTCGAGTGGCCGGCACTGATGCGCCACTACGCAACGCTGTCGCGCGCCGACATTCGCGCGACCTTCGCGGCGTTCTGCGCCGTGCGGCCGGCGGGCGCGAAGTTCGCGCACCGCGCGACCGACGGACCGGCCGGGTCGTCGCCGTCGATGAAGTGGGTGAATCCGCCGGTCGCCTACATGCTGCACGCCGGTGCACCGCTGTTGATCGAGGCCGGCGT
>JACSRM010000058.1 GCA_014879745.1 Burkholderiaceae bacterium | reverse complement strand
GGCCGGCTGGCGCTGGTGCTGGCCGACGGCAGCCGCCACGACGACGTGCACCCGGTGCGCGCCTTCCCGCTGTCCGACCCCGGCGGCGCGCTCGCGCTCGTCGGCGCCGACGGCCGCGAGCGGCTGTGGGTCGAGGACCCGGCCACACTGCCGCAATCGATGCGCGCGCTGATCGACGAGGAACTCGCCGCGCGCGACTTCATGCCCGAGATCCGTGCGCTGCTCGCGGTCTCCACCTTCAGCACGCCGAGCGACTGGACGGTCGACACCGACCGCGGCCGCCACCAACTGACGCTCAACGCCGAAGAAGACATCCGCCACCTGCCCGACGGCCGCCTGCTCGTGACCGACCGCCACGGCATCGCCTTCGTCATCCCGCGACCCGCGGCGCTCGATCGCCGCTCGCGACGTCTGTTGGAGCGGTTCCTCTAAAGCCTCAACCGGGCATCACAGCCGGCCTGCGTGTACTGCGCGCCCTGACCTGCGCCCTGTCGCGGCGCGCCGCCAAGCCCGGCATGAAGATGATTCCCGTCGAAGACGCGGCATGACACCGCCGCCGCTGATGCGGCTGGGGGGAGTTTCTCAAAGGGCATCACCGAGCCGTGCCCGCCAGTAGCCGGGCCTTCGACGCGTTGGCGCGATGGCGACGACATAGATCTCGTCTTCGCTGTTCAGGTACACCAGCGAGAACTTGAACCTTCGATCGATCACGCGTCGCGTTCTGCTTTTGTACCTTGGCCATGACTCGGGCGCTTGTGCAGCCTGCTGCTCCGCAGCGTGGACCGCCCTGTCGAAGTGCGCGGCCAGCCCGGCGCTGATGCCTGCGTAGTACTCGACTTGATGCAAGAACTCGGCGCGAGCTTCCGGGTGATACCGGACGATCCTCACTTGCGGATCAGGCGGCGCGCCTCGGCATGGACATCCTCGGACCGAACGAGCCTGACTGCTCCGGACTCGATCTCGGCGACTCGCCGTTCGATCTCGCCTTCCCAAGCGACATCAGCGTCAGCATCGCCTTCAGAGGCCAACGAGTCCAGAAGCTCTTCTGCCAGGCGGGCGCGATCCTCCGCCGGCAAAGTCTTGGCTCGGGCAGACAGTTCCTCGACTAAGGTGGACATAGGAATCTCCGGGGAAAGCGCCGAAAGTCTACCGTGGGGCACGCCGGCCGTTCTTGGTGGTGTGTGACTTGCGCTGCGTCCAATGGCCGAAGCCTTATGAACGTCCGCTCGATAGGTCAGCCCGCCGCATTCTTGGACACGAGGCGAAACATGACTTGAAGTTTGTGCTTCGCGTCATCTTCGACGACTTCGTACGGATCGGTTTCCTGCTTGATGGACCTTGCATCGGGCAACTCGCGGTGCAGCGGTATACGGAGATGAACGAGCGGGTTACGAAGCTTGCGCGCAAGCCGAAAGAGGTCAAGTTCGTACTCATCCAACCAGCCAGCATTGCCAGCTTCAGCGAACAGTCGCTCACTTGTGGCGCGCTGTAGGTCATCGCGACCCGCACCGTAGAACATTGCAGCGAGTGTCCGCTCGACAAATGCGAAGCCTAGTACAGCGGATGCGATGAACTGACCATACACAAAGCTGTACCTAGCTTCTTCGAACAGGCGCATGCCGAGCCAGCCACCTGGGAACAGCCAGTAGGCATTTTCGGGTGATGCCCCAGCGAGCCATGCAAGCCGCGCTGCGCGGCGCTCGCGACAGGCTTCGTCTTCAGCGGTGAGCCATTGCTCAGGTGTTGGTAGGCTGTGCATCGCATCGCGACCGGCTATGCATTCTCAACGACGCAATTTTGTCCCGTTGCCAAGTCGTACAAAGGCGCTCACAAACCGCTCCAGGGTCGCTTGAGTACATTGCGCCGCCCTAGACATTCGGGACCGCGCTTGCGCACCTAACAAGGCAAGGGCCAAAGGTATCGCTACCGAGCAGCGCAGCCAACACAGTCGACCGCCTTGGCGAATCCTCGCAACACAACCGGGCGGGGCTTTGCTCGCACCGGATGTGCCCTTCGAACTACCCACTGCACGACCATGTCGTGCAGACGAGGCATTCGTTGCGGTGAGATCGAAACCAGTCACGCATCAACGCGAAGGAGCAAACCGCACCTCGACGCGCAATCCGCCGAGCGGGGAATCGCCTAGCGTCACGCGCGCGCCGTGGCGGGCGGCGACGGTCTTGACGATCGCGAGGTCGAGGCCGGTGTCGTCGACGCGCTGCAGCGGCGCGCTGGTGTCGAGGACGACCCGTTCGGCCACGACGTGTCAGGCCGCAGCGCGCGCGAGCGGAACGACGATTTCGACGGACTCGTACGGCACCGCCACTTCACCTTCCGCCGTTCGATCGATCAGGCCA
>JACSRM010000059.1 GCA_014879745.1 Burkholderiaceae bacterium | reverse complement strand
GTCATGTTCGCTCCAAGGTTGGGTTCGGGCGGGCGTCGAAGGATCGGCGTCTCGCGGGACGCGATGCTCGGGGATCGCGACGCCGGCGTCACCTCGTAGGATTACGAGGCGAGCCCCCAAATTCTTGGGGGGCTACGACGCGATCTGCAGCCTGAGCGCAAGCTGGATCAGCTCGGCATTCGTCTTCACGCCCAGCGTCTCCATCGCCTGGTACTTGTGGTACTCGACGGTGCGGTGCGAGATGTCGAGCAGCCGCGCGATCTCCTTCGCCGAGCGGCCGTCGACGAGCAGGCGCAGGATTTCGCGCTGGCGCGGCGTGAGGCCCGAGGCCGGGTCGCGTTCGGTGCGCGCGCCGCCGTTGCCGAAGACCTCGGCCGCGATCTCGGCGCTGACGAAGATGCCGCCCTGCGCCGCCGCGCGCAGCGCCTGCTGCAGTTCCTGCGGCGCGGCGTGCTTGAGCACGTAGCCGGCGGCGCCGGCTTCGAGCGCGCGCCGGGCATAGGCCGGCTCGGTGTGCATCGTCAGGAAGATCACCGGCACGTCGAGTCCCTCGCGGCGCATCGCCTGCAGCGCGTCGATGCCGTTCAGCCCCGGCATCGAGATGTCGGCGACGATGAAGTCGGCGCTGCACTCGCGCGCCAGCTGCAGCAGCGTGCGGCCGTCGGATGCACTGCCGACCAGCTCGTAGTCGCCGGCGAGCAGCGCCTGCAGCCCGGCGAGCACGATGCGGTGGTCGTCGGCGAGCAGCACGCGCGGGCGCGTCATGATGTCTTCGCCTCGGCCGGCAGCCAGGCCGTCACGCTCGTGCCCGCGCCGCGGATGCTGCGGATCTCGAGCCTGCCGCCGAGTTGCGCGACGCGCTCGCGCATGCTCGCGAGGCCGAGCGACGCCCGCGCGCGGCCGGCGCCGGCATCGAACCCGCAGCCGTCGTCGATCACGCTGACGGCGGTGCCACCGCGCTCGGGACGCAGCTCGACGCGGATCGTGCCGGCCTGCGCGTGGCGCAGCGCGTTGCGCAGCGCCTCCTGTGCAACGCGAAACAGGCACAGCGCCGCGTCGCCGCGCGCGGTGCCGGCGTCCGCCTCGGCGTGGAAAGCGACTTCGGCCTGGCCACGCCGCGCCGCCCGTTCGCACTCGATGCGCAGCGCTTCGTCCAGCCCGAGGTCGTCGATCACCGACGGATGCAGCCGGTACGACAGCGCGTGCACGTCGCGGCTGAGCGACGCGAGCTCGCCGCTGATCGATTGCTCCGCCGCAGCGCGCGCCGCCGGGTCGCCGAGCCGGCCGAGCGCCGCCGCCTCGATCGCCACGCCGGCCAGCCGCTGCGTGATGTCGTCGTGCAATTCGCGCGCGAGGCGGCGGCCTTCGTCTTCGTGCGCGCTGATGAGACGGCCGCCGAGCGCGCGCGCCTCGAGCTCGGCGCGCCGCCGCCGCTTGCGCTGCACCAGCAGCGTCGCGATCAGCGCCGCCTGGAACACGATCAGCCCCGACGCGGCGGCGATCTCGCGGCCGTACGCGACCCACGGCGCCGGCCTTCGAAAGCGCACTTCGCTGCCCGGCGGCAGGCGCGACTCGGGGATGCCGAAGCGGCGCAGCTCGCGCCAGTCGTAGACCGGGCTGCTCATGCCGATCGTGACGACGAGCGGCTCGCTCGCATTGGCGCCCGCCAGGCTGCGCAGCGCCGCCTGCGCCGCCTCGCGCCCCGCGCTCGATTGGGCGAGGTAGGGGCCGCCGACGACGCCGCGGCCCATCTCGTTTTCGAACAGCGAGAAGATCGGCACCCGTGCCGCCTGCTGCAGCTCGGCGAGCGCATCGAGCCGCTCGTGCGGCACGCCGGCGCCGTCGACGATCAAGAGGCCGTAGAGCAGCGCGCTGCGCGGCGGCAGCCCGGCGACGCGCTCCTTCATGCGCGCCAGCGACAGGCCGTCGAACCACTCGAACGTCACGCGACCGGCAAGGAAGGCGCCGGCACGCTCGGCCTCCTTGCGCCAGTAGAGTTCGATCGTCGAACTGCCCAGCACGACCGCGATCGTCTGCGTCTGCGGCAACACTTGCAGCATCGCCTCGTAAAGGCGCGGCAGATCGACGGCCGCCGCGACCAGCGCGTCGCCGCGGTGCAGCAGTGCGCGCGACACGAAGCGCCCATCGGACCCGGCCAGCAGCAGCGGCACGTCCGGGAACAGCGCGTCGCGCTGGCGGGTCAGGAACTGGGCGGACGGCGGGCCGATGCCGACGACCAGGTCGGGCCGCGGATCGGCGAAGCGCGCCCGCAGGTAGGCGACGAAGGCCGACTCCTCGTCGGGCCCGATCGCGCGCCCGGCGTCGAGCGCGGCCTCGAGGAACAGCACCGGCTGCGGCGA
>JACSRM010000178.1 GCA_014879745.1 Burkholderiaceae bacterium | reverse complement strand
GCGCGACGTAGATGCCGACGATGCCGCCCTGGTTCTGGTAGATCAGCGGCGGGATGTTGATCGTGTTCTCGAGCACCTTCTCGGCGAGCTTGTTCGTGCTCGACGTGGTGCTGGGCAGGATGATGGTGTCGCCGCTGGAGTCGTTCGCCTGGCTCTGCAGCACGAACTGCACCGAGTCGTTGATCAGCGACAGCAGCAGGGCCGCGCCGATGCGTTCTACCCAGCGGTTGTCGACGTAGCCATCGACGCCGGATTCGCCCAGCGGGCCGGTTCCGGGAGAGTCGATATCCACCGTCACGCCCTTGGGCGTGCGGATGCGTGTCCACAACACCGGGATGCGGACGGTGCCGGAGCGAAATGACGCCACGCGGTATTCGCCGTCCATGTGCGAGCCGCGCTCGATCAGCAGCACGCGGCCGTCGTCGCTGAAGACATTGCGCAGCACCTGGCAGCCGACGAAGCCCGAGGCCGCGCTGATCACCTTGGTCTTCAGCGCGCAGGTGAAGGCCGTGCCCTTGGGCAAGGTCAGGCTGCGGTTGCCGAGCATCGACGCTGTGACGCGCGGCGTGGCCGACGCCTGCAGCTGCCCCCCGAAGAGGGCCCCCGTTGGAGGGGGATTGGTCGCCCCCCCGGAAGATGGCACTCCGGTGGGGGACGCGCCCAGAGGCAGCGGTGGAACTGCGCCCTGGCGGGACGCGGCTGCTGTGCCCTTGTTCAGCGTGTCGAGCAAGCCTTCCAGTTGCCGCTGATAGGCGACCAGGTTGCGCCGGGTCTCTTCGAGCGGATCGCCCGCGCCTGTTGCGTCGCCGCTCACCGCTTGATCGCTTGCCGGAGCGTCGCCCCGGCCTGCCTTGCCTGAGCCTGGCCGAGTGGTCAGCACCAGAACGGGTGCATCCTGCGGGGGGATTGACTTCGCGTTGCCGGTTCCGCGCGCGCTTCCGGTGCGGTGCACGCCGATTGGTTCGGCAGTCTCTTCGGCGGTCGGAATCAGCTGAGGAATCCGTACGGCCTGGCTCGGGGTCGAGGATGCACTGGCCGGCGCCGAAGGCATCTCGAGCCGGCGCGGTTCGGCTCCGGCCGCCGCCGGTCGATCACCGACACGGGCCGACGCGGCGTCGCCGGAATTTCTTCCGCTCGTCGCGAAGCGCTGCAGCGAGAGCGCCGACACCGCAACCAGCGAGGCGACCAACAAGCCGACGGCGAGCAGCCCCTTCTTCGACATCGGGACACGCGCAGGTCGTGCAACGTCCGGGATGCCCGGCTCACCCGGCAGCGGCTCGAGCCTGTCGCCGCCCTGGTCGCGTTCCACGGCGTTCGCGCCGGGCGCCGTTGGCTTGTCATTCATGCTGTGTCCCTCGCGCTGCGGCCGGGCGAGACGGCTGGCCGCTGTCGGACCGGACGACGCGCTGTACTCCGCGTACCGTGGTTCCGTCGGCAGGAGGCACGCCATCCAGATCGAAGGCGTCGTTCCAGACCCCGACGGCTGCCGAACCCGCGCGCAGCATCAGCCGGCGGCTCACGCGATCAACGACCAGCAAGTCGTCTTCCATCCGCGCATTGACGAGGCTTTCGCTCCCATCGGCGAGCACCTGGAACACGGCAGGCACTTCGCGGTTGCCGGGAAAACGGAAGTAGGTGAAGTGGCCGTCGTCGAAGACCAGCGTCGGCACGATGTCTTCCGAGCCCTCACCTTGCGCGATCGAGTAGATCGAGTTCACGACTTCGGGCCGAGCATTCAGCCGTTCGGCAACGATCTTCTGCGGCGGCGGCAAGGGCGGTTCGATGGGCAAGGCGATGGCCGCGGCGGCGTCATGCAGTGCGCGGCTCGCGACCGCCGCTGCGCCCGTGGCGGGAGCGCGAACGGTCAGCCGGTACACCGGCAAGCGCTTGTCGCCGTCGTCCAGGACCTCGAAGCGGAAGGCATGGGTTCGCCGGTCGGTCACCACCGCAAGGTTGTTCGGCGCGGTTGCGGTGGACTTGGGCTTGACGAAGATGTTGCGTCCACCGGTCTGGGCGGCAATGCACCAGGAAGACTCGGACTTGCTGCAGTCGCCGCCGAACGCGGAGGCGACGTCGGTCAGCGATTCATCGGCGTCGAGAACGATGTGCGTGACCACGCCGCGTTTGACCGGCACGCTTACCACCGCGCGAGCGTCATAGACCACTTCGCGCAGTCGCGGGTCGGCGCCCTGCGCATAGACGCTGCCGACGAGCAGTGCCGCGATGAGGGCTGCACCGCTGCGCAAGGCCTGCCTCGTCATGGCCGGCTCCCGGGCGGTGGCGTGTTGATCTCCGGATCGGAGCGGTAGGCGATGACGACGAAGCCGAACGGGTTCTCCAGCCGGTCGCGCTCCTTGGCCAGCACCTTCGGCTGGTACTCGTAGACGACGCTCGCCACGTGCCGCGTCTTCGCGTCGGGGAGGTTGCGCTCGACGAGATGCACCACCTTGTCGTAGGTGACAGTAGCTTCGCCGCGGTTGCCGCGCCGCCCCGACGCTGCCAGGCGCACGCCGACGATGTCGATGCGCCAGTTTTCGGTGCCTGCAAGCTTCTTCTGCAACGCGCCGTCGCCCTCGAACTGGCGGCTGTACGCACCGAAGACCGTCGGCACCGCCATGCGCGCAACCTGGTCGAAGTCGCGCTGCAGGAACATCCAGTTGTAGCGCTCGCGCGCCCGCACGAAGGCTGCCAGGTTGTGCTTGTCGAGTGCTTCCATCGGCGGCACCGTCTCGATGGACAGGCGTTGCTGAATCGTTGCTTCGCCGGTGACGCGGTCAACGACGATCGGTATCTCGACCACTTGCCGCAACGGCCCCTGCACAAAGACCGCGGCGATGCCGATCAGGCCCATCGCCATGCCCGCCACCGCGACGCGCCACGCCCGTCGCTCGGATCGTTCGAGGGACAGGACGCGATCGATCTCCCAGGCGCGGTTGGCGCCAAAGGCCGCCGAATCGTCCGCAGCGGCGGCGATCGGCAATGCAGCGGCTTCGCTCGGCGAGCGTGAGGTGTTCATGAGGGAAGCTCAGGGCAGGAAGTCGGCGATCCGGCCCGTGCGGCCGAGCGTCTGGTACTGCCGCTCGCGGTCCCGGGAGCGGGCGATGCGCTCCTCGGCGTCGGCCATGCCTTGCAGCATCTGGATCTGCGTCATCTCATGCGCGAGCAGTGCGTTCTCGGCGCCGAGGCGTGCCTGGATTTCGAGCACCGCCTTCTGGTCGCTCGTGGCGTCGACCTGGCCCATCAGCGAGCTGATCTGCGACAGCCTGCTTGCGGCGGCATTCATGGCGTCCTGCAGCAAGCCCTTTTGCTGGTACGGCCGGGCGAGCGCCGCCTGGCAAGTGGTGCGGGCGGCACCCGCCAGGTCATCGCAGTTGTAGACCATGCCGGCGTCACGCAGGACTTTCGCCGTGCTGCCCAGGCCCGCGTAGCCCGACGAGTCCACCGCGTTGAAGAGTTCGTAAGCCTGCGCGGGCACGTAGTTGCGCAGCAGCGGGTTGTCCAGGATCGTTCCCAGCCCGCGCAGGCCGTTCATGCTGGCGAGCTGGCTTTGCAGCTGGGTGATCTGCTGCACCTGGTTGTTGATCTTGGTGATGTCGTTCACCACCTGCTGCACGGTCTGCACGAGGTTGGCAGCATCGATGACGGGAATCCCCTGCGCCGGACATGCGGCACTGGCGACGGTGATGGCCGCTGCCGAGAACAGGCGAACGATTGCGTTCATATGCAACTCCTTCAGACGTTCGGTTCAGGTCCGGCCGCGAAGCGCGGCAAGACGGTAGGCAGCGGTGCGGCCGAGACTCGGGCGAATTGCCCCGCCCGCTGACGCGGCGGCGGCCCCACGGCTCATCGCCACGGAGCGAAGGCCGGCGACCATCAGTGCGTTCTGCACCATCTGGATGCCCTGCTGGATGGCCGCGCCACCGGTCAAAGCGGAGGCCAGCGTCGGCGCCTGGAAGCAGATGATGGCCATCAGCACCATCAGCACGCAGTAGCGGATCGCCTCGCCGAGCACGTTGAAGTTCGCGCCCAAGAAGCCGCCGCCGTCCTGGATCGCCTTGAACATCGAGACACCCATGAACGCACTGAGCCCGAGTGCGAAGAAGGCAAACCAGGTCAGTACCACCGCATTCAGAACCATCGACAACCAGCTGTCGAAGAAGCGCTGGGTTGGGCGCCAGGCCAGGCAGAGCAGGAACAGCGGGCCGGCGGCGATGACGAAGGCGAGGAAGAGCTTCGACAGCGTGACGACGAACAGCGCGATGCACAGGAAGATGACCGAGCCGATCGCGAAGACCGCCGCCGCCAGCAGCAGGTCCAGCCGGAACATGCTGGCCTCCTTCATGATGTCGGCGATCTGGGTGCTGGCGTCGTCGTTGAACTTGTCGAGCAGCGCGTACGGTGACGTGACCGTCGTCGGGTCGACCCCGCTGGGCAGGAAGGTGCTGGCAACACCCATCGCCAGCGCGTTCGCGGTGTCCGCGACATTCGCGATGTAGAAGGCCGATTGCAGCGCGAACGCGAACACGAGCCCGATCTTGAACACCTTCCACATGAAGACGGGCAGCGTCTCGGACACTTCGTTGCGCAGGACCGCCCATCCGTACAGCGTCACCCAGGTCGTCATCACCGTCAGCGCGATCGGCGCGATCGCCGTCATCAACGCCGACACGACGCCGAGTACGTAGGTGTTCAGGATGCTGTCGAGCTGCGTGCCGACCCAGGTGAACATGCCGATGCTCCGCTTCGCGCTACTGGGTGGCCGGGTACGGCAGGTTGCCGGGCGGTCGCGCAAACATGTCCACGCACTTGCTGGCGAGGGTCGGAAGCTGGCACTGCAGCCAGGCGTCGCCAGATTTCAGCACCCATAGGCGCAGCAACTTCGTCTTGCCGTAGCTCGACGCTCGGCAGGTGCCCGACCGCGCATAGGCTTCGGTGCACTCGACCAGGCCGTCGTTTGTCTCGACCATCAGCCATGCGCCGCCATGGCAGTTGTCGGCGGCGGCGCAAGGCCTTGTGCTCCGGATCGGGCCTGTGGCCGGCAGCGGGGGCGTTTCGACGCGCTTGGCGCCATCCGGCATCACGCGCACGGCTTCATTGCCCTTGACGAATTGCGCCGTGGCAGCGAACGAGCTGCAGGCCATGGCGGCGGCGACGACGAAATGACCGAAGCTCATGCTGCGCTCCTCGACACCCGGGACCTTCGATCCTGAACCTCGCGCAGCAGAAGGGGAAGCCACTGAAACGGATCGTTGCCGTGTCGTGCGCGGATCGTGTCGAGCAGCGCGACGTTGTCCGTCGTGCCGGAGAGCACGGTGATGAAATCGTCCAGGCCCGACAGATCGAGCTCGCAGATGGCGCTGGTCTGTCCCTGCTTCAGCAGGAATCGCCGGCCGCCCTGCGCCCCGAGGCTGCGGACGATCTCGAACTCGGCCCCGCTTAGGCCGAAGCCCTCGACGTATTCTTCGCGCACCGCTGCGGGGTTGGCGAGGAAGATCTTCGTCACGCTCTGCTCGATCATCGTGCGCCCGATCGGGTGCCGCAGCACGTCAGACGGGCTCTGCGTGTCGTAGATGCCCAGGCCGTTCTGCTTGCGGATGGTCTTCTGCTTGTGCTTGGCAAAGTCGCTGAAGATTTCGTGGTCGAGCGCTTTCCAGAACTCCGAGATCACGTAGATCAGCCGTTCGCCATCGACCAACTCTTCCATCACCTGCAGCAGGTACATCATCACCGGCGTGCGCACCTCGGGCAGGTCGAGGAACTCCGTGGTGTCGAAGCCGATCACCGAGGTGGCTTCCAGGTCGAGCAGCCGGTCGTCGGCCCGATCGCCATCACCATCGAACACCCAGCCGAGTGCACCACCCTGGCACCAGCGGCCGAGCCGTTCATAAAGGCTGTTCGCGCCGGCCTTCGGCAGGTTCTGTCGCACGGTAGAGAAGCGGCGCAACGGCGACGGCAACATCGCCACTGCCCTGACCGCGTCGGCGATGGCATGTTCATCGGCCGGCAACAGTGGCAGGGCCGCGGTGGTGATGCAGGTGCGGATCAACTGCTCCCAGAACTGCATGCGCGCCGGCGTGGGCTTGCGCTGCAACGGGTTGCAGCCGGTGGGCTTGCCGGCTTCGAGCGTGAAGTAGACACCGCCCAGAGCGCGCAGTGCGATCTCGCAGCCGCGGTCCAGATCGAACAACACCAGTCGCGGGGCGGGGTTCCATTTGCGCGTCAGCGCCAGCAGGAACATCTCCAGCGTCGTCTTGCCGACCCCGGTGGAGCCGATGATCAGCGTGTTGCCAGGCAGCTTCTGGTCGCCCGAGTCTTCGCCTTCAGGGCTGCTATGCAGGTTCAGGTAGAACGGCTGCCCGGACGGCGTGCGCAGCAGTGCCAGCGCCTCGCCCCAGGGGTTGCCGTCCCGCTTGCCACGGGCAAAGTTGTGGCCGCTGGCCAGCGCGGCAAAGGCGCGCGAAGACAGCTTGGCTTCACGAGGCCGCCAACGCCAGTTGCCGGGCATTTGCGCGAACCAGGCGGCATCGGCCACCAGGTCCACCGGCGACATCTGCAGGCTGGAAGATTCGCCGACGGCGCCGATCGCCTGCGCCGCGCGGCGGCCGGCGTCGGCCACGTCGTCGCCGAAGACGACGAGGCTGTAGTGGTACTCGCCCATGCAGAACTGGCCGTCGCCCAGTTCGTTGAGCGCCACGTCCATGTCGGCGACCTGGCTGGCGACGACGTCGTCGCTGGCGACGAGCTGGTCGCGCTGCAGCTCCAGCGCGCGCATCGCATCACGCCGCGGCAGGATCGAGAAGCTCTGCGTCTCGATGAACTCGCTGCCCTCGTAGAGCAGCGCATTCAGGATGCCCGGCTCGACGGCATCGGCGTATTCCTTGATGTCTACCAGCGCCCCATAGCGCAGCGTGCCGCCCTGGCGCAGCTCGAGCTTGTCGCCGCCGAAGGACAGGCGCGTGCTCGGCAGAATGCGGTACAGCGGGCCGGCCTGCGCTGGAACGGCGCGCCAGCAGCCGTTGACCAGGTAGCCCAGGAACTCCGCCACCTCGGAGTAGGCGCGGCCGTGAAGCTGCCGCGTGCCCAGCAGTTGCGGACCGAAGCCGCGCAGCACCCGCTCGACCTGGGCGGTGCGTTCTTCCATGAGGCGCGTGGCATCCGCCTGCGCCTGCGCGATCGACGCCAGCGAGCGCCGTGTCGATTGCAGCGCGCGGTTCATGCGCGATCCGTGCGGCCGATAGACGAGCGTCATGTACAGCTCGTTGCTCATCATCGGCCGCGTGCGCAGGCTGGAGTGGTAGGCCAGCGACAGGTCGCGTGCGAAGCCGGCTTCCGCCGGAGCCTGCAACGTGTCGGTCGTGGTGCGATGCAAGCGATGCGTCCACACTGCCCATTGCCCGCCGCTCAGGTTGCGCAACAGGCTGCACAGGGCCTCGTGGCGTTCGGCGACCAGGGTCTCGTCGGCGCACTCGAACGGCACGCCGTCGAGTCGCCAGACCCTGAGATAGTCGCCGCCGCGGGTGATCACGTCGTGCGGGCTGATGAGCGACGAGAACGGGATGAACCGGGCCAACGGGTTCTCGCGCCGGGCCTGGGCCCAATGGCGGGGCCAGCGAGCCACCCGACCTCGCCGATCACCGGCCTGGCCCTCAAACATGCCAAGCATCGCGTGCTCCCGACAACAGGGTGGGCGAATAGCTGCGCGCGTGCCAGAAGCGGCGGTTGCGGGCATGCACACGCAGCTTGGCGGCGATGAACATCTGCCTGAAGCGCTGATCGTCGCGGGCGGTGACGAAGCGCATCCAGGCCAGCGTGGGCACGAAGGACGCGAGCACCGCCGCAGGGATCCACCAGCCGACGAGCGTGCCACCCCACATGATCAACAGCATGCCGCCACCGAACAGGATGACGAGCGGCACCAGCGGTATGCCGAACTTCATGGCAGGCCGGGTCGCGCCCTTGTAGATCGTTTCGCAAGGCACCACGGCAAGGCTTCTCAGCTGACGATGTAGGCGGCGAAGGCCGCCGCACCGCCGACGAGGGTTCCGCCGATCAAGACGTTGGCCACGTCGGCCAGGCGCGCGCCCTGAAAGATCATCTTGAAGCCGGCCCAGATGATCGAGATCGTGACGACCGCGACCGAGATCGTGACGAGGATCGCGTTGACGTTGTTGACCGTGTCCTCGATCTTGTCGAAGCCCTGCGCCTGCACGATCGCAGGCAAAGCGACAAGGGCAAACCGCGAGAAATTGAGACAGCGTTGAATCTGCGCATGGAAGTTGTTCACTGAAGGTCCTTCGGGGCGGAGTCGGTCGACGGGCGGTTGACAGGCGAACTCGCTGCACGGGTCACACGACGCACATAGCCGTGCTCGAAGCCGGTGACGGCGTCGCCGCTGTAGTAGCAGGACAGTGCCTCGCGCAATGCCATCTGAGCGGGTGCGTCGCGTTCGGCGCGGCCGAAGCACTCGCCAAGGACGGTTTGCATGGCCCGCAGGTTGGTGCAGGGGTCGAACGCCGTCAGCGCCGTCAATCCCAGCCGCGCGAAATTGCGCACATTGATCTGCGCGAGGCCGACGCTGAAGTTCCAACCCTGTTGCTGCAGGGTGCTGGCCGTGGCAAGCGCTTCGCCCAGCCCGCGAGGCTGCCGGTCGAGCGCGCCGCCCACGACGCCGATGGCATGCGGATTCATGCTGCTTTCGGCCATGACCAGCGCGCGGGCCGTGTCGGCATGCACCAGCGGTGCACAGGCCGCTGCCAGCATTGCAAATGTGGCGGGGTCCATGCGCAGACTCAGCAGGCCGGGCAGGGCGGTTCCGGCGGCGGCAGCGACGCCAGCCAGGCCGCGTAGTCGTCGTCGAACTGTGTGTCCCAGGTGCCCAGGCTGGCCTTGGACGCTGGCGAGAACTCGGTCACCGTCGCGCCACCCATGCTCCACCAGGTGCGCGACCACATGCTGCCGTCGATGAGGACCGACACAGCGCCGTCGAAATCGCAGCTGTAGACGACGCCGTTTTCCAGCTCCACGACGCGCGTGTACTGCGGAGGACAGTTGCCGGGGGCGCTCGCCCACTGATGGTTGGCTCTGTTGCCCGGCCCGGACATGGCGCAGGTCGGGAACGGCCGACCGCGTGCCAGATCGCGCAAGGCTTGCATCACAGGCGGCACGCATTGCGAGATCGCTCGCCAGCTTGGCGCCGCGAGGCACAACAGCAAAAGGCAACCGTCGACGGCGCGGGCCGGGGCGGCCACAGTCGTCAGCGCGGCGGCGATCAGCAGCGCGGGGTAGAAGCCATGAATGCGCGCGCGTTCTGCGCGCTCTGTGGGTACGACTACAGTAGGCAGCTGAGACACGATCTGCTCCTCGTCCAGCGCACCGATTGGCCCTTCGGAAGGCTCATCGGTGCATGGGTTCAATGTAGGAGTGGAGCAGCGCGGTCCTCGCGATGATTTCCGACTCGTTTTCAGCACGCCCGGTTCGCATCGAAGCTATGACCATCCCCGTCGACTCCTCTGCAGCGCTGGTGCATCCGCATCAGCTGGCAGTGCAGGAGTTCGCGTCGTATGCGCTGGTGATCGACGCCAGGTCGCCGCGCGAGTTTGCGCAGGACCACATACCGGGTGCCGTCAACCTGCCCGTGGTGGACGACGCGGAGTTCGCCGAGGTCGGCATCCGCCACAAGACCGACACGCACGGGGCCTACCTGATCGGTGTCGATTACTCCCTGCGCAACATCGCCGACCAGATCAAGCCGCTCATCTCGCGTTACACGCCGCAGGACCGCTTCCTCGTGTACTGCTTTCGCGGCGGCAAGCGCAGCCGACTGTGGGCCGACAACCTGCGGACCATCGGCTTCGAAGTCGACGTCCTGGCCGGGGGCTGGAAGAGCTACCGGCGTTGGGTGCGCGCCGGCCTCGACACACTGTCGCGATCGTTCAGCTACCGAGTCCTCTGCGGACCCACTGGGTCAGGCAAGACCCGTTTGCTGCACGAGTTGCGGCGCCAGGGAGAGCAGGTGCTCGAACTCGAAGAGTTGGCGCACCATCGCGGATCACTGCTCGGCGACCTGCCGGGTGATCCCCAACCGACGCAGAAGCTTTTCGACAGCGCGTTGCTCGCCGAGATGAGAAAGTTCGACGCTGGCCGGGTCGTGTGGGTCGAAGCCGAGAGCAAGAAGATCGGCAACCTGCAGTTGCCGGAGTCCCTCCACGAAGCGATGCACGGCTCGCCGGTGGTCAACATCGATGCGCCGATCGCCGAGCGGGTCAAGCTGTGGCGCGAGGACTATCCCCACTTTGTGCTCGACCCGCAGGGCATGGTGCGCAAGCTTGAGCCGTTGAAGCCGCTGGTCGGGAAGGAGGTGCTGGCACGTTGGATGGCGCAGGCGGTAGAAGGGCGCGTGGACGAATTGTTCGAGAGCGTGATGGCGCAGCACTACGACCCCTGCTATCAGCGCTCCACACGACGCAGCTACGGGCAACGGATCGAGGTCGCAGACCTGATGCTCGAATCGCTCGATCCGTTCGGATTGGCGAACGTCGCGCGGCAGTTGGTTCTGCTCGAACGAGAAGCCCGAGCCCGTTGACCTTGCCAATCGCTTGCCGCGGCTGTCCAAGGTTCGTTCAGGACCACCAAGTGGGCTGCTGATCCATCGACGTGAAATTTGCTGCCCGGTGATGAAGGTCAGCAACCTGTTGATCAGCGGGCATCGGCCGGGCGCACCTCGTTGACGGGGCCCCGGTCATGAGCGTCGTAGGGTAACCATCCCCCGACATAGCCGGGAGCATTCGAGATGTGAGCCGCTCAAAGCGGCTGGCGTCATTCAAGCAGTGGGCGCTGAGACTAGATTCGAATACGACAAACGCCTCGCGTCTGCGAGGCACCGCGTTACCCACCGACGCCGGTTCCCGGTTCGTCGCAAGCGACCGAACCGTCCGTCCGTGGATAACGCTCATCGCGCTTCGCGGCGTCCACTGAATGGGGGCCGGTTCATGCGGTACAGCGCCTGCGTGCCCATGCGCCGCATCAGCGTGCCCACGCGCCGCCGGCCCCACCTCGACGCCCTCCAGGCGCAGCAAGTCGCGCAGCATGCGGCTGCCGGCGAACGGGTGCTCCAAGTGGAGTTCGTCGATGCGGTGCATCAGGGCCAGTTCGGCCTGCGGGATCGGCTCGGGGTGGTAGTACACCGAGCCTCTGCTGATGCCCAGCAGTTGCGCTAGCCGCTTGATCGGCAACTCGGCGTCACGGTCGATCATCGCTTTGCGCTCAGCAATCCCGCCTTGGTGAGCGCGCCCTCTAAAAAATCGTTCTCCAGCGTCAGCTGCCCGATCTTGGCGTCCAGTGCCTTCAAGTCCACCGGCAGTGCACCGGCTCTGTTGCTTGCAATCGCACAGCGGTTGGCTGCGGGATGCGGCGATGGCCGCTCCGAGACAGCAGACCAAGCCCCCGGCTTTGCTGCGGGTACCTGTTGGAGGCCTCGATTCCGAGGCGGCAAATCGGCTCTACTTCGATTCGTCCGGTCGCAGTACCGCCATTCCATCGAAGAGTGGCGTTGATCTGCCGTATGAATTGCCGGCGGCGCTTTGTGCAAAGTACGATGTCTGCACGAGCAATGGGCAGTCGCGCGTCGCGAGCAGGATGACGACCGCGCGGCAGACAAGGGTAGTCATGTCCGGCGCCTCGTGTCTTTCACATTGGGCGAAGGCATGCAGCATTGTGACCTGCACCTGTTCACCGGATGGGCGCCTCACTTCAGGACGCCGATGCAAACGCTGAAGCGGGGGCCGGCTGGCGCTTCGCTGGGCAGGCGACCGTGACGACCAGAGGGACGCACTGCAGACGAGAGTTCCACGTCATCTGCGTTCGCGCCGACGCCCCCCACCGATCATCTGCTGCAAACGGTCGACCTTCGCCAGCAGCAGACGCTCGAGCGTTGCGCGTGAGCCGGCGAAGCGTTGTGTCGGGACCGGAATCGAGACCGCAGCCAATTCGCCGTTGGGCAACCGCACCACTGCGGCGACGGCACAGATGCCGACCGAGTTCTCTTCGATGTCGATTCCGATCCGCGAGCTGCGGACCTTGGCTAGCGCGTCATCGAGCACGGGCCACGAGGTGGCTGTGTGCCGGGTGAGCGCGGTCAGTCTCAGCCGCGGACGCAGGTTCTGCAACTCCTCCGCCTCCATCGCGGCGAGCATGGCCTTGCCCGGCGCCGTGGAGTGCAGCGGAAAAGACACTCCGATCGCCGATTCGGCGCGCAGCCTGTGCGAGCCGCTCACCTGATCGATGAAGACAAGCTTGTTGCCGTCGAGTTGTGCCAGGTCGACGGTCTCACCGCATTCGCGGGAAAGTTCCTCGAGCAGCGGTCGGGCGATCTCGGCAATCTCGAAGCGCGTCACTGCCGCGAGCGCGAGCAAGGCCGGACCGAGCCGCACCCCGCGTACCGGCGACGCCGCAATCACCATGTTCTCGTCGTTCAGCGCATCGACGATACGCTGCACTGTCGAGCGCGGCAGCAGCAGCAGCTTCGCCAGTTCCCCGAGCGTCAATCCGTTCGGGTGGTCGCGCAACGCACGCAGCACGCTGGCGGCGCGGGCAATGACCTGTACGCCACCTGGTCGGTCCGCGGGTCCAGCATGTTCTTCGTCTGTGGTTCTGGTCACGGTGCTTCGATTCGGCCATCGGCGGGTCGGCCGGCTGCAACCATTGTGCGGTGGGCGCAGAGGCCCTTTCGCATGACGAGGGTGAGGGGGTGCTTGGGCGATCGAATATACCCGTTGCACTGTGCGCCTCGCAGCGCGGGTGCGCTGCGGACCGCGGCGCGTCTACGATGGCTTTTCGCGGCTGGCACCGGCCCTGGCGCCGATCGTCAGGCTGCTGGGCAGGCGGCGCGCTGAGGCGCTGCTGTAGCCCGTCGAGCGCATCGCCAAGCGGTTTGTCTTCGACTGCAGGGAGTGCGGGCAGTGCGTGCCTTCGGCTACTGGTATGGCCTGCCCGATGAACTGCCCGAAGCGCATGCGCAACGGCCCCTGCGGCGGCGTGCGCGACGAAGGTCATTGCGAGCGCTCGACGCCCGAGGCGAAGCTCTCGGCGCTCGAGCGCGCCTGCGCGACGGGCACGTTCGTCGTCACGGTCGAGATCGCGCCACCCGACTCGGCAGATCCCGCGCCGCTGCTGGAGCGCGCAGGGGTGTTCGCCGGGCTCGTCGACGCCATGAACATCACCGACGGCGCCGGCGGCAACTGCCACATGTCGAGCGCCGCGGCCTCGGCGGTGCTCGCCGCGTACGGCATCGACGCGGTCTACCAGATCGCGTGCCGCGACCGCAACCGCATCGCGATCCAGGGCGACATCC
>JACSRM010000060.1 GCA_014879745.1 Burkholderiaceae bacterium | reverse complement strand
GCGTTCCGCCGCCCCCGCCACGCTTTCGATGACGCAGGTGCTGCTGTGCGGCGCCGCCGTCGTCACGCTCTCGATGGGCATCCGCCACGGCTTCGGCCTGTGGCTGCAGCCGATCACGATGGATCGCGGCTGGACGCGCGAGAACTTCGCCTTCGCGCTGGCGGTGCAGAACCTGGTGTGGGGGCTGGCCGGGCCGTTCGCCGGCATGGTCGCCGACCGCTTCGGCGCCTGGCGGGTGCTGATCGCGGGCAGCGTGTTCTACGCCGGCGGCCTCGTGCTGATGGCGTACGCACAGACCGTCGCCGGCTTCACCGGCAGCGCCGGGCTGTTGCTCGGCATGGCGCAGGCGGGGACGACCTATGCGATCGTCTTCGGCGTCGTCGGCCGCAACGTCGCGCCCGAGCGGCGCTCGTGGGCGATGGGGGTGACGGCGGCGGCCGGCTCGTTCGGCCAGTTCCTGATGGTGCCGGTCGAGAACTGGCTGATCGGCGGCCTGGGCTGGCAGACGGCGCTCATCATCCTCGGCTGTGCGGCGCTCGCGATCGCGCCGCTCGCGCTCGGCCTGAAGGAGAAGACGCAGCCGGTACACGCCGAAATGCACACGAGCATCGGCGACGCGGTGCGCGAGGCGTTCGCGTACCCGAGCTTCCGGCTGCTGACCGCAGGCTACTTCGTCTGCGGCTTCCAGGTCGTCTTCATCGGCGTGCACCTGCCCAGCTACCTGAAGGACCAGGGCCTCGGGCCGGAGGTCGCCGCCTACGCGCTGGCGCTGATCGGGCTCTTCAACGTCTTCGGCACCTATATCGCCGGATCGCTCGGCGAGCGGCTGCCCAAGCGCCATATCCTGGCCGCGATCTACCTGCTGCGCGCGGCCGCGATCATCGTCTTCCTGCTCGCGCCGCTGTCGCCGGCGAGCGTCTATGTCTTCGCGTCGGTGATCGGCTTTCTGTGGCTTTCGACGGTGCCGCCGACGAATGCGATCATTGCCCAGATCTTCGGTGTCAAGTACCTCTCGATGCTCAGCGGCTTCGTCTTCCTGAGCCACCAGATCGGCAGCTTCCTTGGCGTCTGGCTCGGCGGCTGGCTCTACGACAGGACCGGCAGCTACGACATCGTCTGGTGGATCGCGATCGCGCTCGGCGTCTTCGCCGCGCTCGTCAACCTGCCGGTGCGCGAATCGCCGATCGCGCGGCCGGCGCTGGCGGCGGCATGACGGCGACCCGGCGGCCGCTGCTGCGCGGCGCGCTCTGGGCGCTCGCAATCGTCGCGCTCGGCGCCGTCTTCGCGCTCTATCTGCGTCCGGACCTGGTGTTCTCGCTCGCGACGCAGATCTGGGCGTGTTTCTGACGTGCAGCCCGGCGCGCTCGAACCCTCGGCCTGGGTGCAACGCTGGTCGGGGCTGGTTCCCGCGGCGGCGAGCGTGCTCGACGTCGCCTGCGGCTCGGGGCGCCACGTGCGGTGGTTCGCGGCGCGCGGCGCGAGGGTCACAGCGATCGATCGTGACGCGGCGGCGCTCGCAGCGCTGCGTTCGCTGCCCGATGTCGTGGTGGTCGAGGCCGATATCGAAGCGCAGGGCTGGCCGCTGCCCGGCCGGCAGTTCGATGCCGTCGTCGTCACGAACTATCTCTGGCGCGCGCTGCTGCCGACGCTCGTCGCGAGCGTCGCCGAAGACGGCGTGCTGATCTACGAGACCTTCGCGCGCGGCAACGAGACGATAGGCCGGCCTTCGAATCCCGATTTCCTGCTCGCGCCGGGCGAGCTGCTGCGCGCGACAGGCGCGCTGCGCGTAATCGGCTACGAGGACGGCTTCATCGCCACCGAGCCGCAGCGCTTCGTGCAGCGCATCGCGGCGGTGCGCGAGGGCGGCGCCGCGCCGCCGAGACGCTACCCGCTGTAGCGCGCCGGGCCGGGCACCGGGTCGGGCACGGCGGCACGGCTAAAATCGCCCGATTCCGAGGAACCCGAATGAAACCCATCGTTGGCAGCATCGTCGCGCTCGTCACGCCGATGCGCGAGGACGGCAGCATCGATCACGACGCGCTGCGCGCGCTGATCGACTGGCACATCGCCGAGGGCACCGATTGCATCGGCGTCATCGGCACGACCGGCGAGTCGCCGACCATCACCGTCGAGGAGCACTGGGAGGTGATCCGCGTCGCGGTCGAACACGCGCGCGGGCGCATCCCCGTCATGGCCGGCACCGGCGCGAACTCGACGATGGAAGCGATCGAGCATTCGCGCTACGCGAAGAAGGTCGGCGCCGATTGCACGCTGTCGGTCGTGCCGTACTACAACAAGCCGTCGCAGGAGGGCATCTACCAGCACTTCAAGGCGATCGCCGAGGCCTGCGACGTGCCGATGGTGCTCTACAACGTGCCG
>JACSRM010000061.1 GCA_014879745.1 Burkholderiaceae bacterium | reverse complement strand
GTCAGGAAGATGCTGAACCACAGGCCCTTGAGGATGAAGTCCTGGATCAGCGCCCAGTTCAGGATCGAGAAGTCGAGGTTCAACATCTCAGTGCCCCCCGGCGCCGGTTCCCGAGGCGACGAAGCCGGGCACCCGCGCCCGCTTCTCGATCCAGGCGAAGACGCGGTTCACGGCCAGCGCCGAGATCGCGTAGAGCACCGTCACCGCGAGGTAGACCTCGATCGGTCGCGCCGTCTCCTCGCCGACCTGCAGCGCGTACTGCGTCAGCTCGGGGATCGACACTGCGAAGGCGACCGCCGAATTCTTGAAGATATTCATCGACTCGCTCGTCAGCGGCGGGATGATGATGCGGTAGGCCATCGGCAGCAGCACATAGCGGTAGTACTGCGGCGTCGTGAAGCCGAGCGCCATGCCGGCATAGCGCTGGCCGCGCGGCAGGGCCTGGATGCCGGCGCGCACCTGCTCGGCGATGCGCGCCGAGGTGAAGAGGCCGAGCGCCAGCACGACGAGGATGAACGGCGGGAAGTGCTTCATCGGCGGCACGAGCGCCGGCAGCACGAAGTACCACAGGAAGATCTGCACCAGCAGCGGGATATTGCGAAACAGCTCGACCCAGGCGTTGCCGAGCCGCACGAGCCAGGGACTTGCCGGCAGCGTGCGAATGACGCCGATGATCGAACCGGCGACGAGCGCGACGGCGAGCGCCGTCAGCGAGACCGATACCGTCCAGCCCCAGGCCGTGAACAGCCAGTTGAGGTAGGTGATGTCGCGGCCCTCGCCCAGGCAGCCCGGGACGATCTCCCCCGACAGGGTGTCCTTGCAAAACACCGTCCAGTCCATCGCCATCGCCGTCCTCCTGACTACGCTGCCGCGCGCGCGAGCACCCTATGAACGCAAACGCCCACTTGAGGTCAAGTGGGCGTCTCGATAAATCGGGCAGGGAGTGCGCTTACTTGTTGCCGTACGCTTCCATCGGCTTGTCGTTGGGGTTCTCCCAGGCGGCCTTGGTGCTGGCCGACAGCGGCATGTTGAGCGTCACGTTGTTGGGCGGGATCGGCTGCATGAACCACTTGTCGTAGAGCTTGGCAAGCGACCCATCCTTGATCTGCCGCACGATGCTGGCGTTGATCGCCTGCCGCAGTTTCTCGTCGCCCTTGGGCAGCATGCAGGCGATCGGTTCGACCGACAGCACCTCGCCGACGATCTCGAAGTCCTTTGGATTCTTCGCGCGCGCGATATTCGCCGCGAGGATCGAGCCGTCCATCACGAACGCATCGGCGCGGCCGGCCTCGAGCAGCAGGAAGCTGTCGGCGTGGTCCTTGCCCTGCACCGTCTTGAAGTCGATACCCTGGGCGCGCTCGTTCTTGCGCAGCGTCTGCACCGAGGTCGTGCCGGTCGTCGTGACGACCGTCTTGCCATTCAGATCCTTGATCGACTTGATGCCGGAATTCTTGTTGACTGCCATGCGCACCTCTTCGACGTAGGTCGTGTAGGCGAAATCGACATCCTTCTGGCGCGCCGTATTGTTGGTCGTCGAGCCGCACTCGAAGTCGATCGTCCCGTTCTGGATCAGCGGAATGCGGTTCTGCGACGTGATGACCTGGTAGTTGATCGTCAGCGGCTTGCCGACATCCTTGCTCAGGTCGCCGATGATGCGCTCGGCCATCTCGGTGTGGAAGCCGACATACTTGCCGCCGCCGATCGTGAAGGCCAGGCCCGACGAGTCGCGCACGCCCAGGTTGACCGCGCCGCGCTCCTTGATCTTGGCCAGCGTGTCGGGGGCCTGCGCGAAGGCGCCGCCGCAGGCCAGGGCGGCCAGGGCCAGGGTGACTACAAGCTTCTTCATGGTCTGAACTCCTTCTTGAAAATCGCAACCGCGATTAGCGCCGGATTCTACTGATCTGGCGACTGCGGACTTACCCCTAAGCGTGCTGCCTTCAGGCCCGCGCCGCGTCGTCGAGTATCCAGCGCGCCGCGCGCTCGGCGATCATCAGCGTCGGCGAATTGGTATTGCCGCTCGTGATGGTGGGCATCACGCTCGCGTCGACGACGCGCAGCGCGCGCACGCCGCGCACGCGCAGGCGCGCATCGACGACCGCGCCTGCGTCGTCGGCGCGCCCCATGCGGCAGGTCGCGACCGGATGGAAGATCGTCGTCGCGATATCGCCTGCGAGGCGCGCAAGGTCCTCGTCGCTCTGGTACTGCACGCCCGGCTTGACCTCGCGCGGCGCGTAGCGCGCGAACGCCGGCTGCCCGACGATGCAGCGCGTGATGCGCAGCGAGTCGGCGGCGACGCGCCGGTCTTCGGTGGTCGACAGGTAGTTCGGCGCGATGGCCGGCGCATCGGCGGCGCGCGGCGAACGGATCCGCACGCTGCCGCGGCT
>JACSRM010000063.1 GCA_014879745.1 Burkholderiaceae bacterium | reverse complement strand
CCCGTCGTGCTGCAGGACGCCGACCACTACGCCCGCCAGCTCGAAGAGCAGGGCGCCGTCGTCGCGAGCTTTGCCGCGCGGCGCAGCGACATCGCGCGCCAGCTGCAGCTCGCGGCGTCGAAGGAGGGCCTGACGCCGATCGACGACGATGCCTTGCTCGACGAGGTGACCGCTCTCGTCGAGCGGCCCAACGTGCTCGTCTGCCACTTCGAGGCGGAGTTCCTCGCCGTGCCGCCGGAATGCCTGATCCTGACGATGAAGGCGAACCAGAAGTACTTCCCGCTGCTCGACGCGGCCGGTGCGTTGACGAACAAGTTCCTCGTCGTCAGCAACATCCGGCCCGACGACGCGAGCCGTGTGATCGAGGGGAACGAGCGCGTCGTTCGCCCGCGCCTGGCCGACGCCAAGTTCTTCTTCGACCAGGACAGGAAGCGCACGCTCGAATCGCGCGTCGCCGCGCTCGACGGCGTCGTCTACCACGGCCGGCTCGGCAGCCAGGGCGAGCGCGTGCAGCGCGTGCGCGCCATCGCGCGCGAGATCGCCGCGCAGCTCGGCGGCGCGGGCGCCGCCGCGCTCGCCGACCGCGCCGCGCTGCTCGCGAAGGCCGACCTGCTGACCGACATGGTCGGCGAATTCCCCGAACTGCAGGGCACGATGGGCGGCTACTACGCGCGCAACGACGGCGAGCCCGACGAGGTCGCGTTCGCGATCGAGGACCACTACCGGCCGCGCTTTGCCGGCGACGCGCTGCCGCGCAACGCGACCGGCATCGCGCTCGCGCTCGCCGACAAGCTCGAGACGTTGGCCGGCCTGTTCGGCATCGGCCAGCTGCCGACCGGCGACAAGGACCCGTTCGCGCTGCGCCGCCATGCGCTCGGCGTCGTTCGCATGCTCGTCGAGCGCGACCTCGCGCTTGCGATCGGGCCGCTGATCGACACCGCGTTCAAGGCCTTCGGCGCGGCGCACGGCCAGCAACAGGCCGCGGTCGGCGCCTTCATCCACGAGCGGCTCGTCGGCTATTTGCGCGAACTGGGCTACGGCGCGAAGGAGGTCGACGCCGTCACCGCGCTGCAACCCGAGCGCTGGGGCGACCTGCCGCGGCGCCTGGCGGCGGTGCGCGAGTTCACCCGGATGCCAGAAGCGGCATCGCTCGCGGCGGCGAACAAGCGCGTCGGCAATATCCTGAAGAAGTCCGACGCCGCCGCCGCCCAGGCGGTCGACGTGTCGCTGCTGAACGAGCCTGCCGAAGCCGTATTGCACGCCGCGCTCGAGCGGGTTCAGCCGCAAGCCGACGCGGACTTCGAGCGCGGCGAATATGCCGCGTCGCTGCAGGCGCTCGCAGCGCTGAAGGAGCCGGTCGATGCCTTCTTCGACGCCGTGATGGTGAACACCGACGATGCCCGGCTGCGCGCCAACCGCCTCGCGTTGCTCGCGCGGCTGCACGCCGCGATGAACCGCGTCGCCGACCTGTCGAGGCTCGCCGCGTGAGCCGCGAAAGAGGGGCCCCGCGCAGCGGGGATCGAAGCGAGCGGCTGCGGCGCGCTGCCGACCACGCAGGTGTTTCGCGTCGAGCAGAGCGACCGGAGGCAGCCGAATGAGCCGCGAAAGAGGGGCCCCGCGCAGCGGGGATCGAAGCGAGCGAATGCGGCGCGCTGCCGACCTCGCCAGCGTTTCGCGCCGAGCAGAGCGACCGGAGGCAGCCGCATGAACCCGAACCTCAAGCTCGTCATCCTCGACCGCGACGGCACGATCAACGAGGACCACGACTACTACGTGAAGTCGGCCGACGAATGGGTGCCGCTGCCCGGTGCGCTGGAGGCGATCGCCCGGCTTAACCACGCTGGCTGGCACACGGTCGTCGCGAGCAACCAGTCGGGCATCGGCCGCGGCCTGTTCGACATGGCGTCGCTGAACGCGATGCACGCGAAGATGAACCGCCTGCTGCTGCAGCTGGGCGGCCGCATCGACGCCGTCTTTTTCTGCCCGCATGCGCCGGACGAAGGCTGCGACTGCAGGAAGCCGCTGCCCGGCCTGCTGCAGCAGATCGGCGAGCGCTACGGCGTCGACCTCGCGCAGGTGCCGATGGTCGGCGATTCGCTGCGCGACATGCAGGCTGCCGTCGCGGCGGGCTGCCAGCCGCATTTCGTCGCCAGCGGCAAGCATCGCGGCGACGATGTGCTGGCCGTCGCCCGCTTGCTCGAGGGGGTGCCCGGCGTGCGCGTGCACGCCGACCTCGCGGCGTTCGCCGAGGCGCTGATCCAGTCCGAGCGCGCGGCGCGCAGTGCGGCGGGCCGTTCGCAACCCGGCTCTGGCCATCTGGAGTGACCGTAGTGCAGTGTTCCACGCTATGCGAAACATAAAACCGCGTCTTTGCCGCCCTGGCGTCGTTGCGAATCC
>JACSRM010000238.1 GCA_014879745.1 Burkholderiaceae bacterium | reverse complement strand
CATCAGCTCGACGAGCGCACGGATCGATGTCAACGGTGTGCGCAATTCATGCGACACCGACGACATGAAGTCGTCCTTCAGCCGGTCCAGGCTCTTGAGCTGCTCGTTGGCGGCGCGCAGCTCGGCGCTTGCGCGTTCGAGGGAGAGCGACTTCTCCTCCAGCGCGTGCGAGTACGCGCGCAGCTGCGACGCCTCGTCGACGATGCGCATCACGTCGTCGATCGCGAGCGTCTCCTCCTCGACGACCGAGGCGATGACGGCGCGCGCCGAGACGCTGCCGATCGCGCCGGCGAGCTGCGTCTCGGCGAACTGCACGAGCTGCGCATCGGGCGGGATCTGCGCGATGCCGGCGACGCCCAGGCGCCCGGCATACTCTGCGAACGCGCGCTGCGCCGCGTCGCGGCCGAGGAAGCGGCCGACCGTCGCGAGCAGGTCGGCGACCTTGGCGCGGCCGCGCCAGAACACCGGCTCGGGGCCGGCCGTCGCGGTGCGCTCGAAGACGTCGACGAACAGCAGCGCCTGGCTCGTCTCGTTCGCCGAAGGCGCGCGCCACAGCGAGACGCCGACGAGCAGGCCGACGTTGGCGAGCAGGCTCCAGAAGAGCGAATGCGTCAACGAGTCGAGGCCGGTGAGGCCCAGCCACTGCTCGGGTTTGAGCAGCGCGATGCCGAACGGGCCGTGCTGCAGGAAGCTGTCGTCGAGCCAGCCCGACTTCGCGATCGACGGCAGCATCAGCGTGTAGGCCCAGAACGCGAAGCCGGCGGCGAGCCCGGCGATCGCGCCGGCCCGCGTTCCGCCCTTCCAATACATGCCGGCCAGCAGCGCCGGCGCGAACTGCGCGACCGCCGCGAAGCTGATGAGGCCGATGCTGACAAGCGCGTACGCCTCGCCGGCAAGGCGGAAGTACAGGTAGCCCAGCAGCAAGAGCGCGACGATCACGCCGCGGCGGATCGGCAGCAGCCAGCCCGAGAGGTCGCGCTGCGCCGCCGCGCCGAAGCGGCGCGTGCGCAGCAGCCACGGCATGACGAGGTCGTTGCAGACCATGGTCGAGATCGCGATCGCCTCGACGATCACCATCCCGGTCGCCGCCGACAGGCCGCCGATGAAGGCGACCAGCGCAAGCAGATTCGTGCCCATCGACAGCGGCAGCGTCAGGATGAAGGTCTCGGCGTTCGCCTGCCCCGGCCCGAAGTGCAGCAGCCCGGCAAGCGCGATCGGCAGCACGAAGATGTTGATCGCGAGCATGTAGAGCGGAAAGCCCCACACCGCGCGCTTCAGGTGCCGCTCGTCGACGTTCTCGACGACCAGCACCTGGAACTGGCGCGGCAGGAAGACGACCGAGAACATCGACAGCAGCAAGAGCGTGAACCACTGCGCGCCGGCGAAGCCCGAGTCCGAATCCAGCCGCAGCACGCGCGCCGCGTCGGGCAGCGCGCGGGCGCGCGCGAAGAGGTCCGAGGGCCCGTCGAACATACCCCAGGTCACGAAGACGCCGACGGCGAGGAAGGCGGCGAGCTTGACGACCGACTCGAACGCGATCGCCGCGACCATGCCCTCGTGGCGCTCGGTCGTATCGAGGTGGCGGGCGCCGAATGCGACCGTGAAGCCGGCCAGCACGAGCGCGATGTAGAAGGTGCTGTCGCTCCACCACGCGCTTGCCGCGGCGTGCGGCGCGCCGAGCGGCGCCGTCATCACCTCGAAGCCGACCGCGACCGCCTTCAGCTGCAGCGCGACGTAGGGCAGGATGCCGATCACGGCGATCAGCGTGACGAGGGCGGCGAGCAGCCGGCTCTTGCCGTAGCGGCTGGCGATGAAGTCGGCGATCGACGTGATGCGGTAGCTGCGCGAGATGCGGATCATCTTGCGAACGACCATCCACGCCAGCACCATCGCGAGCGTCGGCCCGAGGTAGATCGGCAGGAACCACAGGCCGAGCGTCGCCGCGCGGCCGATGCTGCCGAAGTAGGTCCACGCGGTGCAGTAGACGCCGATCGACAGCGCGTAGACCCAGCCGTTGTCGATCACCGAGCGGCCGGCGATCGCGCGCCGGTCGGCGAACTCGGCGATCGCGAACAGCAGCAGCAGGTAGGCAAACGCCGCGGCGACGACGAGCGGTGCGGCGAGCATCGGTCAACCCGCGAAGCGTGACGCCGCGCGGACCGCGCGGCAGCGAGTGCAGCGCGCGGCGAACTTCAATCCATGCCCTCCGCGCGCTCGACCGTCCACGCGACGAGACCGATCAGCACCGCCCAGACGGCGAACAGCGCCGCCGGCAGCAGCGGAATGCCGAACACGCTCGCATCGACGTTCCACAGCCCGAGCAACGGAAAGGTGAACATCAACCAGCCGAACACGAACAACGCCAGCAGGCGCTGCGCGGCAAGGCGCTGGAACATGGCGC
>JACSRM010000064.1 GCA_014879745.1 Burkholderiaceae bacterium | reverse complement strand
CGACGCTTCGAACACGCAGTCGTCGGTCATGAACGACATCAGCGCGTCGACATCGTGGCGATTCCAGGCTTCGGCGAATTCCTGCAGGACTTCGATGCTCACCTGTTCTGTCGCGCTCGGCATCATCGGATCCTCCGGTTCGTGTTGGTCAACGGCGCGCATACCCCGGTACCCGGCGAAGCGGGACGGGAGTGCCCTGATCGCACAGTACCTTCGCCTACGCTTGCGCCTGCGAACTTCGCCCTGCGTGCTCGAGCACAGCGCGCGCCTGCTCGAGCGTCACGCTGGGAAACCACTCGACAAACTGATGAACGGGTGCGTCGTCTTCGTGGTTTTCGAAGAGCGCTGCCACCGGCACGCGCGTCCCTCGGAAGACCCAGGCAGCGCCGACTCGAGCGGGGTCGCGCCCAACGGCAGCGAACGTTGACCAGTCGAACATGACGAAATCCTAGCACCGAGGGTGTCCGCAACGGCCGGTCGGGAGATGAATGCCAGGGCGTTGTCTCGTCCGAAGTCCCGGCAGAAGGGTCAGCTCTCACCAGGGTAGGGTGCCGTGTAGCGGCACTTGGGAAACGCGCCGCAGCCATAGAACCTTGATCCTGCCGCTGCGCCCGCCCTGGCGGTGCGCAGCACCAGTGCGCTTGCACACTTGGGACATATGGTCGTGCTCGAATGCCGCGCGTGCAGCGCCTTAACGTGCGCTCTGCGTGTCGCCCATGTCCTCGGAAGAGTTCCGCTGCGCAATGCACCGACAACGGCAGCAACCTCTTCATCCGAGAACAACCGCTTGTCAAAGCTCTTGATGTAGCTTGCGTAGCCCTCGAGCATGACGTTGGCAGGCATCGGTGTCTTGAACTCGCATTCGCCCCAGAACATGACGACCGAGTGCAGGCGGTCTTCATCGACATCGAGAAACTCCGAAATCGCCTTCACATGCCGGTAGTTCTGTCGCAACGGATTCTGAAACTTGAACTTGTGCCCCGGTTTCACGACGGACCATACCGAGGAGCGCTCGTCGCCGAAGATCCAGCCGTCGATGTTCTTCGCCTCGACAACGAAGATGCCAAACTTCGAGACGATCACGTGATCAATCTGAGTCGTGCCGTTCTTCGTCGGCAAGGTCAGGTTGTCGAGCGGGAAGTAGATGGACTTGTCCAGGAATGCCCAATGGGCCACGGTGCCCATCGCTTCGCCGGCCCATCCCTTGATGAAGCTTGTGAGAGACATCGCCGCGACGGCTCAGGGCGTGAGGTTAGCCCGCCTTGTTGGACAGGAGCACCTGCATCTCTGCAAGCACCAGACCGCGCCAGCCTGGAAGCTCGGGGTCGACGTTGTACTTGGCTCGAACGTTCAGCTTCGCCTGCGCCTCGGCGACACGCCTTTCGGCAACGGTCGGTTCCGACGATGGTGCAGGTGCGGGTTCGGGTTGGCGGTGTGATGGAAGCGGCGCGGGCGAAGGTTGCCGCAATCGTGCAGCCTTCGCGGCTGCAAGCTCTGCCCGATGCGCGAGCTCGCTTTGATACTCCACTTCGAACTGCTGAATGAGGCGCCCAGTGTTCTCGATCAGGAGTTGACGCTCCTCGTCGGTGAGGTGGCGCCCGTCAGCCGAACCGTAGCGGGGCGACGAGGCCGCGACCGGCTGTTCTGCGAACAGCCTCTTGAAGCATTCTGATCCGTAGACCGAGATGGCAGCGCCCTCGCGAACCACGTGAATGCGCCGAAAGACCGGATGATTGCAGCCAGCGGCCTGGCAACGCACGCGCTCATCGCGCGGGACTTCGACGACGGCGAGAAGTTCCGGCGCGTACATGATGCTCGCTATCAGTGGACCTTGACCGCGCAGCGAAGCGGCGTCGTCCTGAATGATGGGTTTGCGTGCATGCGCGAGCGACCTCACAGCCATGCCAAAGGCAACACGGGCCACACAAGAGCACCAACGACCGCGAACAGAGCCAGAAAGAGCGCGGCATACCAGCGAACGCCCGTTTGAACGGCGCTTGGCAGCTTGCCAATGAACTTGCTGCCGGGTTGCAAGTTGCCGCGCTCTGGGTGAAACCAGACACACGCGCAAAGCAGTGCCCACGGCACGACGATGACGGGACCGGCGAGAGGGACGACAACGGCGGCAGTTTGGAAGGACCCGTAGGTGAACGCGGCGAAGAGGAGCGTCATTCCAACGATCGAGACGCCGAGCAACCACCAGCGCCGAGAGAACAAGCGAGCCGCAACGCGAGTGAAGAAGCCTGGTGACACAGCGATAAACACCCAACTCGTTCTGAAGCGGACTGTCAGGCGCAACACGATACGCCATACGCGCAGCGTATTCCGTTATGCCAGACAGGCCAGGGTCCTGCTCCTGTGATGTACGACGCGGACAGTTTCCTCACGCCGATTGCATCAC
>JACSRM010000177.1 GCA_014879745.1 Burkholderiaceae bacterium | reverse complement strand
GGCAGCGTCAGATGTGTATAAGAGACAGCCGGCGCGCAGCGCGACGGCGGCCTACTTGGCCGCCGTCGCCGCGCCCTCGTGCGGCGGAATCCAGAGTTCGATCACGCCGCGGCTGGGGGTCAGCGAGCGCGGCAGGTCGCGCACCCAGACGCCCGGGTCGCGCCCGCTGACGGGCGGCAGCGCGGCGCGCACCAGCGTCGCCAGCTGGTCCGCGCAGGCTCGCTCTTCGGGGTCGTGCACGATCAGCGTCGGCTGCGGCCACGGCACCGGGCGGCGCTGGTTGCGCAGCGCCGCGGAGCGCGTGACATTCTCGATCGGCGCCACCCGCAGCGCATCGCCCAGCCGGTCCTGCAGCGCCCGCACGACGCTGGTGGCCGGATCGCGCGAGGCCTCGTCGTAGATCTGGACGAACAGCCGCAGCGGATAGTCGCTGCGCTCGCAGGCGGCCGCCCCGGCGACGGCGGCCGGTTCGACCGGCGCGGCAGCCGGCTCGTCCGCGGCGCCGGTGCTCGTCGCTGCCGGCGCAGGTGGCGGCGCCGCGGCGGGCGCAGGCGGCGGCGCGGTGGGCGCCCGCCCTTCCTGCGCAGCGGACGGTTCGGCGTGCGTCGCCGCCGGCGCCGCCGGCGCCGCAGGAGGCGCGCTCGCGACCACCGTGCCGTTGCCGCTCGAACCGTCGAGCCCGAACAGGCTTGCGAGCGTGACCCGCGTCGCGATCGGATGCCAGTAGCTCAGCGCGCCGGAGCCGGCCGGCGGCTTGTTGACGACGGCGCAGATTCCGGCCGCGGCGCGCCGCCAGGCCTGCCCGCATTCGGCCGACGCCGCGGGCGCGCGCTCGCACTCGGTTCGCACATGCTCGACGAGCTGGCCGACGCCTTCGCTTTCGAGCGGCCGCAGGCGCGGACTGTCGCGCAGGTCGCGCAGGATCATCAACTGCACCGCCGTGTGGTCGGCCACGTTCGGGCAGCTGCCGTCGAGGTCGCGCAGCTCGTTCGAAACCTCGGTGAACAGGCGCTGCGCCTCGGCGTGTTCGTTCGCCCGGTCCTGCCTGAACTGCTCGCTGACCTGCCATGCCGCCAGCAGCAGCGTGCCCGATGCACTCAGGCCGAGCGTCGCGCCGATCGCCGTCGCGCGCGCCGAGCGTCGCCACAGCGGTTCGCCCGCCGCGGCGTCGGGCGACCGCGCAACGCCGGTCAACCGCGCGGCGACCGTCATCGGGTGCGCGCTGCGGCGCGACCAGCAGGGCAGCTGCGCCATCCACGCCGGGTCGAGCGCGTGGCCGAAGTCTTCGCCGAGCCGCTGGTAGCTCTCCCACTGCGACTCGTCGAAGCTCTGGTCGCCGGTCGATTCGTGCGGGAAGGCCGGGTGGCGCTGCGCATAGGCGAGCAAGTCGAGATCGAGCGCGTCGTGCAGGTTGGGCTTGACGACGAGCAGCGTCGCCTCCGCGCGCCGGCCGCCGGCATCCGGCGCGTAGCGCACGCGCGCCAGCATCACGCCGCGGATCGAGTGGTTGTCGGCCATATCCTCCGGCGCGAGCACGGCGATCGTGCCGTGCGCGCTCGGGAAGTGGCGCGCTGCTTCGTCGTGGGTGTAGAACTCGATCTCGGCGCCGAAATCGATGCGCGCCTTGCGCACCAGGTTCTCGAGATCGGCGAACTTGTAGTCGGCGTCGGCGCCGTTGTTGGCGAGGATGATGAAGTCGAGCCGGCGCTTGAGCAGCGGATAGACGCCGGTATTGTCGAAGTGCCCGCCGTCCGACAGATACCACCAGGGCCGGGCGCGGCCGTAGAACCAGGCCGCCGCCTCGCTCCACAGCATCAGCGGCTTGACGAAGCTGCGCCAGCCGCGCGCCACGCGCGGCGGCGTCGCGCCTTCCGGCGGCAGCGGCGCGCGCAGCCAGTAGCCCAGACGCACGCCGAGGAAGAACAGCAGCAGCGCCCAGCCCGCCGAGGTATAGGAGCCGGCGCCGGGCGACGCCGCCGCGCCCGACGCCGCGACCCAGCGCCCGAGGGTGCCGACATCGCGCGCATCGCAGTCGCGCAGGATCGCCGCGTCGCGCGGGCCGACCTCGAGCGCGCGCGCGCTGGCCGTCACCAGCGTGCCCTTGCGGTCCGCGTTGTAGAGACCCGAGGCATCGTCGCGCGTCTGGTTCAGCGTGACGTTGACGAGGTGAATCGGCCCGCCGCGCGCCTCGGGCCGGTAACTGCACAGGCCGGTATCGTCGCCGATCACGACCTCGCGGACATTGCCTTCCTTCGCCCGATGCGCCGCATCGCCATCGACCACGCGGCGCGCCTCGTTGCCGACCGCGAGGTAGGCGGCGGTCAGCCGCGCGCGATAAAAGCCGTGCAGCGAGGTCGCATTCGCCATATGCGCATTGCGCGCCGACAGCAGCCACCACAGCGCGGCCAGCGCGGCGAGGCCGAGCGCGCGCACGCCGGGCGAGAAGTCGCGCACCGCACGCAGCGGCTCGGGCGCGAAGACGAACCACTGCGCCAGCACGAACCACGCCAGCACGAGCGCCGTGAGCCCGACGAGCCCGCCGAGATTGAACATCCGGGGCGCCCAGTCGACGCCGGTGCCGGCCACTGCCTGCTCGGCGAGCTGCTGCAGCGGCTGCGCCAGCGCGCGCAGCACGAGCACGCCGGCGCCGCCGATGCCGACGCCGCCCCAGACCCAGTTCTCGCCGCTTTGCAGCGCTTCGAGCAGCCACCAGCTGAGGGCGTCGAGCGCGCCGGCGAGCGCCGCGCCGAGCGCCGCCAGCAGCACGACGCGCAGCGCGAGCGTCAGCTTCTCGCGCAGCCGGGCAACGGCGAGTGCGCGCGACTCGTGCGAATGGCGCAGCGCCCAACGCGTGTAGATCAGGCCGAGCAGGCTGGACCACAGCGCGAGCAGCGATGCAAGGACGAACAACGCGCCGCCGTCGCCGCTGGCGAGCGCAGCCGCCGGCGGCAGCGCAAAGAGCGTGGCGCCAAGCGCCGCCGCGCCGACGATCACGAGCAGCGCCGAATCGCGCAGCGCGCTGCGCGCGCCCGGTTCGGATTCCGGGTTCTCGCGCGCGATCCAGTATCCCGCCATCAGCCCCGGCACGCACAGCACGAGGACGAGGATCGCGATCGGCCACCACGGCGTGCGCCAGACCTGCCAGAGCGCCGGATCGAAGTCGGACAGGCCCTGCAGCAGCAGGTGCGGCAGCAGCACCGCGAGGACGAACGGCAGGCACAGCAGCAGGCATTCGGCATGGATCGCGACGCTCGCGCGCAGATAGGTGGCGACGGCGACGCCGATGTCGCGCGCGCCCGTCGGCGACAGGTAGCGCCCGTAGCGGCGCAGCCATTCGAGCAGCGGCGACGTGCTGCGCGCAAGCTCGCGCTGCGCGCGCTCGATGCCGACCTGCGTGACGAGGCGGCCGAACATCGCGCCGATAAAGCCGCCGCCGGAGACGGTCGACAGATAGTCGATGCGCGTCAACAGTCCGTTGCGCGCCAGCCCGCGCAAGAGGCCCAACCCGAACGTCGCGCTGCGCACGCCGCCGCCGGAGATCGCGAGGCCGACGCGCGGCAGCGCGATGCGCGCTGCTGCGTCTTGCGGGTCACCGCCTTCGGCCGGCGCATCGGCGTGCGCGATGCGGCGCCGCTCGGCGATCAGCGCGGCCTCGGCGTCGAACAGCGCGCGCAGCGGCCCGTCGGCGGGCGGCGCGTTCGGCGGCGCAGGGATCGCGGACTCGGTCATGAGTGCTCCCGCATGCAGGATGCAGCGCGAGCGAATGGTATCGCCGCGCCTGCGATGGCGCATCGACGGCGCCGACCCGCGGATCGACTTCGCGATAGTCTCGCGTCTGGTCGCGTACCACGATCGAACGAGCGCGGCATCGAACACCGCATGCCCGTGCGACCGCGGCCGTCGCCGACAAGGAGCGCCATGACGAATCCATCCACCGCAATTCAAGACCGCGCCGCGCTCGTCGTCGGCGCCGGGGACGCGACCGGCAGCGCGATCGCGCGCCGCTTTGCCGCCGAGGGCTATCGTGTCGTCGCGGTGCGGCGCCACGGCGATGCGCTCGCGCCGCTCGTCGAAGGCATCCGCGCGGCGGGCGGCGTGGCCGAGGGCTGGGCCTGCGACGCGCGCGACGAGGCGCAGGTCGTCGCGCTCGTCGAGCGCATCGAGCGCGAGGTCGCGCCGCTCGAGATCGTCGTCTTCAATATCGGCGCCAACGTCCGCTTCGACGTGACCGAGACGACCGAACGCGTCTACCGCAAGGTGTGGGAGATGGGCGCACTCGCCGGCTTTCTGGTCGGCCGCGAGGCGGCGCGCGCGATGCTGCCGCGCGGCTGCGGCAGCATCTTCTTCACCGGCGCGACGGCGAGCCTGCGCGGCGGCGCGGGTTTCTGCGCGTTCGCCGGGGCCAAGTTCGCGCTGCGCGCGCTCGCGCAGAGCATGGCGCGCGAACTCGGGCCCAAAGGGCTGCACGTCGCGCACCTCGTGATCGACGGTGCGATCGACACCGACTTCATCGCGAAGAATTTCCCCGAGCGCTATGCGACGAAGGCCGAGGATGGCATCCTCGACCCGGAGGCGATCGCCGCCGCCTACTGGGCGCTGCATCAGCAGCCGCGCAGCGCGTGGACGCACGAGCAGGACCTGCGGCCGTGGATCGAGAGTTTCTAGGAGACCGCGCGATGGACAAGACGGTGGAGTTCTTCTTCGATGTCGGCAGCCCGACGACGTATCTGGCGTGGACGCAGCTGCCGGCGATCGCACGCGAGACCGGCGCGCAGATCGTCTGGCGGCCGATGCTGCTGGGCGGCGTCTTCAAGGCAGCCGGCAATGCAAGCCCGGTGACGGTGCCGGCCAAGGGACGCTGGATGGCGCGCGACATCGCGTGCTTCGCGCAGCGCTACGGCGTGCCGTTCGCGTTCAACCCGCATTTCCCGGTCAATACGCTGGCGCTGATGCGCGGTGCGGCCGGGATGCAGTTGCGCGAACCGCAGCGGCTCGGCGCGTATCTGGACGCGGTCTTTCGCGCGATGTGGGTCGATGCGGTGGACCTCGGCGATGCGGCGCAGGTGGCGCGCGTGCTCGATGCGGCGGGGTTCGACGCCGACGCCTTCGCCGCGCTCGTCGGCGACCCGGCGGTCAAGTCCGCGCTGATGGCGACGACCGAGGAGGCCGTCGCGCGCGGCGTATTCGGCGCGCCGAGCCTCTTCGTCGGCGGCGAGCTCTTCTTCGGCCAGGACCGGCTCGACTTCGTGCGCGAGGCGCTGGCGCGCGACGGCTGAGGCGGATCGCGGCGCGGCGCGCCGCCTACACTGCGGGCCTGCACCTTTCGCGCCTTCGCCTCGCAGCGCGCCACCCGAACCGACGACGACGATGAACGAACCCGTCCCCCGCCCCGCGCTGCCCGACCGCCTGTCGGTCGACCCGCGCAGCCCGCATCATGTCGCGGCCGTCTTCGAGCATCCGATCGGCATCCGCTTCAACGGCAAGGAGCGCGTCGACGTCGAGGAGTACTGCCTCAGCGAAGGCTGGGTCAAGGTGGCGGCCGGCAAGACGCTCGATCGCAAGGGCCGGCCGCTGCTGATCCAGCTCAAGGGCAAGGTCGAGGCGTTCTATCGCTGACGGCGGCGCCGCGGTGGCGGCGGCCGCAGCCCCTCGTCAGCCGAGTTCCTGCGCGCGCGCAACCGCCTCGAAGGCGCGCAGGCGAACGGCATCGTCGATCATGCGCGCCGGCTTGTACGGCACGCTGCGCGGCGCCTTGCGCGGTGCGCCGGCGCGCGCCAGCACGGTCGGCGCCGGACCGCCGCGCGCCACCGTGCTGCGCTGCATCGCCAGCCGCTGCTGCTCGGCGAGCACGGCGGACGAGGGCTCGGGGCCGAGCGCCAGGCGCGGCGCGAATATCGTCAGCGCCGCGACGCCGGCCATGACCGCAAACGACAGGGCCGCGCGCCTGCCGTGGGGCAGACCGGCACGGCCGGGGCTTGGCCCGGCGCCGCGCGCATCCGCGCGCCGAACGGGCACCGTGGCCGGACGCGGGGACGCCGGCTCGGCCACCGCGAGCAGCCCCGCCCGCCGCAGCGCCTGACCGCGCCCGGGGCTGCCGCTCCAGACCGCGAACGGCACCGCCAGCAGCAGGGGCGCCAGCAGCGGCAGCATCAGATAGGACACGCCGGCGGCGGCGCGATCGCGCACCAGCAGCAGGGCGAGCGCGAGCGGCGGCAGGGTCAGCGTGCCGATGCGCCGCAAGGCGTCGCCCCAGGCCACGTGCGCCGCGGCGCGCGACGGCGATTTCCAGTCCAGCCGCAGGCCGGTCAGCGCGCCGACGACGAAGGCACTGTGCGCCAGCATGCGAACCGGCGCCTGAAGCGTCGACAGCAGCAGCTCGAGCCCGGCGCTGGCGAGCAGTCGCGCATGGCCGCCGAACAGGCGCTGCTCGCCGCGCAATTGCACGGCCATCACGCCCAGCACGCGCGGCAGCACGAGCAGGACGAGCGTCAGCACCCAGAGCCAGCGGTCCGGGCCGCCGCCGGCGCCGAACGCCAGACCGAGCGCGACGTACGCCAGCCAGACCGGTGCCATCAGATACGACAGCGCGCCCACCGCCAGCATCGCCCGGTGCACCGCGCGCAATCCGGGCTCGGCGATCAGCCTCGCGTTCTGCAGATTGCCCTGGCACCAGCGGCGATCGCGCTGCAGTTCCTCGAGCAGGCTGGACGGATGCTGCTCCCAGCTGCCCTGCAGCTGGGGCGCGAGCCAGACTTCGTAGCCGCCGCGGCGCATCAAGGCGGCCTCGACGAAATCGTGCGACAGGATCTCGCCCGCCAGCCCGCCACGCCCCGCGATCGGCGCCAGCGCGCAATGCCGCATGAACGGCGCCACGCGCAGGATGGCGTTGTGTCCCCAGTAGTGCGATTCGCCGAGTTGCCAGTAGGACATGCCCAACGCGAACAGCCGCCCGGTGACGCCGCTTGCGAACTGCTGCAGCCGCGCATGCAGGGTCTGCGGGCGCAGGCCTTCGGGCAGCGTCTGCACGATGCCGGCACGCGGGTTGTGCTCCATCAGCCGCACCATCGAAACCAGCGTATCGCCGCGCATGATGCTGTCGGCGTCGAGCACGATCATGTAGCGATAGCCGGCGCCCCAGCGGCGGCAGAAGTCGGCGACGTTGCCAGCCTTGCGCCGCGTGCGGCGGCGCCGCCAGCGATAGAAGATGCGACCGCCATCGCGCACCGGGCCGTCGCCCAGCGTCTCGCGCAACTGCTGCCAGGCGCGCAGTTCGGCGCCGCGCAGGCCGGCGTCGGCGGTGTCCGACAGCACGTAGAAGTCGAACAGCCGCAGCGCGCCGGTGGCGGCGAGCGACTGGCAGGTGGCCTGCAGTCCGGCAAAGACTGTCGCCACATCCTCGTTGCAGATCGGCATGATGACCGCGGTGCGCGCGGCGGCGTCGATCGGCGCATCCGATTCGCCGGCCGCGAGCGCATGCCGGTCGCCGCGCAGCATCACCCACGCGCCCATCAGCGCGGTGACGAAGCCCGAGCCCAGCCAGGCGAACAGCAGGGTGCTCAGCGCGACCCGTGCGGTCCACGCCAGCGTCGGGCTGTCCGGCGCGGCCGAGACTTGCCAGGCCACGACCACGGCGCTCAGCAGCGCGATGCCGGCGAGCAGCAGACGCCGGCGCCGCGCCGCCACGCGCTGCCATGCGGCGTGCGGCGCGGCAGCGTCGGCGACCCGCATCCCGGGCCACAGCGCGAACAACAGGCCGCGCCCCAGCCCGAACCAGGGATGGGCGCGCATCGGTGCCCGGCGCACGAGCGGGGCGGTGGGTGGATCGGCAGTATTCATGGCTTCATTCAGGTGCGAGGGCATAGGACCAGGTTTCGGAAAGAATCGCGCCCGCGGCATCGCGCAGCTGGGCGCGCAGTTCGACCGGCCTGGCGGCATCGATGCGTTCGAAGGCGAGGCTCACGCGCCAGCCTCCGGTCTGCGGATTCGGATAGGCGTGGGCACGCAGCTTGCGCACGTTGTCGTTGCCGCTGGCGACGACGTCGATGACCGCGCCGGGCGCCAGCCCCTGCAGCGCCCGGCCGGCGAAGTCGATCTGGAACTGCAGTTCGTTCGGCGGGACGGCGCCTTCGCGATAGCCATGGCCGCGACGCGTCTGCAGCACCGTGGCGCCGGCCGCCGGCGGAACGCCTGCGAGCGCCCAGTGCACGCGGTAGTCGAGAGCAAGCGGCGTGCCCGGCGCCGGCGCCTGCTTCGGCACCCAATAGGCGACGATGTTGTCGTTCGTCTCGTCGGGGGTGTGGAACTGCAGCAGTTCGACCCGCCCGGCGCCCCAGTCGCCGCGCGGCTCGACCCAGGCGCCGGGGCGCGACTGGTAGTGCGCCTCGAGATCCTCGTAGCTCCTGAATGCGCGGTCGCGCTGCATCAGCCCGAAGCCGCCGAGCCGGCTCATCGCGAACGACGTGACGAAGGGGTGCGCGGGATTGATGAGGGGCCGCCAGATGCGTTCGCCGTCGCCGGTCTGCACCAGCAGGCCGTCGGAGTCGTGCACCTCGGGGCGGTAGTCGTCGGCGGCCGGCTGGTTCTCGCCCGCCAGGAACATGCTCGTCAGCGGCGCGAGGCCGAGCGTCGCGACCGCCTTGCGCGAGTAGAGGCGAGCGCTGACGTCGAGCGTCGTGACCTCGCCCGGATGCAGCACGAAGCGGTAGGCGCCGCTCGCGCTCGGCCCGTCGAGCAAGGCATAGAAGGTGAAGCTGCGCGCGCCGGGCAGCGGGCGTTGCAGCCAGAAGGTGGTGAAGGCCGGAAACTCCTCGCCGCGGCCGCCGACGGTATCGACCGCCAGTGCGCGCGCCGACAGCCCGTAGTGCTGGCCGGCGCCGACCGCGCGAAAGTAGCTTGCGCCGAGAAAGACGACGACCTCGTCGAAGACCTTCGGGTCATTGAGCGGGTACTTCAGCCGCCAGCCCGCGGCGCCGGCATCGGCGGCCCGAGCCCGCGCCGGCGGCAGCACGCCTTCGTCGTTGAAATCCGCGCCCGGGATCACCAGCGGCCTCACCGTATCGCCGTCCACTTCGTACAGCTTCAACGGGCGGGTGAAGCCGCGGCCGAGCGGGAAGAACTGGACCTCGAAGGGCGCGCCGGAGCCATGCCACAGCGCGCGTTCCGGCTTGAAGCGGATGCGCCGATAGTCGTCGTAGCTCAGCGCCGCCAACGCCGGGTCGGGCGGCGGCGGGGGCTGATAGCCGGCGCGCGCGAGCGCCTGCGCCTGAGGCGCCACGTCGTCGAGCCCGAAGGCGCGCGCCGTCGGCGCCAGGCACAGCAGCAGGAGCAGCGCGGCACAGGGCAAGCGCCGTGCGCCCGGGCGCCGGCGTAGCACATGGGTTCTCATCGCAATGTGATGTTGTGCCGCGTTGGCGGAATCAATGCCTACCAGCGGTCAGAAAGGGCAACCGCCTGTTACGCGGTTCGGCCGCCGCCGCGCGGACGGCCGCGGTCCGATCGGCGCCCGTCAGAGACTGATGTCGTAGTCGACGATCAGCGGGGCGTGGTCGGAAAAGCGCTGTTCGAGATAGATATGCTCGCGCCGCGCCTTCTTCGCGACGCCCGGTGTCGCGAGGTGATAGTCGAGCCGCCAGCCGACATTGTTCGCCCACGCCTGGCCGCGGTTGCTCCACCAGGTGTACTGGTCGGGATGCGGGTTGAGCCGGCGAAAGACGTCGACCAGGCCGAGGTCGTCGAGCGCGTGCGTCATCCAGGCGCGCTCCTCGGGCAGGAAGCCGGAGTTCTTCTGGTTGCTGCGCCAGTTGCGCAGGTCGATCTCCTTGTGCGCGATATTGACGTCGCCGACGAGGATGAACTCGCGCTCCGCTTTCAGGCGCAGCAGGTGCGGCGCCATCAGGGCGAGGAAGCGGAACTTCGCCTCCTGCCGCTCGGGGCCGCTCGAGCCGCTCGGGAAGTAGCAGCTGATGATGGAAAGCTTGCGCCGCGCGGTATCGAAGCGCGCCTCGACCCAGCGCCCCTCGGCGTCGAACTCGGCGTTGCCGATGCCGGTCACGACGGCCGACGGCTTCTTGCGCGAATAGAGGCCGACGCCCGAATAGCCCTTCTTCGCGGCGAAATGAAAGTGGCCTTTCATGCCGTCGATCACGTCGAAGCGATTGCTTACGTCTTCGGCCTGCGCCTTGAGTTCCTGCACGCCCATACAATTTGCGCCGATCGACTCGACCCACGGCAGCCAGCCCTTGCTGGCTGCGGAGCGGATGCCGTTCAGGTTCAGGGTGACGAGTCGCAACACGAAAAATTCCTCGATGAACGCTGCCCCGACCGAGCACACCGGCGACGATGCACTGGCACTCGACTTCGTGAGATTCGCGCTCGATGCCGGCGTGCTGCGCTTCGGCGAGTTCAAGACGAAGGCGGGGCGCCTGTCGCCGTATTTCTTCAACGCCGGGCTGTTCGACGACGGTGCCAAGCTCTCCAGGCTGGCGCAATTCTATGCACGCCGCCTGATCGCCTCGGGCCTCGCGTTCGACATGATCTTCGGCCCGGCCTACAAGGGCATCACGCTCGCCGCGGCGGTCGCGATCGAGCTCGCGCGGCTCGGCCGCAACGTGCCCTTTGCCTACAACCGCAAGGAGGCGAAGGACCACGGCGAGGGCGGCACGCTGGTTGGCGCGCCGGTCGCGGGCCGGGTGCTGATCGTCGATGACGTCATCTCGGCCGGCACCTCGGTGCGCGAGTCGATCGCGCTGATCCGCGCCGCCGGCGGCGCGCCGTCCGCCGTCGCCATCGCGCTCGACCGCCAGGAGCGCGCGACCGACGAAGCGGGGCGCGATGCGCCGTGGTCGGCGGTGCAGTTCGTCGAGGGCGAACTGGGCCTGAAAGTGGCCGCAATTGCGACCCTCGCCGATCTGCTGCGCTATCTACAGTCCAACCTCGACCCGGCGCTCGCCGCGCATCACGCGCGCGTGGCCGCCTATCGCCAACGCTACGGAGTGTGAATGCGCACGCGCCTGCTCGCGGCTGAGATCGTGCTGTGCCTTGGCGCATTGGCCGGCCATGGCGCGCCGGCCGCGCCCGGACAGATCTATTCGTGCGTCGACGCCAAGGGCAACAAGCTCACGTCGGACCGGCCGATCCCGGCCTGCAACGACCGTGAACAAAGGGTGCTCAACGCCGACGGCTCGGTGCGCCACGTCGTGCCGCCGACGCCGACCGCCGACGAGCGTGCCGAACAGGAGGCCGCCGACCGCCGCGCCGCGATCGAACGCGCGGCGCAGCGCGACGCCGTGCGCCGCGACCGCAACCTGCTGACGCGCTTCCCCGACCAGGCGACGCACCAGCGGGCGCGCGAATCCGCGCTCGACGACGTGCGCAAGGCGCTGCGCAACTACGAAAGGCGGCTCGAGCAGCTTGCCGCCGAGCGCAAGCCGCTGCAGGACGAAGCCGAGTTCTACGTCGGCCGCGAGCTGCCGGCCAAGCTGCGCCAGGCGTTCGACGCCAACGACGCCGCGGCCGAGGCGCAGCGCACGCTGATCGCGAACCAGGAAGCCGAGATGGTGCGCATCAACAAGCTCTACGACGTCGAGCTCGAGCGCCTGAAGCGCCTGTGGGCGGGAGCCCAGCCGGGCTCGATGGGGTCGCTGCCGGCGGTGCCGCCGGCGCGCACGACGCAGGCGGCAGGCGCACGCGCGTCGGCTTCGCCGCGCGCCTCGTCGCCGCAGTAGACGGCGCGGCCGTGCCGCTGGCGCGACCCGCGCCGGCGCGCCGTTCCAGAGTCAGCGCCGGCCGCCGAAGCCGCCGCGAAAACCGCCGCCGAAGCGGCCGCCACCGAAGCCACCACCGCCGAAGCGATCCCCGCCGCCGCCGAAGCCACCGAAGCGCTGCTCACCGGCAGCGCGCCCCTGCGCATCGCGATCGGCCCACGAGGTATCGCCCGTCGCCGCGCCCCAGCCGCCGGCCGAGTGCTGCTGCCAGCCGCCGCTGCCGTCGCTGCGGAATACGTTGCCGCTGCTGTCGGCGAAGTGATCGTTGTTCACCGGCTGGCCGTTGTTCCAGGTATGGGTCTGGCCGGTCTTGGCGTTGTAGGTCGTCGTCGATCCGGTGTGGCCGAAGCCTTGCGGGCCGGCGGTCGTCGCCCCGCTGTGCTCGATCGAGCTGCCGCCGGCGCCGGTATACGAGCCGCTCGACCCCGCCGTGCGCTGGCCGGTGTAGGTGTTGACGTTGGCGCCGCGTGCGACGTTGCCCGAGCCGCCGTCCGGGCCGTTGATCGTGCGGTCGTAGCCGCGCGAGGCGTTGCCGGTCCAGGCGTTGTACTGGCGGCCGGCAACGTAGCTGCCGCTGGTGCCGGTGCGCGCGTTGTAGTAAGTGCCACTGGCGCGCGTGCCGGCGACCCCGCCGCCGGCGTACCACGACCGCGTTCCCGAGTACGTCGTCGCGCCCCAATGGCCGTAGACGTTCGCACTCGCCGTCGCGCAGCAGCCGTAGCCGCCCCAGTAGCCCGGGTGGTAGTACGCGCCGCCCCAGTAGTAGGGCGACATCCAGGCCGCCGTCGCGAGGCCGACGGCGAAGCCGAAGGTGTAGCCGACATACGGGTTGTAGATCGGCGCCGCGGCGTAGCCGTAGGTGTAAGGCGGCGGATACCACACCGAGCCGATCCACGGCGTGTAGGTGTATCCGGTGCCGTAGACGACGGTACCGTACGGGCTCATCACGGTGCCGAGGTAGCCCGGCGTGTAGCCGACGTAGACGACCTCGGGCGTCGCCTTGTAGACGTGGACATACGTCACGTAGTGGATCGGCGACGACGCCGGAATCGTGTAGATCACGTCGGGCACCGAGGTCGCGACCCGCCATGGGCCCGTCAGCCCCGTCGCGGCGAACCAGATGCCGGACTGCACCGCGTAGTACGACGTGCCCGTGACCTGGATGATCGGCACGCTCGAATTGACGACGTACGACAGTGGCGTGCCGGCGATCTGCGAATACTGCGGTGCGCCGTCGAAGTTCGGCGTGAACTTCGGGCCGTTCACGCGCTTGACGGTCGCCGTCTGCGGGATCGTATTGGCGATCGCCGCCGCCTGCGCCTGCGGCGTGCCGGCGACCGTCGGCAGCACGACCGAGGCGAGCGAGCCGGTCGGGATGCGCGCGAAGTCGGCCGGCAGCGCGTTATTGGCGACGAAGGTCCACGGGCCCTGCATCCCGGGCCCGGTAAACCAGCGGCCGGAGAGCAGGATGAAGTACTGGCTGCTGGTGGTATCGACGAAGACGTCGCTCGTCGTATTCGACGCCCACAGCAGTTGCGTGCCGTTGATCGGCACGAAATCGGGCTGGCCGCGAAAGACGATCAACTCGGTCGGCACCTGGCTCGTGACGATGTTCGGCGCGCCGCTGGCGAGTGTCGGCTTCGGGTTCGCCTTCGGCGGACCGGCGAGCATATCGACGACGCCGGTCTTCGCGACCGCCTGCGCGGCGTCGGCCATGCCGACCGGCGTTGCGCCGGCCACC
>JACSRM010000145.1 GCA_014879745.1 Burkholderiaceae bacterium | reverse complement strand
TGATGGGGCTCGAACCCACGACAACAGGAATCACAATCCTGGACTCTACCAACTGAGCTACAGCCACCGCAGAGCTTCTCAGTATACGCGAGGCCCTCGTCCGGGCCGCGCATCGCGCGGCCTGCGCGCCGATCGGCGGCGGCCGCGGGCGCCCTATTTCGCAGCGGTCTGCGATGCGTCGGCGGGGTCGGTGGCGGGCGGCTGCAAAGGCTCGATCTTGACCTTGAAGCGGGCCTTCAGCGCATCGTAGTACGCCGCCATCTCGGCGCCGGTCCAGGACTGCGCGTAGGCGGCGGCGAGCTGGCTGCCGTCTCCCGCTGCCGGGTCGCGGCCGAGCACCTTCTCGACTTTCGCGATCGCATAGCCGTCGGCGCCAAGATCGACGCCGACGAACGTCGGCAGCTTGCTCGAATCGGCGCGCAGCACGGCGTCGACGAGCGCCGTCGGCAGGTCATGACGCTGCGCCCGCGATACCGTCATCGGCGCCGAATCGAGCGTTGCACCGGCCGTGCCTTTGAGGCTCGCCAGCCTGGCCTCGCCGGCCTTGCGCGCATCGGCGGCCGCCATCTCGGCCTTCACCGCGGCGAGCACTTCGGGCCTGACCTCGGCGAAGGGCCGCAGGTGCGCCGGCGAATAGCTGACGACGCGGCCCGAGACGAGCTGGTTGGGGCCGGTTTCGACGGCTTCGGTATTGCGCTTGTTGCGCAAGGCTTCGTTGCCGAAGATCTGCTCGAGAAACTTCGGCGACGCCAGCGGCCCGGTCGCGCCCGGCGCGGGCGTGTGCGTGACGCCCTGCGCACGGTGCAGTTCGAGCTTGAACTTGTCGACCACGGGTTGCAGGCTGTCGGGCTGCTCGTAGACCATATTGCTGAAGTCCGACGCGATCTCGGTGAAGCGGCGCTGCGCGAGCTGGGTCTTGACCTCGCTTTCCAGTTCCGGGCGTACCGCCTCGAAGCTGCGCTTCTCGCCGCCGCGCACGCCGGTCAGCTTGATGATGTGATAGCCGAAGTCGGACTCGACGACGCCGCTCACCTCGCCCGGCTTCAATGCGAATGCGGCATCCTCGAACGGCTTGACCATCGCGCCGCGCGAGAAATAGTCGAGGTCGCCGCCGCGTTCGGCCGAGCCGGGATCGTCGGAGTTCTTCTTCGCCAGCTCGGCGAACGAATCCGGGTTCGCCTTCACCTGCGCGAGCAGCGCCTCGGCCTTTGCCTTGGCCTTGGCGCGAACATCGGCTGGCGCGTCCTTCGGCGCATTGATCAGGATGTGGCTCGCGCGGCGCTCCTCGGGCGTCGTGTAGCGCGCCGCGTTCTCGGTGTAGTACTTGCGCAGATCGTCCTCCGAGACCGAGATGTCGGCTTTCAATGCGGCGAGGTCGAGCACGACATACTCGATGCTGGCCTGCTCGGGCGCCGTGAAGCGGGCCGCATGCGCCGGATCCTTGTAGTAGGCCTCGAGCTGCGCCTCGGTCGGATTTGCCTTGCCGAGGTAGTCCTTGGCATCGAAGCGAAGCAGCTGAATCTCGCGCTGCTGAAGCAGCGCGTCCATCGCCGCCGCGCTGTCTGCCGGCGCCGGAAAGATCGTTCCGCCGATGCCGAGCAGCACCTGGCGGCGCGCAATATCCTGCGCCAGCCGCTGGGCGAACTGCTCCGACGACATGCCCTGCTGCGCCAGCACGTCCTTGTTGACGCTGCCGTCGGGGTTGCGCAGGAAGGCGAACTGCGGGTCGCTGACGAAGAGGCGGCGCAACCGGTCATCGTTCGGCGCGAGGTGGTCCTTGTCGGCGGCGACGAGCATCACGCGCTCGCGCACCAGTTCGTCGAGGGTGCGCTCGCGCATCTGCGGCGTGTCGAGCAGCTTGACGTCGATCGTCGGCATCTCGCGCCGCAGGCGCTCGATCTGCTGGCGATGTGCGGCGTCGAGCTCGCCTTGCGTGATGTCCTGGCCGGCCACTTCGGCCACCGTCTTGCGGCCGCCGTCCGACAATCGCGTATAGCCCTCGATGCCGAAGAAGGCGAACGACGGCACGATGAGCACGACGAGCATGAACTGCATCGCCTTCATGTGCCTGCGAATGAAATCGAACATCGAATGCCCTGAATCCGTAGTGGCCGAAAGTGAAGACGCGCGCGACGGCACCAAACGCAACAAAGGCGAACCGAGGTTCGCCTTGTGCGGGCCGTCTCAAGCGCCCCTGCGATTCTACCCGCCGTGCGCCGCGCTTCCGCCGCCACCCGCGCGGCGCCGCGCCAGGCCCGCACGGGGCGCGCGATGCGAGCGCACGCGGGCGCAGCGATGGAGCCGTGGTCAGCCTTGCCGGCGGGCCGGTTCGCGCCGTTCTCGGTGGTGGGTGCTGAGGGGCTCGAACCCCCGACCTACGCCTTGTAAGGGCGCCGCTCTACCAACTGAGCT
>JACSRM010000128.1 GCA_014879745.1 Burkholderiaceae bacterium | reverse complement strand
CGACGCGGTCTACCAGATCGCGTGCCGCGACCGCAACCGCATCGCGATCCAGGGCGACATCCTCGGTGCGGCTGCGCTGGGAGTGCGCAACGTCCTGTGCCTGACCGGTGACGACGTGAGCCAGGGCGACCACCCGCAGGCCAAGCCCGTGTTCGACCTCGACGCAGTGTCGCTGCTCCACATTGCGCGCCGCATGTGCGACCGCGGCGAGTTTGCATCGGGGCGCGGACTGCAGACGCCACCAGATCTGTTCATTGGCGCGACGGCGAACCCGTTCGTGCCGCCGTTCATCGACCGCGTCGCCAATCTCGAGAAGAAGATCGTCGCCGGTGCGCGCTTTATCCAGACCCAGTTCTGCTTCGACGTGCCGATGTTCGAGGCATTCATGCGCGAGGTTCGACGGCGCGGGCTGCACGAGCGCGCACACATCCTCGTCGGAGTGGGGACGCTGTCGAGCGCCAAGGCGCTCGCTTGGATGGCGTCTCACGTCCCGGGCGTCCATGTGCCGGCCGCTGTGCTCGAGCGCATTGCGAAGGCGCCGGATCAGCGCGCGGAAGGGATGCGAGTCTGTATCGAGACGATCGATGCGCTGCGCGCGATCGAAGGAGTTGCCGGAGTGCACGTGATGGGGCACCGCAACGAGGAGACGCTCGCCGAAGTCCTGCGCAGCGCATTTGCCGATCGCGGCGCCACGCTCCACGCGGTGCGGCATGCCGGAAAACACCGATAGCGCTTGCCATGCCGGCGGGCAGGTTCAACCGTGACCGCGACGCCCGGACCGAGGCAGCGACATCGATCGAAATCGCCTCTTGGTCGCTGCAGTCAAGAAATCACCCATTGGCACTATCTGGCGCCTGCGGAGATCGAACGCGCGCCCGAGGGTAGTTCTGTTCCACGTAGCGCGTCGTCGCTGCCTCGACCGCCGGCAGGTTCTCGTGCAGCCTCTTGAGCAAGCCGACCAACGCTTCCTGCTCGGCATCGGTGAGCACCGCCAGGAAGGCGCGCTCCCGCTCGAGCGCGACGCCGATGATCTGGTCGTGCAGTTCACGGCCCTTCTTGGTTAGCGTCGCCAAACGCAGCCGACCGTCCGCGTCATCCAGGCTGAAGGTGATTAGGCCGCGGGCCTGCATGCTCTTGAACGTGCGACTCACCGAGGCCTTGTCCATGCCAATCACCCTGGACACGTTCTGCGCCGAGATCTTGCCCTCGACGGCCAGCAACACCAAGCAGCGCCAAGTCTCGATGCCCACGTCGAAGACGTTCAGGTAATGCTGCGATGCACCGCGCGACAGCTTGTTAGCGATCCAGGTCAGGAACGCGGGCACATAGTGTTCGAGATCGATGACCTGTTCGGAGGTCTTGGTGGGTCGGCGGTGGTTGGTGGGTCGCGGCATGCACTGGTTCACAGGGGAGGAGTACGCGACTATATCGGCGCCTGAATCAACGCTCGCCGTTGCCAGGTTCGCAGCGCTTGCGTCGCGAATAGGCATCAGAGGAAGGACTTAAGTGGCCTGGATGGATCGCAGGCCGCCTCGGGCGACGGATTGACGTTCGCTTCGAGCAGCTTGCGGGCGGCCATGTGATCGACCGGAGCGTTGACGGATTCGACGCAGGCGAGTTGGCCGCCCGCGTAGTGCAGCAGCGAGAAACTGGTCGGCGTCGTACCCGGACGACGGTGGCGGATCCCGTCGACCGGCATCAGTCCGACCATCTGCAGGCGCAGGCTTCCCTGCTCGGACCAGAACCATGGCACCGCGTAGAACGCGCTGAGAGCGCCCGTCAGCGTCCCGACAGCCGCCTTCGCCTGGTCGTTCGCATTCTGCACTGACTCCAGCCGCAGGCGACCGCGGATTGGTCCGGGAAAGCTGCTGCAGTCGCCGATCGCCAGGATGTTCGGGTCGGAGGTGCGCATATGCGGGTCGACGAGGATGCCGTTGTCGCAATCAAGGCCCGCCTGTGTGGCGAGCGTGTGTTCGGGCATGGCGCCAATGCCGAGCAGCAGCATGTCGACCTCGTGCAGCGCGCCGCCCACATGCAAAGCTTGCAGGCGATCGCCCGCCACCTCGAAGCCGCCGACTGCCACCCCAAGGCGCAGGTCGATGCCGCTCGCGCGATGCACCTGCAGCACATGCTGCGCCAACTCCGGCGACACCGAGCGCATCAGCAGACGTGGCGCGGATTCGAGGACGTCGACGGTCTTGCCAAGATTGCGGACCGTTGCCGCGACCTCCAGCCCGATGAAGCCTCCGCCGACGACAGTGAGCCGGGACATGCTGGAAAGCCGTTCGCGAAAACACAGCGCGTCGGCCGCCGTGCGCAGCACCGCAACGTTCGACAACCCGTCTGGCAGATGCGGCAGGCGCCGCGCGCGGGTGCCGGTGGCGAGCACCAGGGTGCGGTAGTGGAGCTTCGTCCCTGAACGCAACTCGACAACGTGGCGGGAGCGATCGATGTCGACCGCCGGGTCGGCCCGGTACACGTGGATACCGGACTCATTGAACCAGTCCTCGGTGCGGTGCAACTGCAAGGTCTCGCCCGGGCTCTTCAGGAAGGTCTTCGACAGCGGTGGTCGCTGATAGGGGAGATCCGGCTCCTCGCACACCAGGTGGATGTGCGAGCCCAGTCCTGCGGCCACTAGACCGACGCACAACTGGACGCCGGCATGGCCGGCACCGACGATCACGATGGGGCCAGGTTCGGTCATAGCGGGCAGGCGGTCATTGCTGTGTAGCCGGCACGCGCAGGACGATGCCATCGAGCCCGGCGCTCATCTTGATCTGGCAGGACAAGCGGCTCGTCGTCAGGCGCTCGGAAGCCGTGCATTCGAGCATCTCCAGTTCGTTTGGTAGCGGCGTCGGCAAGCGGTCGATCCAGGCCTCATCGACATAGACATGGCAGGTGGCACACATCGCTGAGCCGCCACATTCCCCGATCACGCCATGCAGCCCGGCGCCGGTGGCAACCTGCATCGCGCTGCTTCCAACGGGCGCGTCGAACTCGCGGGAACTGCCGTCGGGATGGATGAATCGGATGGTGGGCATGACGGGACTCTTCGTAAAGTGATTCAGGCGGCGACGAGACGCAATGGCAGGGTCTCCAGCGCGCGCAAGGTATTGTTCAGACGGCGGGTGTGTGGGCCCATCACATCGATGCGCTTGACGCGCTTGGCCAATGCCGTCAGAACGACCTCGCCTTCAAGCCGAGCGATCACTTGACCGACGCAGCCATGGATGCCGGAGCCCATCGCCACGTGGCCGCTCGGGCGGCGCTCGATGTCGTAGCGGTCCGGTTCGGGCCACTTGCGCGGGTCGCGATTGGCGGCTGCCAGGAAGCACAGCACCTTGGTTTCCTTCTGCACCTGGATGCCAGCGATCGCTGTGTCTGCCCCAGCGGTGCGGAAGAAGGTCTGCGCTGTCGACTCCCAACGCAGCGCCTCCTCGAAGGCCGGGCGCGCAAGCGTCAGGTCGGCGTGCAGCTTGGCGTATTGCTCGGGGTGATGGGCCAAGCTGTACAGCGCATTGCCCAGGCCGTTGATCGTCGTGTCCACCCCGGCCGACAGGAACGAGCGCACCAGCAGCGGCGCTTGTTCGAAGGAGATCTCGCCGCTATCCGCGGCCTGGTAGATCTGATCGCCGAAGCCGCCGGGGCGCAAGTGCTCGCGCCGGCAATGCTCCATGATCCAGGTCGTGACCGGCGCCACGCGTTCGGTACTGCGGGCGAGCAGCTCGTTGCGCGGCCCCATGCTGTTGAAGACCATGTCGCCGTAGAGCAGCAAGTTCTCGCGACCATCCGCTTCCAGACCCACCGCATCCGGGAAGACCTTCAGCGGATAGGGCTGCGCCAGGTCGTGAATGCCATCGATCTCGCCCTTGGCAACGCAACGGTCGACCAGCGCGTCCGCTTCGGCGGCGAAGGTGGCGCGAATCTGCATCACGGTCTTGGGGCTCAGAATGCGCGACAGCACCGCGCGCGTCTGCGTGTGCAGCGGCGGGTCGGCCTCCAGGATCAGGCTCTTCGGCCGAAACGGCGCCTCTAGATTGAAGTTCGTCAGGCCGACACCGGCGCCCGAGATGAAGCTCTGGTGGTCGTTCAGCACCGCATGCACCTGCTCGTGCCGGGCGCAGGCCACCACGCTCGGGTAGGGCCGCAGCTTGACCACCGGCCCCGCCTCGCGCAAGGCTTCGTGCATCGGGTAGGGATCGAGCAGGTTCTCAGGCGCGTAGGGATCGAATTCGAGTTCCGGAATCGCGGTGTTCTCGTTCATCACAGGTCTCCTTCAATGCACAGCCATGCCGACGAAGCGTTCGAGCGTAAGGTTGTCATCGAGCAGTTCGCCCGCCGGGGCGTCATGCACCACCGCGCCGCGCTCCATGATCAGCGCACGGCTCGCGTAGCGCAGCACTTCCTGGACTTGCTGCTCGACAATGACGATGGTGATGCCCAGGTCGGCGCTCATCTGCTTGAACGCACTTAACAGCTCGAGCCGGATCACCGGCGCCAAGCCTTCGAGCGGCTCGTCGAGCAGCAGCAAGCGCGGCTGCCCCAAAAGCGCGCGCGCTACCGACAGCATCTGCTGCTCACCGCCCGAGAGTTGGGCGCCGCCGTTGCGTCGCCGCTCTGCCAGCCGCGGGAACAGCGCATAGGCCTCGTCGAGGGCCTTGCGCGGCCGGCGCTTCAGCCCGGCGACCAGGTTCTCCTCGACCGTCAGCGACTTGAAGATGTCGCGCGTCTGCGGCACGTAGCCCAGCCCGCACCAGGAGCGCTGATGCGGGCTCGTGCGGGAGATGTCCTCGCCTTCGAATACCACGCGCCCTTGACGAAGCTTGGCAATGCCCATTACCGCGCGCAAGGCGGTGGACTTGCCGACCCCGTTGCGCCCGATCACCGCTAGCCGCTCCTGGGGCGCGACACTAAGGCTCAAGCTGTTGAGTACAGTGATCGGCCCGTAGCCGGCGACGATGTCTTCCAACAGCAGCAGCGGCGCGACCATCTCAGTGTCCGAGGTAGGCGGTACGAACCGCGGGGTCGTTGCGGATCACCTCGGGCAAGCCATCGGCCAGCACCGCGCCGTCGGCCATCACGATGATGCGCCGCGCGAAGCGGAACACCAGGTCCATGTCGTGCTCGATGATTAGCACTGCCAGCTCTTGCGGCAGACTATCCAGTGCAGCGAGGAGCCGCGCCCCCTCTTCCTGGGGCACGCCGGCCATCGGCTCGTCCAGCAGCAGCACGCGCGGGCGCAGCGCCATCGCCAGCACCATCTCGACCAGCCGCTGTTCTCCGTAGGACAGCCGCTCGGTTGCCAGGCCGGCATGTTCACCCAGGCCGAAGGCACGCAGCAGACCGCGGGCCTCTTCCGCCAGCGACGGATAGGCGTCGATGCTGCGCCAAGCCCGGCCGGTCAGCCCTTCGCGTTCGAACAGCGCCAGCTCGATCTGGCGCTGCACCGCCAAGCGCGGTGCGAGAGTCGTGATCTGGAAGGTCCGAGCCAGCCCCGCGCGCACGCGCTGGGACTGGAGCCGCCGTGTCACGTCCTCGCCTGCCAGCCAGACGCTGCCGGTGCTGGGCGCCAGCACACCGCTGATCAGGTTCACCAGCGTCGTCTTGCCGGCGCCGTTGGGGCCGATCAGCGCTGCACGATCCCCGGCATGCAGTTGAAGTGTAACGGCACGCGTAACGTGCAGGCCGCCAAAGCGCTTATCGAGGCCCTGCGTCGACAGCATTGTCGTCACGCGACCTCCTTGCTGGGGTTGCGGGCGTGCACAATACCAAGCATCTGCCAGCGCGCCTGCAGCCACTGCCAAATCGTCTGCGGCGGCAGCAGCACGACGAACATCAGCGCGAAGCCGATGACGAACAGCCAGTGGTAGGGGTTGATCGAGGCGGCGGTGTGGTGCAACAGGGTGAACGCCACCGCGCCGATTAGCGCGCCAAGCAGCCGGCCCGCGCCGCCGAGGATCAACATCACCAGCGCTTCTGCCGACACGGCGAAGGACAAACTGTCCAGGCCGACAATCGCGCTGGTCTGCGCCGATACCGCACCGGCGGCGCCGGCCAGCGCGCCGGCCAGCGTGTACATCGCCAGCAGTCGCGCCACCACGGGCGTGCCGAGTGCCGCCATACGCGCACGGTTCTCGTGAATGCCGCGCACGGCCAGCCCGAAAGGCGAATCGACAACGCGGCGCGCGATGTACAGGCCGACGACCAGCACTCCCAGTGCGTAAAGCGCCGCAGTGCGCCCCTCCAGGTCGAAGGCGAACTTGCCAAGCAGCGGGCCCATCGTGAAGCCCGACAGGCCATCATCGCCACCGGTCCAGTCCCTGGCCTTCTGCGCCAAACTGGCGACGATCTGTGCCACCGCGATCGTCAACATCAGGAAGGTGAAGCCGCTGTAGCGCAGGAGGAACGCGCCGCTGGCGGCAGCCAGCGCGGCGCCGGCACCAGTACCAACGAGCAGTCCGAACAATGGGTCGGGGTGCAGGCGCAGCGCGAAGATGCCGGCAGCGTAGGCGCCGACGCCGAACACCGCCGCATGACCCAGCGTGGCCAGGCCGGCGATTCCGACGACCAGATCGAGTGACAACACCAGCAGTGCGGTGAAGGCGATGCGCGTCAGCAGGCCGAGCTGGTCGGGCACCGACAACCAAGCCGCAAGGCCGACCGCCAGCACGATGGCCGGCAGCCGCCAGGCCGGGGCGCAGCGCGGCGCCGAGCCGGGACCCATCACCGTCATGTGCCGGCCCGGTGCAAGAGACCCTGCGGCCGCCAAGCCAGCAGCGCCGCCATCGTCAGGAAGAAGAACAGGCTGCCCCAATCTGAGGCCAGGTATTTGCTGGCGGTCTCCACCGTGCCCAGCGTGATCGCGGCGATCAGCGAGCCGAGCAGGCTGCCCATGCCGCCCACGGCCACCACTACCAGCACCAGCACCAGGTACTTCAGCGCGTAGTACGGCTCCAGCGGCATCAGCTCAGCGCCCAGGATGCCGCCCAGGCCCGCCAGCGCCGCGCCGATGGCGAAGCAGGCGCACTGCACCCGCCGCACCGGCACACCCAGAGTGGCTGCGGTCTCGGCGTGGTCGACCGCCGCGCGCAGCCACACGCCGTAGCGGGTGTGCGTCACTGCCCAGGCGGCTGTCAGGGCGACTACGACGCCGGTGCCGATGACAAACAGCCGCTGCGCTGGCAGCGTGCGGAAGCCCAGGTCGACGGACTGCGCTAGCACCGGCGGCAACACGATCAGTTGAACCTGCGGCCCCGCCAGCGCATTCGTCGCGGCGATCAAGAAGAAGGTCAGTCCGATGGTGAAAAGCACTTGGCTAAGCTCGCTGCGGCCATATAGGTGGCGCAGCACGAAAGCCTCGAGCAATCCGCCCAGCAGTGCAGTGGCCAACACGGCCACTGGCACGGCGAGCCAGAAGCTCCACCCGGATTCGCGCGTCAGCAGCGCGGCGGCATAACCGCCGATCATCGCGAAGGCGCCGTGGCTCAGATTCACGAAGCGCATCAGTCCGAGCGTGACCGAAAGACCGGCCGCGATGATGAACAGCACCATGCCATAGGCCAGTCCGTCGATCAGGACGTTGGCAAGTAGCTGCATTGCCTCTGCTTTCGTCTCGGCGCCGGTCGTTGGCTACTTGTCCAGACCGTAGTCGATCTGCGGGCCGAAACTCTGCACTTCCATGTTGACCAGCATAGGTCCCACCTTCTCAACTTTGCGTAGATAGACGTTTTGCACGATGTGGCGCGTCTTCGGGTCGATGCGCACCGGGCCGCGCGGGCTCTCCCACTGCAGCGTGCGCGCCGCAGCGATGGCCTTCAGACCGTCGCGCCGGCCGCCGGTGGCTTCGATCATCTTATGGATGACGAACATGCCGTCCCAGGCTCCGACGGAGGCGTAATTGGCGACTGCGCTCGGATCCCGCTTCCTCAGCGCGGCGATGAAGGCCTTGTTCGCAGGCGAGTCGTGTGCCGCCGAGTAGTGGAAAGCGGTTGTCAGACCGAGCGCCGCGTCGCCGAACTTCTGCAGATCGAACTCGTCGGTCTCGGCCGTGCCCAGGAACTGGATGCCGGCCTTGGCTAGGCCGTTCTCGTTGTAGGCCTTGACGAAGCCCAGGTTGGGTGGGCCGCCGGGCAGGAAGGTGTAGACCGCCTGCGCGCCGCTACTTTTGATGCGCTGCACGAAGGGCGAGAAGTCAGTTGTGGCGATGGGCATGCGAATGCTCTCGACGACGGTGCCGCCTTGTTTAGTGAACTCGCTCTTCCACGCTGTTTCGGCGTCGATGCCGGGACCGTAGTCGGTGACCGCCGTGACCACTTTCTTAATATTGTTCCTGGCCGCCCACTGCGCAAGCGGCACGGTCACCTGCCACAGCGTATAGCTTGTGCGGATGAAGAACTCGCTCTTGTCGGTGATGGCCGAGGTAGCGGCATTGAAGATCACGGTAGGTGTCTGCGACTGCTGGATCAGCGGCGCGACCGCCAGCGCATTGGGCGTAAAGACGAAGCCGCCGAGGTAGTCGACCTTGTCCTTGACGATCAACTCCTGCGCCAGCGTGCGGGTCTGCCCGGGATTCGGGCCGCCGGTGTCGCGGTAGATCAGTTCGACCTCCTTGCCGGCGAGCTTGCCGCCCTGCGCGGAGATGTAGGCCTCGGCACCGTCCTTGAACAGCGCGCCATAGTGAGCAAAGGGGCCAGAAAAGGGACCCAGGATGCCGACCTTGATGGTCTCTGCCGCAGCCGGGACGACCGCACCTGCCATGGCGCACGCGATAGTGAGCGCGGCTGTGAGTCCTTGCCTGCTGAATGTCATGGTTTGTCTCCAAGTGAAGAGGTCAGTGCGCGGGGGGCGGGCTCATTTGACGAGGCGCAAGAATATGCTCATTTAGATGTAATAGCAACTAGATGCTATTGCAACTAGACTTAGTGTTTGCCCTGATGGGACCAAGCGGAAGGTGAGTTAGGCAATCCTCCGGGGCGATGCCCTGCCGAGGGCCGCCCCAGCGTCGGCGCAGTTGAACGTGCCCACATCCGTCGGCCAGTTCACTGCATTGGTGCCGGGGAAGTTTGATCGCCGCCCTGGTCGGCGCCGTGCTAGAGCTCGCCATGTCCGCATAGCCGCGTCGAGAGAGAAGACGCCTATGCGGGCACGGCGCCTTCTGGGGCGGCGGCATTTTTCCGAACGGCTTCGCCCCGGCTACTGCCCATTGTTTCCGGTGCGAAGATGGTTTCGAGGGCCTTTCCAAGTCGCGCCCAGGCTTGGCGCTTCTCTTGATCGTAGGCGTGGGTCAAATAGTGACGGCGGACGCGGCTGCCCGCCAGTACATGATTCTGGCAACGATCGATCACCTCGGGCGCTATGCCGAGGGCCTGCAGCATCGTTGCCGCTGTGCGGCGAAGGTCATGCGGCGTCCATTCGCCGTTGGCACCCCGACCAAGGACAAGGCTATCGTCGTTTCTGCGGCCGGGCAGCAATGCCCGCTTCTTGAAGCGATGCTGTCTGTCGCCGACCTGTTTGCTCACCGTCTTCACATCCACATGGTCTTCTTTGTCGGATGACGGAAAGCACCATGCCGTCCCGCCCGTGAGCCCATGCAGGGCCTGAAAGTGTTGCAGAGCGAATGCGGACAAAAAGACCCGGTGGTCCTGCTTCTTTCCACGGGCTCCTTTGACGTTTTCCTTGGGGATGAACCAGGTCGCTTTGTCGAGGTCAAGATGCTTCCACTGCGCCATTAGCAACTCACCCATCCGGCACGCTGTCGACAGGCTGATCCACAGCGCATGCTGGGTGGTCAACTGCACGGGGCGATGCGCGCTTCGCTTGTTCGTCGCTCGGGTGTAGTCCGTTGCCATGCGATGAAAAATGCTCTGCAGTTCCACGATCTCGGCTTCGGCCAAGACTCTGGTGCGTGTGTTCGACAGGTCATAGGCGGGATCAACGATGGTTTCGATCTGCAGCAGTTCGGCTGGGTTGCCTTCCGTCAACAATCGGCGCCAGGGCTGTCGCTTCTCGGCCCACCTGAAGGCCTGACGGATATCGCGGTACAAGGTCACCGCCAATCTGTTGGCGCCTCGACCGACGACCACGCCCAGGGTTTCGCGCAGGTCCTGTTCCGTCAGCGCTCGCACCGCCCTTGGTCCGATTCTCGGGAACACATCCTTCTCGAAAACGCGAATCAATTCGGCATTGCCATCCTTGCGAAGCACGCCGGACTTCAACCACTCCCGGACCAATGACTCGACCGAAACGTCTTCGGCCTTGCGTCGCTCGTCTTCAGCAATGACGGCCTTGATTCGTTCACGCGCTTCGACTCGGTCGGCTTCGCGCTTCTCGTTTGGGTCGACGCGGCACCTGAGTGCTTCACGTGCCGCGTCGCGCGCCGCGCGGATCGCTTCGAGAGTCGAGTTTGGCCACGTGCCACAGTAGTGCCACGCTACCTTCCCGTCACGCTTGAAGGCATATCGCCAATGGACCGTCGTCGCGTTGGTGTCGCTCACGCGCACGGTTCCCGAGAGACCATCCCCATCCGCGAGGGTGTCGCCCCGCCAGGAGTTGCGGATGGCCTTCAGTTCCGCCACGGTCCAGCGACGGCCACGGCCAGACTTTGGATAGCGAGTCATCTGAAGCGGCAGAATCCCAGGGGGTAAACCGAGGGGTAAACTGCGAATGGGATAGTGTGGTCGGTGGCGGAATCCGGAGACACTGATTGTGCCGCCTAAGTCATTGACGAACAACACATTTCTTCGTATCAGAACGTCTCAGGACGTCTCGACATAATTGGCTACGAACCAAGGGGTCGTGGGTTCGATTCCTGCCAGCCGCGCCAACTTACTGCTTGTGAATCAACGGCTTAGAGGCTTCCGCCTCTAAGCCGTTCTTTCTTGCTGCGGGACTCTTGCGGGGCTCGTGTCCCGCTGTGCTGCCTGTTGTTCGAGTTTCAGTGTCGCCAGGCTCTTGTTCCAGCGGCCCGTGTCGTCCTTGATCTTCTCCAGGGCGTGGTGCAATTCGACGATCTGCGCGATGCTGTAGTGGTGCGTCATCGTCGGGCTGGCGTGCCACGGGATGTCCGCCCGGGTCGACTCACCGACGCCGGCCTCCCTCAAACGCATGCCGATCGTGTGCCGCAGGTCGTGCACGTGCAGGTCGCTCAACCCGGCCTCCCGCCGTGCGCGCTGCCAGGCCGTGTTGTTCATGGTGCCGAGCGGGTGCGGCTGGTGCACGCCCGCGCTGCCATCCGTCTTTCGCCGCTGGTAGACGAACGCGAACTCGTGGTGCTCGCCACGCACCGACTCGACGACTGATTGAGCGACGCTGTTGCAAACCAGCAGGCGCGACCGCTTGCGCCCCTTCACGTTCGAGGCGGGCACTTTGAGGTGCCCATCCCTCGGCCAGGCGATTCTTCACGTGCGGCGCCAAGACGTCGTCGTGAACCTGGTTGATGGGCAAATTGCCGATGGTCGGCATGATGCTCTTGAGGTGATAGGTCTCGCTGACGATGGAGGGCTCGGTCTCGTGCTTCGACAGGTAGTGCGCGGCGGCCTCACCGAATAGCCGCTCGGGTCGCTTGCCTTGCGACTCGGCAGCGCGAAGCTGCTCGAGATGGCGGATCAACCACTTCTCTGCTTCCTCAAAATCCGCGAAGCAACGCCGGAAAAGTCGAGTGCTGGCGTACCACTTGTCGACCGTCCAGGTTCCTTCGCTTCCGGGGTAGATCCGCGGTACTCGTCGGCCCATGTTGCTACTCCTTTCGTGGGGGCGGGCCGTTCGTTCCGGATGTCATTGTGCGAGCTGGTGCGGCGTCCGTGCACAGCGCCGGATCGATCGTCGCGGGCGGTCTTGAGCTGGTCGAAGAGCCGGTCGAGCTCGTCGCGACCGAAGATCAGGCTCGTGCCTTGCTGCAAGGCGCAAAGCCGCGGCCGCCACATCGCGTCGAAAGTGCGGCGCTTGACGCCGACGTAGTCCATCGCTTCGGCGTAGCTCAGACCTCTCTTCATCGCTGCCCCTCGCGGCCGCCATCACCGGGGCTGCCCGCCGTCCGAGGTTAGTCGCGCCGATGAGTCACCTGCACGCTGATTTTTTGGCGCAATTCAGCACCGCGAGGTCGAACGCCTTGCCAGCCTTCTCACTCACGCATCTGGGCTTATCGCAGCAGCCGAACCCGCGGCTGCGATACCCGCCCCAGCGCCGCTGCCCCCGAGTGAGCAGCAAGTGCTTGATGTGTCGGTTTGCGCTCCTTCCTGACCGCGCAGGGCCGCAGGCGTTTGCGGCGAGCAACTGTGGACGATACCGACGCCGGGCGCAAGGACTGCCTCGGGTATCGTCGGCTGGTGGCTGCGGCTGGTGCTGGCATACGTCAGCGGGATCGCATCATCGAATTGAATGTCGGTTTTTACGCCTCGAGTTCGACGGGACGGCTGTCAGGACTCGACCCACTCCGGCCCATCGGCCTCGGCAATATCGGTCAGTCGCTGCTAAACGGCCTGGCAACGAGCGACCCGTCGAGACGCTGCGCCGAGCGTTGGCAGGCTGGCCAACAGCGGCGGCCAAACGCGTCCAGGCTGGCAAGCCCCTCGTTCATCGGCGGCGCTTGGCCTTCGAGATTGCGGTCGCCGCCGCGTTCAACTCCTTCGCGCCGAGCACGTAGGCCGGCGTCTCCAGCAGCCGCTCGATCGCCAGGTCGATGAACGCACGCACGCGCCGCGGCTGCGCCTCGCGGCTGCCGTAGTACAGGTGCACGCCGATGTGGCTGCTCATGTGCTGCAGCAGCAACGGCACCAGCGCGCCGCTGCGGATGTGCGCCGCCGCCGAGAGATTGGCGACCTGGCCGATCACCTGCCCGGCCAGCACCGCCTGCAGCTCCAGCTCGGTGTCGTTCGTGGAGAGCGCCGGCGCGACGTGGCGGTGCACGACCTCGCCATCGATGTTCAGGTACCAGGCCAGCACCTGGCCGGTGGCCGGATGGCGAAACGCGCTGCAGCGGTGCGCCGCCAGCTCGTCCAGCGACCTCGGCACGCCGTGGCGCTGCAGGTACGACGGTGCGGCGCAGATGATCAGCTGCACCGGAAACAGCCGCCGCGCGATCACGCCTTCGTCGGCCGAGGCGCCGATGCGAAAACCGACGTCGACGCGATCGAGCACCCAGTTGGTCTTGCCGTCGTCGAGCTGGATGTCGGGCTGCACGCCGGGGTAGGCACGGCAGAACTCGTCGACCAGCGGCATCAGCACCGGCGCGAACGACGACCTCGGCCCGACGATGCGCAACGGGCCGGCGATCTCGTCCTTGGCCTCGCGCGCCTGGGCGAGCGCGCGCTCCAGCGCCGCCAGCGCCGGGCGCGTCGTCTCCAGCAAGCGCTGGCCTTCCTCGGTCAGAGCCAGGCTGCGCGTCGTGCGGTGCAGCAGGCGCACGCCCAGATGGTCCTCCAGCTGCGCCAGCGCCTGGCTCGCCGCCTGCGGCGTGACGCCCTGGGCGAGCGCGGCGCGGCGGATGCTGCCCAGCTCGACCGCCTTGCCGAAGGTGGCGATCGCACGCAGCTCGTTGATGGCCATCGGTGGG
>JACSRM010000126.1 GCA_014879745.1 Burkholderiaceae bacterium | reverse complement strand
GCGCGACGTAGATGCCGACGATGCCGCCCTGGTTCTGGTAGATCAGCGGCGGGATGTTGATCGTGTTCTGGAGCACCTTCTCGGCGAGCTTGTTCGCGCTCGACGTGGTGCTGGGCAGGATGATCGTGTCGCCGGTCGCGTCGTTCGCCTGGTTCTGCAGCACGAACTGCACCGAGTCGTTGATCAGCGAAAGCAGCAGCGCCGCGCCGATGCGTTCGACCCATCGGTTGTCGACGTAGCCGTCGACGCCGGACTCGCCAAGCTGGCCGGTGCCGGGGGATTCGATGTCCACCGTCACCCCGTTCGGCGTGCGGATGCGCGTCCACAGCACCGGGATGCGGACCGTGCCGGAACGGAACGACGCGACGCGGTATTCGCCGTCCATGTGCGAGCCGCGTTCGATCAGCAGCACCCGACCGTCGGCGCTGTAGACATTGCGCAGCACCTGGCAGCCGACGAACCCCGAGGCCGCGCTGATGACCTTGGTCTTCAGCGCGCAGGTGAACGACGTGCCCTTGGGCAGGGTGAGGCTGCGGTTGCCGAGCATCGATGCGGTGACACGCGGCGTGACCGATGCCTGCAACTGCCCCCCGAAGAGGCCCCCCGTTGGAGGGGAATGGCTCGCTCCCCCGATCGGGGGCATTCCGATGGGGGATGCGTCCGTAGCAGGCAAAGGTGCGGCCCCGTGACCGGTCGCGACTGCCGTGCTCTTGTTCAGCGTGTCGAGCAGACCTTCAAGCTGCCGCTGGTACGCGACGAGGTTGCGTCGGGTCGCTTCGAGCGCGTCGCCTGCGTTCGCTGCGTCGTCGTTCGCCACCTGATCGCTCGCCGGGCTGTCGGGGCGCCCGGACTTCGAGGCGCCGGTTCTGGGACGGGTGGACAGCACCACGACGGGCGCATCCTGCGGAAGGACCGATTTCGCGCCGCCGGTGCGCGGCGTCGCACCAGTGCGGCGAACGCCGATCGGCTCGGCGGTCTCTTCGGTGGTGGGCACCAGTTGAGGAATGCGCACGGCCTGGCCTGGCGCCGAGGCCGCACTGGCAGGCGCCGAAGGCATCTCGAGCCTGCGCGGCGCGGCTCCGGCCGCAGCCGGCTTGTCGCCGACGCGTGTCGATGCGGCGTCGTCCGGATTCCTGCCGCTTGCAACGAAGCGCTGCAACCAGAACGCCGACACCGCCACCAGCGACGCGACCAGCAAGCCGACGGCCAGCAATCCCTTCTTCGACATCGGCGCGCGGGCAGGGCGTGCAACGTCGGGGATGCCCAGCTCGCCCGGCAGCGGTTCCAACGTTTCGCCGGATCGATCGCGTTCCGACGCGTCGGCGCCCGGAGCCACTGCCTTGTCATTCATGCTTCGGCCCTCTCACGCTCGCCGCGCGTTCGGCCTGACCGGCATCTGCCCGGATGACGCGCTGCACGCCTGGCACGGTCGTACCGGCGACCGGCGGCACGCCGTCCAAATCGAAGGCGTCGTTCCAGACGCCGACAACGGCCGCGCCTGCGCGCAGCATCAATCGGCGGCTCACGCGATCGACTACGAGCAGGTCGTCTTCCATGCGCGCGTTGGCGAGGTTCTCGCTGCCGTCGGCGAGCACCTGGAACACGGCGGGCACTTCGCGGTTGCCCGGAAAGCGGAAGTAGGTGAAGTGGCCGTCGTCGAAGACGAGCGTCGGCACGATGTCGTCCGAGCCCTCACCCTGCGCGATCGAGTACTGCGAGTTCACGACCTCGGGCCTGGCCTGCAGCCGCTCGGCGACAAGCTCCCGTGGTGATGGCAGCGGCGACTCGAACGGCAGGGCGAGCGCTGCGGTCGCTACGGACGGCCCGGAGCGCGCGACCGGCGCCTGGCGCGCGGCGGGTGCGCGAACGGTCAGCCGGTACACCGGCGGGCGCTTGTCGCTGTCGTCGAGCACCACGAATCGGAAGGCGTAGGTGCGCTTGTCGGTCACCACCGCAAGGTTGTTCGGCGCCGATGCCGTCGACTTGGGCTTGACGAAGATGTTGCGTCCACCCGCCTGCGCCGCAACGCACCATGCCGACTCCGGCTTGCCGCAGTCGCCGCCGAATCCCGAACCGATGTCGGTCAGCGCGTCGTCGGCGTCGAGAATGATGTGCGTCACCACGCCGCGCTTGACGGGCACGGTCACCACTGCGTGCGGGTCGTAGACCACATCGCGCAGGCGCGGGTCGTCGGCCTGCGCACCACCGAAGAACAAAGCCGCGAGTGCGGATGCGCTCCAGCGCAAGACGATTGCCCTCATGGTCGCCCCCCGGCCGGCGGCGTATTGATCTCCGGATCGGAGCGGTAGGCGGTGACGACGAAACCGAACGGGTTTTCGAGCCGGTCGCGCTCCTTGGCGAGCACCTTGGGCTGGTACTCGTAGACGATGCTCGCGACGTGCCGGGTCTTCGTATCCGACAGGTTGCGCTCGACGAGGTGGACGACCTTGTCGTACGTCACCGTCGCTTCGCCGCGATTGCCGCGCCGCCCCGATGGCGCCAGCCGCACGCCGACGATGTCGATGCGCCAGTCTTCGCTTGCTGCGATCCTCTTGTGCAGCGCGCCGTCGCCGTCGAACTGTCGGCTGTACGCACCGAAGACGGCAGGCACTGTCATGCGCGCGACCTGGTCGAAGTCGCGCTGCAGGAACTGCCAGTTGTAGCCCTCGCGCGCCCGCACGAAGGCCGCCAGGTTGTGCTTGTCGAGCGCCTCCATCGGCGGCACCGTCTCGACCGACAGGCGCTGCTGGATCGTCGTCTCGCCAGTGACGCGGTCGACGACGATCGGAATCTCGACCACGCGGCGCAGAGACCCCTGCACGAAGACCGCGGCGATGCCGAGCAGGCCCAGCACCATGCCGGCCACGGCGACGCGCCAGGCCTTGCGCTCGGAGCGTTCGAGCGCCATCGCGCGGTCGATCTCCCAGGCGCGGTTGGCGCCGAAGGCGGCCGAATCGCCCGTTTCGGCGGCGATCGGCAATGCGGCGGCTTCGCTCGGCGAGCGTGAGGCGTTCATGGTCGGGGCTCAGGGCAGGTAGTCGGCGATCCGGCCGGTTCGGCCGAGCATCTGGTACTGGCGCTCGCGGTCGCGCGAGCGGGCGATGCGCTCGTCGGCGTCGGCCATGCCTTGCAGCATCTGGATCTGCGTCATCTCGTGCGCGAGCAGCGCGTTCTCGGAGCCGATGCGCGCCTGGATCTCGAGCACCGCCTTCTGGTCGCTCGTCGCATCGATGCTGCCCATCAGCGCGCTGATCTGCGACAGCCTGCCTGCAGCGGCGCTCATCGCGTCCTGCAGCAGGCCCTTGTGCTGATAGGGCTGGGCGAGCGTTGCTTCGCAGACCTTTCGCGCTGTGTCTTCGAGATCGCCGCAGTTGTAGACCATGCGCGCGTCGCGCAGCGCCTTGCCGGTGCCGCTCAGGCCCGAGTAGCCCGACGCATCGACCGCGTTGACGAACGTGTAAGCCTTCTCCGGCACGTAGTTGCGCAGCAGCGGGTTGTCGAGGATCGTTCCCAGCCCGCGCAGGCCGTTCATGCTCGCGAGCTGGCCTTGCAGCTGGCTGATCTGCTGCACCTGGTTGTTGATCTTCGTGATGTCGTTGACCACCTGCTGCACCGTCTGTGCAAGGTTGGCGGCGTCGATGACGGGAATGCCCTGCGCCCGGCACGCAGTGCTAGCCAAGGCGATCGCGATGACTGGGATCAGACGAAGCAGGGGGTTCATTGCAGTCTCCCTCGGGGGTCGGGTTCAGTTGCGGCCGCGCAGCGCGGCAAGCCGGTAGGCTGCGGTGCGGGCGAGACTTGGGCGGATCGAGCCACCGGCGGTCGAGGCGGCCGCGCCGCGGCTCATCGCCACCGATCGAAGCCCGGCGACCATCAGCGCGTTCTGCACCATCTGGATGCCCTGCTGCACGGCCACGCCGCCGGTCAGCGCGGATGCGAGGCTCGGCGCCTGGAAGCAGATGATCGCCATCAGCACCATCAGCACACAGTAGCGAACCGCCTCGCCGAGCACGTTGAAGTTCTCGCCCAGGAAGCCGCCGCCATCCTGAATCGCCTTGAACATCGACGCGCCCATGAATGCGCTGAGCCCGAGCGCGAAGAACGCGAACCACGTCAGCACGACGGTGTTGAGCACCATCGACAACCAGCTGTCGAAGAAGCGCTGCGTCGGCCGCCACGCGAGGCAGAGCAGGAACAAGGGGCCGACGGCGATGACGAAGGCAAGCAGCAGCTTCGACAGCGTGACGACGAACAGCGCGATGCACAGGAAGATGACCGAGCCGATCGAGAAGATCGCAGCCGCCAGCAGCAGGTCGAACCGGAACATGCTGGCCTCCTTCATGATGTCGGCGATCTGCGTGCTCGCGTCGTCGTTGAACTTGTCGAGCAGGGCATACGGCGACGTGACCGTATTCGGGTCGACGCCATCGGGCAAGAAGGTGCTGGCCACACCCATCGCGAGCGCGTTCGCGGTATCGGCGACGTTGGCGATATAGAACACCGCCTGCAGCGCGACCGCGAAGACGAGCCCGATCTTGAACACCTTCCACATGAAGACGGGCAGGGTCTCGGACACCTCGTTGCGCAGGATCGCCCAGCCGTAGAGCAGTACCCAGGTCGTCATCGCCGCCAGCGCGAGCGGCGAGATCGCCGTCATCAGCGCCGAGACGACACCGAACACGTAGGTGCTCAGGATGGCGTCGAGCTGCGTGCCGACCCAGGTGAACATGGGGTGGCTCCGTTTCGCCTACTGGACCGCCGGGAAGGGCAGGTTGGCGGGCGGGCGCGCGAACATGTTCACGCACTTGCTGGCGAGATCGGGCGACTGGCACTGCAGCCAGGTGTCGCCCGACTTCACGACCCAGAGGCGCAGCAGCTTCGCCTTGCCGTAGCTCGACGCACGGCAGGTGTCCGGCCGCGCATAGGCTTCGGTGCACTCGACCAGACCGTCCTTGGTCTCGACCATCAGCCAGGCGCCACCGTGGCAGTTGTCGGCCGCGGCGCAAGGCTTCGTGTTTCGGATCGGGCCCGTGGCGGGCAGCGGCGGCGTTTCGACGCGCGTCGTGCCGTCCGGCATCGTGTGCACCGCTTCGTTGCCCTTGACGAACTGCGCCGTGGCGGTGAACGAGCCGCACGCTATAGCGGCGGCAATGAACAGGCGACCGAAGCTCATGCTGTACTCCTCGAAGACCGGGACCTGCGATCCTGAACCTCGCGCAGCAGAACGGGAAGCCACTGACACGGATCGTTGCCGTGCCGTTCGCGAAGCGTGTCGAGCAGCGCGACGTTGTCCGTCGTCGCCGAGAGCACCGTGACGAAGTCTTCCAGGCCCGACAGGTCGAGCTCGCAGATCGCGCTGGCATGGCCCTGCTTGACCAGGAAGCGCCGGCCGCCTTGCGCGCCAAGGCTTCGCACGATCTCGAACTCCGCACCGCTGAGGCCGAAGCCTTCGACGTACTCCTCGCGCACCGCTGCCGGGTTGGCGAGGAAGATCTTCGTCACGCTCTGCTCGACCATCGTGCGGCCGATCGCGTGCTGCAGCACGTCCGACGGGCTCTGCGTGTCGTAGATGCCCAGGCCGTTGTGCTTGCGAATCGTCTTCTGCTTCTGCTTGGCGAAGTCGCTGAAGACCTCGTGGTCCAGCGCCTTCCAGAACTCGGAGATCACATAGATCAGCCGCTGGCCGTCAACCAGCTCTTCCATCACCTGCAGCAGGACCATCATCACCGGCGTGCGCACCTCGGGCAGATCGAGGAACTCGGTGGTGTCGAAGCCGATCACCGACGCAGACCTCAGATCGAGCCGGCGGTCGTCGGCCTGGTCGCCGTCACCATCGAACACCCAGCCGAGTGCGCCGCCCTGGCACCAGCGGCCGAGCCGTTCGTACAGGCTGTTCTCGCCCGCCTTCGGCAGGTTCTGCCGGACGGTCGAGAAGCGGCGCAGCGGCGCCGGCAGCATCGCCATCGCCTTGACGGCATCGGCGATGGCATGCTCGTCGGCCGGCAGCAGCGGCAGGGCGGCGGTGGCGATGCAGGTGCGGATCAACTGCTCCCAGAACTGCATGCGCGCCGGCGTGGGCTCGCGCTGCAACGGGTTGAGATGAGTCGGCTTGCCGGCTTCGAGCGCGAAGTACAGGCCGCCGAGTGCGCGCAGCGCGATCTCGCAGCCGCGGTCCAGGTCGAACAGCACCAGGCGCGGGGCAGGGTTCCACTTGCGCGTCAGCGCCAGCAGGAACATCTCGAGCGTCGTCTTGCCGACGCCGGTGGAGCCGATGATCAGCGTGTTGCCCGGCAGCTTCTGGTCGCCGGAGTCCTCGCCCTCGGGGCTGCTGTGCAGGTTCAGGTAGAACGGCTGGCCCGACGGCGTGCGCAGCAGCGCCAGCGCCTCGCCCCAGGGGTTGCCGTCGCGCTTGCCGCGGGCGAAGTTGTGGCTGGTCGCCAGCGCCGCGAAGGCGCGCGACGACAGCTTGGCCTCGCGCGGGCGCCAGCGCCAGTTGCCGGGCATCTGGGCAAACCAGGCCGCGTCGGCCACCAGGTCCACCGGCGACATCTGCAGGCTGGAGGATTCGCCGACGGCACCGATCGCCTGCGCGGCGCGCCGGCCGGCATCGGCCACATCGTCGCCGAAGACGACGAGGCTGTAGTGGTACTCACCCATGCAGAACTGCCCGTCGCCCAGGTCGTTGAGCGCGACGTCCATGTCGGCGACCTGGCTCGCGACCACGTCGTCGCTGGCGATCAACTGGTCGCGCTGCAGTTGCAGTGCGCGTATCGCCTCGCGCCGCGGCAGAATCGAGAAGCTCTGCGTCTCGATGAACTCGCTGCGCTCGTAGAGCAGCGCATTCAGGATGCCGGGCTCGACTGCGTCGGCGTACTCCTTGATGTCCACCAGCGCCGCGTAGCGCCGCCGGTCGCCGTGGCGCAGCTCGAGCTTGTCGCCTCCGAAGGACAGCCGCGTTGTCGGCAGCGTGCGGTACAGCGGGCCGGCCTGCTGTGGAACCGCGCGCCAGCAGCCGTTGACGAGGTAGCCAAGGAACTCGGCGACTTCCGAGTAGCTGCGCCCTCGGGCCGTCCGAGTGCCCAGCAACTGCGGCCCGAAGCCGCGCAGCACGCGTTCGACCTGCGCCGTGCGTTCCTCCATCAGCCGCATGGCATCCGCCTGCGCCTGAGCGATCGAAGCCAGCGACCGCCGCGTCGACTGCAGCGCACGGTTCATGCGCGAGCCGTTCGGCCGGTAGACGAGCGTCAGGTACAGCTCGTTGCTCATCATCGGCTGCGCACGAAGGCGGGAGTGATAGGCCAGCGACAGATCGCGTGCGAAGCCGGGTTCCGGCGGGTCCCGCAGCGCGTCCACCACATTGCGATGCAGGCGATGCATCCACACCGCCCACTGCCCGCCGCTCAGGTTGCGCAGCAGGCTGCACAGCGCTTCGTGCCGCTCGGCGATCAAGGCTTCGTCGGCGCACTCGAAGGGCACGCCGTCGAGCCGCCAGACCCTGAAGTAGTCGCCGCCGCGCGTGATCACGTCGTGCGGGCTGACGAGCGACGAGAACGGCACGAACCGCGCCAGCGCGTTCTCGCGCCGGGCCTGCGCCCAATGCCGCGGCCGCTCGGCCGGCAGGCGTGGCTGACCGGCGACCATGCGCTCAAGCGTGGCGAACATCGCGGACCCCCGACAGCAGCGTGGGCGAATAGCTGCGCGCATGCCAGAAGCGGCGGTTGCGGTCATGCAGGCGCAGCTTCGCGGCGATGAAGATCTGGCGGAAGCGCTGGTCGTCGCGCGCGGTGACGAAGCGCATCCAGGCCAGCGCGGGAACGAACGACGCGAGCACCGCTGCCGGCACCCACCAGCCGACGAGCGTGCCGCCCCACATGATCAGCAGCATGCCGCCGCCGAACAGGACGACCAAAGGCACGAGCGGTATGCCGAACTTCATCGCCGGACGGGTCGCGCCCTTGTAGATTGCTTCGGTGGGCACCACGGCAGAGTCCTTCATTCGACGATGTAGGCCGCGAAAGCCGCCGCGCCGCCGACGAGCGTGCCGCCGATCAGCACGTTGGCCACATCGGCCAGCCGCGCGCCCTGGAAGATCATCTTGAAGCCGGCCCAGATGATCGAGATCGTCACCACCGCCACCGAGATCGTGACGAGGATCGTGTTGATGTTGTTGACCGTGTCTTCGATCTTGTCGAAGCCCTCCGCCCGCACGAGCACGGGCAGAAGAACGAATGCGAGTCTCGGCAGGAAGAGGCAGCGGCGGAGGTAGACGTGGAGACGGTTCATCGAAGATCCTTCCGATCGGTTGCGGGGGAAGCGTGGTCGACGAGCGGGTTCGCATTGCGCGCGACGCGGCGCACGTAGCCGTCGCGCAAGCCGGTGACGAAGTTGCCGCTGTAGTAGCAGGACAAGGCCTCGCGCAACGCTGTCTGCGCCGGCGTTGCGCGCGCGGTTCCGGCCAGGCATTCGCCGAGGATGGTCTGCATCGCGCGCAGGTTCGCGCAGGGGTCGAACGCCGCCGCCGCCGTCAGGCCGAGCCGCTCGAAGTTGCGCACGTTGATCTGCGCGAGGCCGACGCTGAAGTTCCATCCGCCATCCCGGAGTGCAACCGTGGTTGCAACCGCTTCGCCGAGCCCGCGAGGTTGACGCTCGAGGGCGCCGCCGACGACGCCGATGGCGTGCGGATTCATGCTGCTCTCGGCCATCACCACGGCGCGCGCGGTATCTGCATGCACCAGGGGTGCACAAACGGCTGCCAGAGCTGCGAAGGTCGCGGGATCCATGGCCGTTGCTCAGCAGCCTGTGCACGGTGGCTGGTGCGGCGGGTGCGCAGCGAGCCAGTTGGCGTAGTCGATCTCGAACTGCGGATCCCAACTGCCCAGCGTGGCCTTGGCCGTGGGCGAGTACTCGGTCACCGTCGGGCCGCCGGACATGCTCCACCAGGTTCGCGCCCACGGGCTGCCGTCGATCGAGACCGAGATCGCACCGTCGTAGTCGCATTGGTAGATGAAGCCGTTCTCCACCTCGATCGCGCGCGTGTACTGCACCGGGCAGTGGTCGGGCGCGCTGGCCCAGCGATGACTGGCGGTGTTGCCCGGCCCGGCCATCGCGCAGGTCGGGAACGGACGGCCGCGCGCCAGATCGCGCAGCGCCTGCGTCACCGGCGGCACGCATTGCGCGACCGCACGCCAGCTCGGGGCCGCGAGGCACAGCAGCAACAGGCAGCCGTCGACGGCGCGGACGGGAGCGGCTGCGGTTGCGAGGGCAACCGCCAGCACGAAGGCGCAAACGCGGGCAGGGTGGGCGGTGCGCGTTGCGCAATCCGTCGGTGCGACTACAGTTGCTTGCTTCGGCACGTTGCACTCCCGGTTCGGTCCGCCGATCGGCTCCTGTCGAAGGAGCAAGACGCCGGCACATGAGTCCAATGTAGGAAGGAAGCGGTGCCGTCCTCGCGATGATTTCCGACTCGTTTTCAGCAGGCCCAGGTCAGGTCGAAGCCATGGTCAGTCCCGCCGACACCGTCGCAGCACAGGTGCATCCGCAGCAGATCGGAGTGCGGGAGTTCGCGTCGTATGCGCTGGTGATCGACGCGCGCTCGCCGCACGAGTTTGCGCAAGACCACGTTCCGGGCGCCGTGAACCTGCCCGTGGTGGACGACGCCGAGTTCGCCGAGGTCGGCATCCGCCACAAGACCGACCAGCACAGCGCCTACCTGGTCGGCGTGGCGTACTCGCTGCGCAACATTGCCGACCAGATCAAGCCGCTGATCTCGCGCTACACGCCGCAGGACCGCTTCCTGGTGTACTGCTTCCGTGGCGGCAAGCGCAGCCGGCTGTGGGCCGACAACCTGCGCACCATCGGCTTCGAAGTCGATGTCTTGAGTGGCGGCTGGAAGAGCTACCGGCGCTGGGTGCGCGAGGGGTTGGACACGCTGTCGAGATCATTCAGCTACCGGGTGCTGTGCGGGCCCACGGGGTCAGGGAAGACGCGGTTGCTTCACGAGTTGCGGCGCCAGGGGCAGCAGGTGCTCGAACTGGAGGAACTGGCGCACCACCGCGGCTCGCTGCTCGGCGACCTGCCGGATGATCCGCAGCCGACGCAGAAGCTCTTCGACAGCGCGTTGCTCGCCGAGATGCGAAAGCTCGACCCCGGCCGCGTCGTCTGGGTCGAGGCCGAGAGCAAGAAGATCGGCAACCTGCAGTTGCCGGAGTCACTCCACGAGGCGATGCATGGCTCGCCGGTGGTCAACATCGATGCGCCGATGGCCGAGCGGGTCAAGTTGTGGCGCGAGGACTACCCCCACTTTGCCCTCGACCCGCAGGGCATGGTGCGCAAGCTCGAGCCCTTGAAGCCGTTGGTCGGCAAGGAAACGCTCTCACACTGGATGGCGCTGGCCGCGGACGGGCGCGTCGACGAGCTGTTTGAGAGCGTGATGGTGCAGCACTATGACCCCTGCTACCGGCGTTCCACGCGGCGGAGCTATGGGACGCGGACCGAGGCTAAGGGGATGACCCTCGAATCGCTGCGGTCGATGGGGCTCGCGAAAGCCGTGCGGCAACTGGTGGCAGCCGATTGCGAAATCGGCTGATTACGGCAGGCTGCGGTCGTTCGTGCTTGGTCTGCGAACCAATGCCACCTGCTCGCCTCGAAACTGACCTACCGTGAATCGCATTCCAATCGCGTCAGCTCGCGATTGATGTCGACCAGCGAAGCGGTACCCTGAAACACAGCGTCAAGCCCGCGCGAGTAGTGTTCGCCGAGCCATGACGGATCGTACCGGGAATAGGTTCCCGTTACGAGTTGTCCGGACGTCGTGTAGGCGGTGAAGTTGCCCCCGCTGTAGCTGGCACCTGCATAGCTTCTTATGGCGGCGATCAGCACTTCCTTGAAGATGCTGATGGCCGCAGATTGGATTGCGCGAGTCCTTGCCTCCCTCAACGCGTCGCACATCAACGCCTGGGAGCGAACAAAGTGGGTGACACGTTTCGATCCATCCTCAACATGGGTGGTGTGAACTGCCATCAGGTTACGCTTCGAGTCAATTAGAGTGAAATCGAGCTTACCGTCTAGCATCAAGAATGCCCAGTCGTGGTTGATTATACTTTGCCCATATATATCACGTGGAGCGCCAGACAGTGGGACGAGTTCATATCGCTGCCCGATTCTTACGTCAAAGATACTTGCTGAAGAGTTGTCTGGCGCTACTTGGAAGTCGAGTAGATATTCATTATTCTTAAGTTCGATAGTATTAACTAACTGGTTGTCTTTGGAGAAAACATGTTGTCTGAAGGCCGTAAAGCGATGCGTCTTCCCATTGAATAGGACACTGTCGTTCGTTTTCTTGAGTTTTGCAAGTCTTGGCGACGGTGGTTTGCCTTCGAATTCAGCTTGGTGCTGCAGGCACCACTCTCGAATCTCATTGATCTGAGTTTGGTCTATACTATCCTTACCCCCCTCGAACGCCGCGGTACCTGCATCGATGATTCTTTCTGCTCCGCAAATACACAGGCGAGGCCGCATCGCCAAGTACTCCGGTGTGTTCGTTGGCGGCTTCGAAGACAAGCAGCTATGGTATAAGATTGTGACAGCGTCAGCCCGGATCTCATCTGTTAGACCAGCATGGGCGATGGTCGAGAACAAAAAGAGGAACGCGTACAGGGCAATACGAGAAGCATTCATGGTGAATTGGCTTACTATTGTTACCCATAATTGGTTAACAAGAAGCCTGAAAATTCTTACAAAACGATACTCTTAGGTTGAGGACTGGACCCGTCCAGCCAAGAGGTGAACCACGCTGTCGAACCGAATTGATTCTGACGCCAATGCTCTGATGCACGGTTACGGGTGGCGGGTTGCAGATACTGTTTGCCAAGCCGCGATCGACATGACAGGTCGCTCTCCCCTAGAGCATCACTGTTAAGTTTCGGCGCCTTGCGAGCAACATTGAGAGGAGGCGAGTCGAGGGGAACGTCTCAGGCTGCGATTTACGTGGTCAACATCCATGCGCCGATGGTCGAGCGCGTCAAGCTGTGGCGCGAGGACTACCCCCAACTTTGCGGCCGACCCGCAGGGCATGGTGCACAAGCTCGAGCCCCTGAAGCCGCAGGTCGGCAAGGAGACGCTCGGGCGCTGGATGGCGCTGGCCGTGGAAGGTCGGGTCGACGAACTGTTCGAGAGCGTGATGACGCAGCACTACGACCCGTGCTATCAGCGCTCGACGCGTCGCAGCTACGGGCAACGCACCGAGGCTGCGTGCCGGCTGCTCGAATCGCTGGATCCGACCGGATTGGCGAGCGCAGCGCGGCAGATGGTTGAGGCGGAAAGAGCGCCGCTCGCCAGTGAAGGTCGGTGACCGGGCGGGTAGCGGACACTTGTCTTGTGAAGCTGACTGACTTGACCCGGCCACAACCTGACGGTCGCGAACAGCCGGTATTGAGCACCAATATTGCTCCACCGATGTAGCCAACGGCCTAGCCAGCGCGCATTCGACGATGACGGAGGTCAAGCCGATCGGCAGCCAGAGGGGCCGATCCGTCTCCCTGCGAGATCGGCGGGCATCGGCCCGTCGCCGACAGTCGCGGCGATGCCCGGTCAGATGGGGCCACAGTGTCGGCTTGCCGTCCTCGGTCCGCCAGACCTCGAGCTTCGGGAAGTCGCCGCCCTTGAAGCCCTCGACCAGCACCAAGTCACAGGGCGCCATGTGCCCGAGCAGCAAGTCGGGCGACGGTTCGGGGTCGCCGCGCAACTCGTGCATCAGCGCCCAGCGGGCGTTGCCGAGCAGCGGGACTTCATTGCTTGGGCAACGTGGTCTTGCCAATGCCGGAATGGCCGGCGAGGCAGAACTCCTTCACGTCCGCGCTCCTTCTACATTCAGCCACAGCAGCCCTTCCGGCCTTGAACCGGTGGGCACGGCACCGAGCCGTAGGAGCAGAACACGCAGCAGTCGCCCGGCTTCGGTCGCAGCATCGCCCTGCAATGCTCGCACTCATAGAAGAACTGGCATGCATCGAGCGGCATGACCTCCCGCTTGCGGTGACCGCAATGCGGGCAGGCGAGTACCGATTCAGTGACAAGTCGGGTCATCGCGGGACGGACGCCGTCGACCGGAGCTTCATCCACCCGGGCCGACCGGCACGGTCCCGGCGTCGACGAGCTTGCTCAACGCAGCGACTCCGACGGGAGGCCGTGGCACCCACGGCACGACGTAGGTGCGTTTGGCCAGGCCGCCAGTGACGCGGGCCAGTTGTTGCGCCTCACCCGCCAGGCGCGCTGCGAGCACCGGATCGTGCGTGCCCGATGCCGCCAGGCTGCGATTCACGACCCAGGCGCAAGGCTCGATGCGCGCACGGCGCAGGTCGTCCTGCAGCGCCGCGGCTTCCGACACCGGCGTCACCTCCGGCAGCGTGACCAGCACGATGCGCGTGTATTGCGCATCCTGCAGCCGCATCAGGGGCGTGACGATGCGCGCGGCGCTGCTGCCCTCGAACTCGCGCGTCATCTGGCGGTGGTAGGCGCCGGTGGCGTCCATCAGCAGCAGCGTGTGGCCGGTCGGCGCGGTGTCGAGCACGACGAAGGCG
>JACSRM010000441.1 GCA_014879745.1 Burkholderiaceae bacterium | reverse complement strand
GCGCACGACCGCGTCGGCGCCCGGCTGCATCCGGTGCATCACGCCGCGTTCGGCATCGACGCCGAGACCCTGGTCCACCGCTGCGGGCACCGGCTCGCCTACCTGATGCTGCCCAAGGTGAACGGCGTGGCCGACGTGCAGCGCGCGTGCGACGAGATCGATCATCATGCGCGGGTGCGCGGGCTCGACCGGCGGATCGCGCTGCACGCGCTGATCGAGACGCACGGTGCGCTGGCCGAGGTCGCGGCAATCGCGGCCCACCCGCGCATCGAGTCGGTATCGTTCGGGCTGATGGATTTCGTCGCCGCGCACCGCGGCGCGATTCCGCAATCGGCGATGAGCGCCGAGGGCCAGTTCGAACACCCGCTGATCGTGCGCGCCAAGCTCGAGATCGCCGCCGCCTGCCACGCGCACAACAAGACGCCTTCGCATTGCGTGGTGACCGAGTTCAAGCAACTCGAGCTGCTCGAGGCGGCCGCCCACAAGGCGATGCGCAGCTTCGGCTATACGCGCATGTGGAGCATCCACCCGGATCAGATCCAGACCATCATCGACGCCTTTGCGCCGTCCGTCGCCGAGGTCGATCAGGCGGTCGAGATCCTGCTCGCCGCGCAGGCGGCGGATTGGGCACCGATCAGCCATCAGGGCTCAGGCGGCGCGACCTTGCACGACCGGGCCAGCTACCGCTATTTCTGGCACGTGCTCGAGCTCGCGCTGCGGACCGGCCAGCCGCTGCCGGCAACGGCCCGCGAAGCCTTGTTCGGCGACGCCGCGGCCTGAATCGCGCTGACCGAGGCCTGACCCCGACTCGCAAATGTTTGCAATGACCGACGATTCATGGTCGAGATTGGCGGCCACGAGCCGAAAATCTCGCATCCTCATCACCACGCGGAGCCTTCCCATGCGAAATATCTCGATCCGGATCCTGGCGCTGGCCCTGATGGCCGGTCTCGGCGCAACCGCGCATGCACAGGCGGACGCGCCCGCCAAGAGCACCAAGAGTTCCAAGGCCGCCAAGAAGGCGCCGCAGCCGGCCAGCTCGCACGAGGTGCTGAGCTCGCAGGCCAAGGGCCTGGCGCTCGCGATCGATACGAGCGAGGCGATCAACGACAATCAGCTCGGCATCGCCGCGCGCGTGCTGACCGGGAAGGCTCAGTGCGAACTTGACCGCAGCGTCGATGTCGAGCCGCTGTCGGAAAAGCCGGGCTACTTCCAGGTGCGCTTCAAGAATGTCAGCTATTACATGGTGCCCGAGGAGACGACGACCGGCGCCGTCAAGCTGATCGAGAAGCGCTCCGGCGTGATCTGGCTGCAGATTCCGACCAAGTCGATGCTGCTCGACAGCCGCGAGGGTCACCGCCTGGTCGACGCCTGCACGCTCGCCGAACAGCGCGCCGCGCTCAATGCCGTGGCGGCCGCTGCAGACAGCGGCGCCACCACGACGCCAGTCAAGAACTGATCGCCTTGCCGCCGCCGGCGCGCTGCGCCGGCGAGCGAGCGACGCGGCGAGCCGGTTTGCCGGACCGCACCGCATCCGCTTCGGCCGCGCGGCTTCCGAAGATTCCTCCTTACTCGACAACTCATCGCCACCATGCTGCAAGCCTATCGAACCCATGTCGCCGAACGCGCCGCGCTCGGGATTGTCCCGCTTCCTCTTTCGGCCGCCCAGACCGCCGACTTGATCGAATTGTTGAAGGCGCCGCCGGCGGGCGAGGAAGCCGCGCTCGTCGAGTTGCTGACGCACCGCGTTCCGGCCGGCGTCGACGACGCGGCGAAGGTGAAGGCGAGCTACCTTGCCGCGCTCGCCCACGGCAGCGAGCAGTGCGCGCTGATCTCGCGCGAGAAGGCGACCGAACTGCTCGGCACCATGCTCGGCGGCTACAACATCGCGCCGCTCGTCGATCTGCTCGATGACCCGGCCGTCGGCGCCGTGGCGGCCGAGGCGCTGAAGAAGACGCTGCTGATGTTCGACGCCTTCCACGACGTCAAGGCCAAGGCCGACGCCGGCAGCGTGAACGCGAAGGCGGTGCTGCAAAGCTGGGCCGACGCCGAATGGTTCACCTGCCGGCCCGAGGTGCCCGCATCGATCACGGTCACCGTCTTCAAGGTCAACGGCGAGACCAATACCGACGACCTCTCGCCCGCCCCCGACGCCTGGAGCCGGCCCGACATCCCGCTGCACGCGCTGGCGATGCTGAAGAACGCCCGCCCCGGCATCACGCCCGAGGAAGACGGCAAGCGCGGGCCGGTGAAGTTCATCGAGGAATTGCGTGCGCGCGGCCACCTGGTGGCCTACGTCGGCGACGTCGTCGGCACCGGCTCGTCGCGCAAGTCGGCGACCAACTCTGTCCTGTGGTTCACCGGCGAGGACATCCCGTTCGTGCCGAACAAGCGCTTCGGCGGCGTCTGCCTGGGCGGCAAGATCGCGCCGATCTTCTACAACACG
>JACSRM010000223.1 GCA_014879745.1 Burkholderiaceae bacterium | reverse complement strand
CGCCGGCGACTTGCCGCCGAGTTCGAGCGTGACCGGCGTCAGGTTGCGCGCGGCGTTGGCCATCACCGCTCGGCCGGTCGCACCCGAGCCGGTGAAGAGCAGGTGGTCGAACGGCAGCGACGAGAAAGCCGGGCCGCGGCCGCCGCCGTCTTCGAAGGGCAAGGGCGCGAAGCGAGGCAAGCCGCTGGCGCCGCAGCAGCCGCAGGACACGGCGGCGCGGGCCGCGGCGCCTGGCGCCGCGCGAGGAGCCGATGCGCCTGCCGATGCGGCTGCCGGTGCACCGATCGCAGCCGTCGCGACCCGAAACCCTCGGTGGCTGTGGATCGTGGTCGTCGCGACGTTCGCGCTCGGTGCTGCCTCGTGGTGGCTGTCGCGCACGAAGGCGCCAGCGGAACCGAAGCCGGTTGTTGCCGCCGTCAGCGCATCGGCGGGGCCGGCGGTCGCATCCTGCGGTGCGATGTATTACCATCCATGCGTGTGGTAACACCTCGGGAGATTGCGATGCCGACGACCTTGACCAGCAAGGGCCAAGTCACCATTCCCAAGCGGATACGCGATGAACTGCGACTGTTGCCCGGAGCGCCTGTGGAGTTCTCGGTGAACGCTGCCGGGGAGATAGTCCTGCATCGACCACGCCCGGCCAGGAACGCGCGTCGGGCGCCCCGAGACCGATTCGACGCCGTGCGGGGCAGTGCGGATGTGCGCTGGCGAACGGATGAGCTGATGAAGCTGCTGCGAACGGATGACTGATGCTGCTCGTCGATACGAACGTCCTGGTAGACGTGCTGCAGGACGATCCGCAGTGGGCGAGCTGGTCGATCGGTCAGTTGCGCGCGCAGGCCAGCATTCACCAGTTGTTCATCAACCCGATCATCTACGTCGAGATTTCGTTGTCGTTCTCGACGCTCGAAGGACTGGACAGCGCTGTGTCCACGCTTGCGCTTGAACTGCGGGACATTCCGCGCCCGGCCCTGTTCCTGGCGGCGAAGGCCTTCGTGCAGTACCGAGAACGCGGTGGCAGCAAGCTGCAGGTGCTGCCCGATTTCTTCATTGGCGCGCACGCGGCGGTGGAAGGCTGGCCCTTGCTGACTCGGGATGCCAGTCGGTTCGGAACCTACTTCTCGACGGTGGAAGTCATTGCGCCCTGAAGTTCCGGCGACACCATGGCCTGAAGCGGCCGGCACCAGGGCGAAGGCAGCTATCGGGCGTCGGGGCGATGGACAGCACCGGGTCGTCTGCGCTCAGTGACGAACGGCTGGTTCCGGAAAGCGCAACTTCAAGGACCGCTTTCCGGCGATGAACTCGCATAAGTGTCCTTCGTGTCCCGACCCACTGCCGACACCGGCGTAGCGGACTGGTCTGCCAGATACCCCACAGTCACACTGACGCACGGTTCAGGCTGCCTGACAGGTGAAGCGATGATGTCGCTCTTGGTCATGTAGTGCGTGCGCACTACAATGTTTGAATGAAGACCGCTGTCATTCCTCAGGTCCGTGTCGAGCCGAAGTTGCGCGCCGATCTTGATTCAGTGCTCCTGCCTGGCGAGACGCTGACCGAGTTCGTCGAGGCATCCGTGCGTCGCGCCGTCGAGTTCCGCCGCGTCCAAACGGACTTCGCCGCGCGTTGCGATGCCTCGTTGGCAGCGTTCGAGCGCACCGGGGTTTCCATCCCGTCGGACGTTGTCTTGTCGAAGCTCGAGGCGAAGGTCGCAGCGCGGGTGAAACAGCTGCGCAAGTGACCTTCAAGGTCGAGTTCACCCCTGAGGCGGACGCAGACTTGGATCGTCTGTTCGACTTCCTGCTCGCGCGTGCACAGACCGCCGAAGATGCCATGCGCGCCTACGAGGCAGTGGAGGCCATCCGCACCGCCGCCAACAGCCACCTTTCGACGACGCCCTACAGCTATCGCAGGGTCGGTCAGCGACCCACGCTGCGCGAGCTCATCGTTCCGTTCGGCTCGGCCGGGTACGTCCTTCGCTTCGATATCCGAACGCCGGAACTGGTGCTCGTCGTAGGTGCGCGCCATCAGCGCGAAGAAGACTTCCACTGAAAGCGGCCCGAGTTCCTGACTACAGCGCGGCAGGCCGCCCGCCCGACGGCCGCCACCCGTTGTCGACCGTTTCTGGCCGGCCACGGGGGGTCACGAACGGCTGCTTCGTCGATGCGAAACGCGGAGGAACCGGGCCTGAGCATCGAGCAGCAGTCGAGCAATCCGATGGGCGGCAGTGAGTCGCAAGTGCGCAGATTGGGCGCGACGCCAAACGTCAGTGAAGCGCCTCGAGCTCGCGCCCTCGTCGAGGAGCCGGATCGCAGCCCAGGGGTCAGGTCTTGAGCTTGATCAGCAGGTTCAGCAGCCGCCGCGCGCGGCCGGCGTAGGGCGGCTGAAAGAGCATCTGGATCGCCGAGAACGGCCCCTGGTAGAAGACCGGGCGCAGCTTCGAGAACGTATTGAAGCCC
>JACSRM010000533.1 GCA_014879745.1 Burkholderiaceae bacterium | reverse complement strand
CCGTGCCGTCCGCCTACATGCACACGCTGCGCGTGTACTGGGAGGACACCGACGCGGGCGGCGTCGTGTTCTACGCCAATTACCTCAAGTTCTTCGAACGCGCGCGCACCGAATGGCTGCGCTCGCTCGGCCACTCGCAGCAGCGGCTGCGCGACGAGACGGGCGCGATCTTCGTCGTCTCCGACACCAGCGTGCGCTATCTCTCGCCGGCGCGGCTCGACGATTGCCTGCGCGTCACGGTCGACGTGCGCGAGGCGGGCCGCGCGACGATGGTGATCGATCAGCAGGCGTGGCGCGGCGACGTGCTGCTCGCCGAGGGGACGATCCGCATCGCCTGCGTCGACGCCGCCAACCTGCGCCCGCGGCGCTTCCCGATCACCCTGCCCGAGCCGGGCCTGCACGCCTCCCCATGAACCAGGATCTCTCCATCTTCACGCTCGTGCTTCAAGCGAGCTTCATCGTGCAGATCGTGATGGCCGGGCTCCTGATCGTCTCGCTCGCGAGCTGGAGCGCGATCTTTGCCAAGATCGTTTCGCTGCGCAAGGTGCGCACCGGCAACGACGACTTCGAGCGCGAATTCTGGGCCGGCAAGAGCCTGAACGACCTCTACGCCGACGCCGCGCAGAAAGCGTCTTCGTCACCGATGGAGCGCATCTTCGCCTCCGGCATGCGCGAGTTCATGAAGCTGCGCGAACGCCGCGTCGCCGACGCCGGCATGCTGCTCGACGGCGCGCGGCGCGCGATGCGCGCGAGCCTGCAGCGCGAGCTCGACGTGATCGAGACCAACCTGTCGTTCCTCGCGTCGGTCGGCTCGGTGTCGCCCTACGTCGGCCTCTTCGGCACCGTCTGGGGCATCATGCATGCGTTCATCGGGCTGTCCAACCTGCAGCAGGTGACGCTCGCAACCGTCGCGCCGGGCATTGCCGAGGCGCTCGTCGCGACCGCGATCGGCCTCTTCGCCGCGATCCCGGCGGTGATCGCCTACAACCGCTTCGCGCGCGATATCGATCGCATCGCGATCCAGCTCGAGACCTTCATCGAGGAGTTCTCGAATATCCTGCAGCGCAGCGCGAGTCAGGCGGCGGCGCCCGCGGCCGCAACGCCGCGCTGATGCGCCCCGGCAGGAACGCGCCATGCCCAACGTCTCGCGCCGCAGTGGAACGCACCGGCGAACGATCAACGAGATCAACATGGTGCCGTTCATCGACGTCATGCTCGTGCTGCTGATCATCTTCATGATCAGCGCACCGCTCATCACGACCGGCGTCGTCGATCTGCCGTCGGTCGGCAAGAGCAGCCAGCGGCCCGATCATGTGATCGAGGTGATCGTCGGCCGGGACGAGACGATGCGCCTGCGCATCGACGGCAAGGGCGAAGGCAGCGCGCTGCCGCTCGCGCGGCTGCAGGCCCGGGTGCTCGAGGCGCAGGGCGGCAACGCGCAGACGCCGGTCGTCATCTCGGCCGACAGGAACGTGAAATACGAGACCGTCGTCAAGGTGATGGACGGCTTGCAGCGCGCCGGCGTGCAACGCGTCGGCCTGTTGGTGAAGAATGCCGGGACATGAATACCCACGCCCGGCGCCACCCACTGCTGCCGCACGACGCCGACGGCCGGCGCCAGGGCATCGTGCTGTCGGTGCTGGTGCATATCGGGCTCGTGGTCGCGATCGCGATCGGCCTGCACTGGCGCAGCCACACGCCCGCGGCGAGCGAGGCCGAACTGTGGTCGGCCGTGCCGCAGGCCGCCGCACCGCGCGCGGTCGAGCCGGTCGTCGCGCCGCCACCTCCAGCGCCTGCGGCGCAAGCCGTGAAGTCTGCGCCCAAGGTCGTCGAGCCCCCGGCGCCGGTGCCCGATGCCCAGATCGCGATCGAGAAGGCGCGCAAGGAACGCGAGGAGCGCGAAGCCGCGGCCGAGCGCGAGGCGCAGAAGAAGCTCGCCGCCGAGAAGGCGCGCAAGGCCGACGAGGCCGAGAAGGCAGCCGAGGCGGCGGCGAAGGCCGAACGCGACCGCATCGCGAAGCAGGAAGCGGCGGAGAAGAAGCGTCAGCAGGAGGCGGCGGAGAAGAAGAAACAGCAAGCGCTCGAAGCGCAGCAGGCGAAGGTGCTCGAGGCCGCCCGTGCCGATCAGCTACGACGCATCCAGGGCATGGCCGGCGCCAGCGGCGACGCCGGCGCGACAGGTACGGCGCAGCGCTCGGCCGGGCCGTCGGCCGGCTATGCGGGGCGGATCAAGGCCAGGGTGCGGCCCAATATCGTGTTCGGCGACCAGGTCGCCGGCAACCCGACCGCCGAGGTCGAGGTGCGCGCCGCGCCGGACGGCACGATCATCGGCCGCCGGCTCGTCAAGAGCAGCGGCATCCCGAGCTGGGACGACGCCGTGCTGCGCGCGATCGACAAGACCGCCGTGCTGCCGCGCGACGTCGACGGCCGCGTGCCATCCACCTTGCTGCTCGTCTTCCAGCCCGG
>JACSRM010000065.1 GCA_014879745.1 Burkholderiaceae bacterium | reverse complement strand
ACAAGGACAACAAGGACAACAAGGACAACAAGGACAACAAGGACAACAAGGACAACAAGGACAACAAGGGCAGCAGGGTCAGCAGGGCCAGCAAGATCAGCAGGGGCAGCAGAGTCAGCAGGGCCAACAAGGCCAGCAAGGGGAGCAGGGGCAGCAGGGGCAGCACAACCAGCAGGGTCAACAGGGCCGGCAAGAAGGCAAGCAGGCGTCGAACGCGAACAGCAGTGCATCAACCGACCTGCCGAGCCAGGGCGCGGCGGGGCGCCCGCAGCAAGCGGCGTCCGAAGCGCAGAGCCGGCAGGCCCAAGCCGCGCCGGACGAGCGCCAGGAATCTGCCGCGCCGCAGCAAGGCGCGGCGTCTCAACCGGCGGATTCGTTCGCCGACGCAGCGCGCAAGCTCGCCGCGCAGAAGGCGGCGGACGACAGCAATGCGGCGAAGCAGGCCGCTGCTGATGCAGGCGCAGCGCAATCGGCACAGTCGGCACAGGCGGCGCAGGCGGTGTCGCCGGCCCCCGGCGCCAGACCCGAGGCGGCCGCCCGCGGCGCGCAGCCGCTGAAGAGCGAGGAACAGCTCGCCGCCGAGCAATGGCTGCGGCGCATCCCCGACGATCCGGGCGGGCTGCTGCGGCGCAAGTTCCTGTACCAGTATCAGCAGCGCCAGCACGGCGGCGGTGGAGGTTGAGATGGCGGTGCAAGGCATGCGGCGGTGGACATGGGCGCTGGCCCTGGCGTTGCTCGGTGCGTGCAACGCCGCATCGGCCGCCGTCAGCGCCCGGCTCGACCGCGACAGCGTCGCGCTCGGCCAGCCGCTCACCCTCACGATCGAGAGCGACGGCAAGGGGTCCGACGCCCAACCCGACCTCGCGCCGTTGCGCAAGGATTTCGAGGTGCTCGGCACGAGCCGCAGCAGCGAGATCCGCATCGTCAACTTCCAGCGCTCGGACAGCGTGCGCTGGACGGTGCAGCTGATGCCGCGCCGCGCCGGCAGCCTCGAAGTGCCGCCGATCGCGGTCGGCGCCGAGCAGACGGCGGCGTTGACGGTCGACGTCGGCCAGCCGGCGGCGCCACCACCTTCCAGTGGCGCCGCCGCCCACGACCAGCAGGCGAACCCGACGGCGTTCATCGAAGTCGACGCACCGGCCGCCGCCAAGCCGGTCTACGTCCAGCAGCAGGTGCCGTACACGGTGCGGCTCTATGTCGATGGCAGCGTGCAGTCGGGCGACCTGCGCGCGCCGGCCTCGCCCGATGCGGTGATCGAACAGCTCGGCGAAGAGCAGCGCAGCAGCGCGACGGTGGGCGGCCGCGACTACACCGTCATCGAGCGCCACTATGCGATCTCGCCCGAGAAGAGCGGCACGCTGCGCATCGAGCCGGCCACCTTCCGCGGCCAAGCAGTCGCCCCCGCCGCACCGGGCAGCGACCCGGGCGGCGACATGATGGCCGAGATGCTGCGCAATACGCCGTTCGCGAACAACCCGTGGTTTCGCCAGCACCTACCCGGCTTCGCGTCGGGCGCGACGCTGCGGCCGGTCGGCGCGAGCGCCGAGCCGCTCATGCTCGACGTGCGGCCACGGCCCGCCGCCGCGCAGGGCGCGTGGCTGCCGGCCGAGCAGATCGGCATCCACGACAGCTGGATGGATGCCGCGCCCCACTTCAAGGCCGGCGAACCGGTGACGCGCACGCTGACGATCGAGGCCCGGGGCCTCGCCGCGTCGCAGATTCCGCCGCTCGCGCTCGGCGCACCGGCCAACGCGCGCGTCTACCCCGACAAGCCCGACAACCACAGCCGCACCGACGGCACGACGATCTTCGGCACGAGCAGGCAGACGCTGACCTATATCCCGAATGCCGAAGGCACGCTCGAGATCCCCGCCATCGACCTCGCCTGGTGGGATACGAAGGACGACGTGCAGCGTCACGCCGAACTGCCGGCGCGCAGCTTCCACGTCGCGCCCGGCGCGGCGCCGGCGACGGCCGGCGCGTCACCGGCGCCGGTATCGAACGGCGCACCCGCCGCCATCGGCAGCCCGACGCCCGGCGTGGCGGCCACGCCGCAGGCCGCGACATGGCAGGCGCGCGCCTTCGAATGGCTTCGCGAGCATCGCGCCGTGCTGGCCGCCGGCCTTGCGGTGCTGCTGGCCGGCGCGCTCGTCCGGTGGCTGCTGCGGCGCCGTGCGGCACCGGCCGCGGCGGCCGCCGGCCGCGCCGCGCAGGCGCCCGCAACCGGGGCCAGCCTGCGCGCCCTGCAGCATGCGTGCCGCAGCGGCGACCGCGAAGCGGAGGCGCGTGCGCTGCTCGACCTCGCGCGCGCGCAATGGCCCGAACATGCACCGCGCGGACTCGGCGAACTTGCCGATCGGCTCGAAGCCGGCGCCGACGAAGTGCGTGCCCTCGACCGCAGCCTGTACGGCAGCACCGCCGAGCCCTGGGACGGCACGGCCCTCTGGCAGGCCCTCGGCAAGGGCCTGCGAG
>JACSRM010000066.1 GCA_014879745.1 Burkholderiaceae bacterium | reverse complement strand
GGGGTCGGCGCCATATGAATCAACGACTTGGCGGAGGTGTCGGGCGCCAGTTGAGAAAGACGGGCTAGGCGCCGCGTACGATCGACCCATGACAGCATCGCACACCGATCCCCCAACCGCGAACGAAACCCCGTTCGCCGATCTCACGCCGCAGGCGGTGCTCGATGCGCTCGACGCGGTCGGGCTCGCCGGCGACGGCCGGATGATCCAACTGAACTCGTACGAAAACCGCGTATTCCAGGTATTCCTCGAATCGGGCGAGGTCGTCGTGCCGAAGTTCTACCGCCCGGGGCGCTGGAGCGATGCGCAGATTCTCGAGGAGCATGGGTTCGCGGCCGAACTCGCGGCGCGCGAGATTCCGGTCGTCGCGCCGCTCGTGCTTGGCGTGGTGCAGCCGCCGCGCGAGCCGGTCGCGCTCGCCGGCGAGCCGCCGACGCTCGCGCACGTGCTCGGCCAGCGCGTCGGCGTTTCGCCGCGCCGATCCGGGCGCGCGCCGGAGTTGGAGGACGCCGGCGCACTCGAGTGGATCGGCCGCTTCATCGGCCGCATGCACGCAGTCGGCGCTACAAGGCGCTTCGAGCACCGGTGGACGCTCGACATCGAGACCTTCGGCAGCGGCGCGCGCGACTATCTCGTCGCCCACGACTGGCTGCCACCCGAGGCGCTGCCCGGCTGGCGCGCGGCGGTCGACAATGCGCTCGGCGAAGTGCAGCGCGCCTTCGATGCGCTGCCCGAATTGCGAACCTTGCGCCTGCACGGCGACTGCCACCCCGGCAACATCCTGTGGACCGACGCCGGCCCGCACTTCGTCGACCTCGACGACGCGTTGACGGGCCCCGCGGTCCAGGACCTGTGGATGCTGCTGTCGGGCGACCGCGCGAGCATGACGCGCCAGCTCGGCGCGGTGCTCGCCGGCTACGAGGATTTCATGGACTTCGACTGGCGCGAGCTGCGTCTCGTCGAGCCGCTGCGCACGCTGCGCCTGATCCATCACAGCGCCTGGATCGCGCGGCGCTGGCGCGACCCGGCATTCCCGGTCGCCTTCCCGTGGTTCGGCGGCTCGGCGTACTGGGGCCAGCAGACGATCCAGCTCAACGAGCAGATCGAGGCGATGCGCGAGCCGCCGCTGGGCACGCCAGCAGGCTGACGGGCGGCGCTCGCGACCCACGGCGGCGCGTTGCGCGCGCGCATGCGATCATCCCGCGCATGCCTGCAGATCGATCGACAGCGGCCCTGCTCGACGTCGATGCCGACGTGACGCGCGCACACACGCTCGCGAAGGACTTCTATCTCGACCCGAAGCTCTTCGAGCTGGCGCGCGAGCGCATCTTCGCGCGCAGCTGGCAATGGATCGGCGATCTCGCCGACGTCGCCGAGCCGGGATCGCTCGCGCCGCGCACGCTGCTGCCCGGCCACCTGGACGAACCCGTGCTGCTCGCGCGCGACGGCGGCGGCGTGCTGCGCTGCCTGCCAAACGTCTGCACGCATCGTGGCAACCCGCTCGTGCAGGCGCCGTGCCGCGGCGCGACGCAGATCCGCTGTGGATATCACTCGCGCCGCTTCGACCTCGACGGCCGCATGCGCTTCACGCCCGCGTTCGAGGGCGCGCGCGACTTCCCGTCGCCGGCCGACGACCTGCCGCGCGTGCCGTTCGCGAGCCTGGGCGACCTGCTCGCGTTCGCGTCGGTCGCGCCGGCGGCAGACTTCGACGAGGTGTTCGCACCGATCGTCGAGCGCCTCGGCTGGCTGCCGTGGGCCGCGTTCGTGCCCGATGCAGCGCGCAGTCGCGACTACGAGTTCGACGCGCACTGGGCGCTTTACGTCGAGAACTACCTCGAGAGCCTGCACATCCCGTTCGTCCACGCTGGCTTGTCGGCAACGCTCGATCTCGCCGACTACCGCCACGAGTCGCATCCGCATGCGACGCTGCAGCTTGCCGCGGCGCGTCCGGGCGAGGCGGCGTTCGACGACCTGCCGGCGTCGTCGCCTGAGCATGGCCGGCGCATCGCCGCCTACTACTGGTGGGTGTTCCCGAACCTGATGCTCAACTTCTACCCGTGGGGGCTGTCGCTGAACGTCGTCGTACCGCTCGCGCCGGCGCGCACGCGGGTGCTGTTTCGCTCCTTCGTGCGCGACGCGACGAAGCTCGGCGTTGGCGCCGGCGGCGCGCTCGACGCCGTCGAACTCGAGGACGAGGCCGTCGTCGTCGCCGTCCAGCGCGGCCTGCGCTCGCGCTTCTACGTCCGCGGACGCTACTCGCCGACGCGCGAGGACGGCGTGCATCACTTCCACCGGCTGATCGCCGCGAGCATGGCGTCGGCCTGACGACCGCGCCCGTCATCCTGTCCGACAGGAGATCGCCGCGGGCACCGCGCGGGCGACGCGTCGCCGCCCGCAGCGGTCGCTCGCCTGCAGTCGGCGGCAAGCCGACAGGCGAGCGTTGTCGCGTCAGCCGACGAGCATCGCGTTGACGCGC
>JACSRM010000354.1 GCA_014879745.1 Burkholderiaceae bacterium | reverse complement strand
GATCGCATCCTGCGAGCTGTTGCGGCCGGTGCGGAAGATGTACTTGTTCCACTTGTCGCCGGTGATCGAATCGGCGACCGCCGGCTCGACGAGCAGGATCTTCTTGTATTCCTCGGCCACCGGCAGCATCGCGAGCGCGACCGGTGACGCCGTCGGGCCAACGGCGATGTCGGCCTTGTCGTCGGCATACGCCGCGGCGAGCACCGCCTTGCCGACGTCGGGCTTGCCCTGGTCGTCCTTCTCGATGACGACGAGCTTCTTGCCGGCAACCTGCATCGTGCCGCCGGTCGCGTAGTCGAGCCCCATCATGAAGCCGGTGATCGTCTGCTTCGCATACGCCTCGAGAGGGCCGGTCTTGCTCGCGATCAGCGCGATCTTGATTTCCTTGGGGTCGGCAGCCTGCACGCCGGTCACACCGGCGACAAGGGCTGCGGCGCAGAGCGCGGCGGTCAATAGTCGCTTCATGGTCAAAGGTCTCCTGCAAGGGTGATCCGCCGCGTCGCGGGAAGGACGGACGGGCGCGCCCTCTTTACGCAATCGGCGTGCCCGGCCGCACCGGATCGGTGCAAACCCTTAGTGGCAGCTGTGTTTCGGAGTGAGATCGCCGCGCCCGAAGCTGCGTAGCGTCATAGGTCATCGTGAAACAGTCTGATCGTCGGACACTTTGGCCGAGCGACATCGCCGGTTATGTCCAAAATATATGCAGTGTCGACATCATGGACACGCGTCCGCGGGCTCGAAGCGCCACCCCGGCTCAGGCCGAGGTTTCGATCGCAGCCAGCTTCTCGTACAGCGTCGCGCGCGAGATGCCAAGCAGGCGCGACGCGGCGAGCTTGTTGCCGCGCGTCAGCGCGAGGGCCTGGCGGATGCTGCGTGCCTCGAGCTCGGCAATGGCCTGCGGCAGCGGCTTGAAGGCGTCTTGCGCCGCGTCACGCAGCGCTGCGTGCGGCACGGTCTCCGCAGGTGGAGCTTTCGACGCGAGCGGCAAGCGCGGTGCCGGGTCTTGCGCATCCTCGGCCGCCGCTGCCGGGCTGCCCTCGGGCAGCCGCCCGAAGTGAGCCGCCGTCAGCACCAGGTCGTCGGTCATCAGCGTCGCCTGCTCGAGCGCGTTACGCAACTCGCGCACGTTGCCCGGCCACTGCCGGGCGGCAAGGTGTTCGATCGCCGCCGCGCTCAGGTGCTTGGGCGCGAGGCCGCTGCGACGGGCGATATCCTCCGACAGCGCCTCGGCGAGCGCCTCGAGGTCCGAGAGCCGCTCGCGCAGCGCCGGCAGCCGGATCGGCAGCACGTTCAGGCGGTAGTACAGGTCGGCGCGGAAGGTTCCGGCGGCGACCATCGCCTGCAGGTCGTGGCTCGTCGCGGCGATGATGCGAACGTCGATGCGCTGCACCGCGTTGCTGCCGAGCGGCTCGACTTCGTGCTCCTCGAGCACGCGCAGCAGCTTGGCCTGCAGCGCAAGCGGCATGTCGCCGATCTCGTCGAGGAACAGCGTCCCGGAGTCGGCGAGCTTGAACTTGCCGTCGCGCCCCTTGCGGTCGGCGCCGGTGTAGGCGCCGGGCGCAACGCCGAAGAACTCGGCCTCGAGCAGCGTGTCGGGGACGGCCGCGATATTGACGCCGACAAACGGCCGCGCGGCGCGCGCGCTCGCGGCGTGGATGCCCTGCGCGAGCAGCTCCTTGCCGGTGCCGGTCTCGCCCAGCAGCAGCGCCGTGGCGTCGGTCTGCGCCGCGCGGCGCGCCTGGCGCTTGACCTCCATCGCCGCGGCGCTCGCGCCGACGAAGCTCGCGATCGTGTGCTTGGGCCGGCGCTGCGCGGCAAGCTGGCTGCGCGCGGCGTCGAGCTCGCGCTGCAGGCGGCTGAACTTGACCATCAGCGGCTGCATCGTCGTCTCCGGGTCGTCGAGCAGCACGAGGCCGAGCGCGCCGATCACCGTGCCGGCGTCGTCGCGCAGCGGTAGGCGGCTGACGAGGAAGGTACCGGCCTGGTTGGCGAGCAGGTCGACGAGGATAGGCTGGCCGCTGTCGATCACCTGCGCCATCAGCGAGTTCGGGATCACCTCCTCGACGCGGCGGCCGACGAAGTCGGCTTCCGCGCGCCCGAGCGCCGGCAGGAAGCGCTTGTAGCCCTCGCTGATCCAGACCACGCGATGCGCGCGGTCGACGACGAGCATCCCCATCGCCGTGCGCGCGAAGGTATCGAACATGCTGCGCGCGGCGAGCGCGAGCATGCCGTCGGGGTCGGCGGGCAGAGGGATGGACTGCCCGGCGGCGCTGTCCCGTACATCTGGTTGCGAATCGGTCATCGGCGCGCGTTGGTTGACGCAGTGGCAGGGCCCGACTTTACGCGTTGCGTCCGGTCGTCATCGCGGGACTTTGGCACCGGCCGCCTGCCTGTTCGAGGCGCGCCCTGTCACCCCTCACCCGGGGGATTGCCGCACGGCGGCGCAAAGATACGATTGCGCAAACCCATTCTCCAAGGAG
>JACSRM010000350.1 GCA_014879745.1 Burkholderiaceae bacterium | reverse complement strand
CCATGTCGAAATCCAGGTCCTCGCCGACCAGCACCGGAATGCGGTCTGGCTCGGCGAGCGCGACTGCTCGATGCAGCGCCGCCACCAGAAGATCATCGAGGAGGCGCCCGCGCCGGGCATTGCACGGCGCATGATCGAGCGCATCGGCGACCGCTGCGTCGCCGCCTGCAAGAAGATCGGCTACCGCGGCGCCGGCACCTTCGAATTCCTCTACGAGAAGGGCGAGTTCTTCTTCATCGAGATGAATACCCGGGTGCAGGTCGAGCATCCGGTGACGGAGATGGTGACCGGCATCGACATCGTTCAGATGCAGATCCGCATCGCTGCCGGCGAGAAGCTGCCCTTCACGCAGCGCGCGGTGCAGATGCGCGGCCACGCGATCGAATGCCGCGTCAACGCCGAGGATCCGTACACCTTCACGCCGTCGCCCGGGCGCATCACGCGCTGGCATCCGCCCGGCGGCCCCGGCGTGCGCGTCGATTCGCACGCCTACACCGGCTACTACGTGCCGCCCAACTACGATTCGATGATCGGCAAGATCATCACGCACGGCGATACGCGCGAGCAGGCGATCGCACGGATGCGCTTCGCGCTGGCCGAGACCGTGATCGAAGGCATCTCGACCAATGTCCCGCTGCACCGCGAGTTGCTGGTCGACGCCAGGTTCAACGAAGGCGGCACGAGCATCCACTACCTTGAAGGCTGGATCAACAGCCACCGTCGCTAGAGCTGGCTCGTTCTCCGGCGCGATGTTCGAACTTGCCCTGCTCGTCCCGGAGAATCACGTCGAATGGGCGTCCGACGCGCTGATCGATCGGCTCGGCGCGCTCTCGGTTTCGGTCGAGGATGCCGACGCCGGCACTGCGCAGGAAAGCGCGATCTTCGGCGAGCCGGGCCTGCCGGCGCCGGCGCAAGGCTGGCGGCATTCGACCGTGACGGCCCTGTTCGAGGCCGAATCCGACGCCGTCGCGGCCGCATCGGAGCTGCTCGAAGAGGACGACGCGGCCGGCATCCGGCAGCAGTCGATCACGCCGGTGCCCGATGCGGACTGGGTGCGCCTGACCCAATCCCAGTTCGAACCGATCGCGATCACGCCGGCATTCTGGATCGTGCCGTCGTGGCATGCGCCGCCGGCCGCCGCGCGGTGCGTAATCCGCCTCGATCCGGGCCTCGCGTTCGGCACCGGCACGCATCCGACGACGCGCATGTGCCTGCGCTGGATCGCGCGCCAGGCGACGCTGCGCAAGACGCCATGGCCGCGCGCCCTCGATTACGGCTGCGGCTCGGGCATCCTCGCGATCGCCGCCGCGCTGTTCGGCGCGGGGCGCGTCCAGGCGGTCGATATCGACCCGGCGGCCATCGAATCGACGCGCGCGAACGCGGCGGCGAACGGCGTCATCGTCGATGCCGCAATGCCCGATGCGGCGCAGGGCCGCTTCGATCTGGTGCTCGCCAATATCCTGGCCACACCGCTGAAGCTGCTCGCCCCGGTGCTGTCCGCGCACGTCGCGCCGGGCGGCGATCTGGTCCTCGCCGGCATTCTCGAGCGGCAGGCCGATGAACTCGCAGCCGCCTATGCACCGCATTGCGCGCTCGAGATCGCCGACCGCGACGATGGCTGGATTCTGATGACGGCGCGGGCGGCATGATCGCGCAGCCGACATGAGCCTTGCAACGCGCTGCACATCGTGCAACACGGTCTTTCGTGTTGTCCAGGACCAGCTCAAGGTCTCCGAAGGCTGGGTGCGCTGCGGACGCTGCCACGAAGTCTTCAACGCGCTCGAGAGCCTGTTCGACCTGGAGCCCGCGGCCGCCGCGGCCGACGCCGCACCGGCGTCAGAAGGCACCGGCACCGCGGCTGCAGCGTTGCAGGTCGTCGAACCGAAGGAGGATGCCTCGCCGACGCCCGATGACGCGCCCGAGCCGTCGCCGCCACCCGAGCCGCCATCGCCCGCCGCCCCCGCGAACGACGCCGCCTCGACGTCCGGCGCCATCCTGCCGGCCGAACCGGCCGCCAAGCCCGAGACTGCGGCGCGGGCGAGTCTGCCGGCACCGGCGGCAGCAGCGCTTCCAGCCTGGCCGCCGCCAGCATTCGACGCCACGTCGCGCGCGGGCTTTGGCAATGCGGAGACTTCCCCCGCCTCGCGCCTCGACGCCCGCGATCGCAACGATTTCGAGGATGCGCGCTTCAACAGCGAATGGTTCGCCGACGAGAGCCAGGCGCCGGCGGCCGATGCGGCGGTCGAAGCGGCGGCTCCCCCTATCGACGGCGTCGCGCCCGCCGAAGCGGACGAAGGCGCCGTCAGGCCCGAATTCCTGCGCCGCGCCGAACAGCGCGCCCGCTGGGACCGGCCCGCGGTCGCCGTCGCGATGGCGACCGCCTGCGGCCTCCTGCTGCTCGTGCTGGCGGGACAGGTGGCGCATCACTTCCGAGACCTCATCGCCGCGACCTACCCGCAGACACGCCCCGCCCTGCTCGCGCTGTGCGAAGTTTCCGGCTGCCGCATCGAACCGCTGCGCCGCATCGAGGACATCGTGATCGAGAGCAGCGCGCTCACCGGCGCCCCTTCGGGCAATGCGATCCGACTTTCGGTCGTGCTGCGCAACCGCGGCGCGCTGCCGCTTGCGCTGCCGGCGATCGAGCTGTCGCTGACCGACCCCGGCGGCCAGTTGCTCGCGCGTCGCGCCTTGCTGCCGGCCGATTTCGCGATGGCCGGTGCGACGCTGGCGGCGAGCGCCGAGACCCCGCTGCAACTCGTGCTGGCCGTCGATGGCCGGCGGCCGAGCGGCTATACCGTCGAACCCTTCTACCCCTGAGCGCCGTGCGCCGGCGCACCCAACCCTGGAGCCTTGCATGCCCGCCCTGATCTGCGGATCCCTCGCTTTCGACACCATCACCGTCTTTCCCGGCCGCTTCGCGCAGCAGATCCTGCCCGACCAGTTGCACATCCTGAACGTCTCGTTCCTCGTGCCGACACTGCGGCGCGAGTTCGGCGGCTGTGCCGGCAATATCGCCTATACCCTGCGCCAGCTCGGCGGCGAACCGCTGGTGATGGCCACGGTCGGCGCCGATGGCGCCGACTACATCGCGCGGCTGCGCGGCTGGGGCGCGGATACCGGGTTCGTGGGCACGGTGGAGGACAGCTATACCGCGCAGGCAATCATCATCACCGATACCGACAACAATCAGATCACCGCCTTCCACCCCGGCGCGATGCAGGAGGCGCATCGCACGACGATCGACGCGCGCGACGACATCCGGATCGCGATCATCGCGCCGGACGGCCGCGACGCGATGCTGCAACACGCGGCGCAACTCGCCGCCGCCGGCATCCCCTTCATCTTCGACCCCGGCCAGGGCCTGCCGATGTTCGACGGCGCCGAACTCGGGCGCTTCATCGGCCAGGCGAGCTGGGTCGCCGTCAACGACTACGAAGCACGCATGCTGTGCGAACGCACCGGCGAGACGCTCGAATCGCTTTCGCGCTCGCACCTGCGCGGCGTCTTCGTGACGCTCGGCGCCGACGGCTGCGATATCTGGCAGGACGGCGCGCGCACCCATGTGCCGGGCGTCGCGGCAACCGAGGTCGTCGATCCGACCGGCTGCGGCGACGCCTTTCGCGGCGCCCTGCTCTACGGGCTCGAGCGCGGCTGGGCGCTCGAGCGCTGTGTCGCGCTCGGCAACCGCGTTGGCGCGCTCAAGATCGCCTGCCGCGGCGGGCAGAACCACGTCATCGACCGCGCCGCGCTCGGCCTGTCGTCCTGAAGGCCGCGATCGCCCGCGCCGAGCCGGCCCGCCGACCCATGCTGCATCGCGCCGTCGTTCTGCTGCTGTGGCGTGTGCTGGCGCTGATCTGCGTCGTGCTCGCGATCGTCGGCGTCGTCCTGCCCGGCCTGCCGACGGTGCCGTTCCTGATCGTCGCGGCCTGGGCCGGCAGCCGCGGCTGGCCGCAGCTCGAGGCGCGCGTGCTCGCGCACCCGCGCTACGGCCCGATCGTGCGCCAGTGGCGCGAACGCGGCAGCGTGCCGCGGCGCGCAAAGTGGATGGCCAGCGTGATGATGGTCGCGAGTGCCGGCGTGATGTGGGCGACTGCGATGCCGCGCTGGCTGATCGCCGGCGTCTGCTCGATCATGCTGGTCGTCGCGATCTGGCTGTGGCGGCGACCGGAGCGCTGAGCCCGCAGCGTCAGGCGTCGCCCCACGGCAGCATCAGGGTCACGAGCAGCAGCTTCTCGAACTCGGCCGCGAAGCGGTCGATGATCTTCTGCGGCTGCGGGCACAGCCGCTCGTCGGTGATCATGCCGAACTGCACCCCGCCGCCGTACGACAGGATGCTGATGCCGATGCCGAGGTCACCCGACGCCGGCACCCAGAAGATCGTCTGGCGCAGGGTCGAACCGCACAGCTTCAGCGGCTCCGCGGGCCCCGGCACATTCGTCATCACCGCGGTCGACTTCTTCGCGAACAGATCGAGCAGCGCGTCCTGCATCGGCTTGACGAGCAGGCCGGCGACGGCGAGCACGCCGAATGCGAGCAGCGGCTGGTAGCTGCCCTTCATCTCGCGCATCCGCGCCCGCACCGCGTAGACGCGCTCGATCGGATTGTCGATGCCGATCGGCAGCACGAGCGGCGCGAGTCCGAAGCGGTTGCCGAGCTGCCAGGCCTTCTCCAGCGGGCGCAGGTTGACCGGCACCATGGCGCGGATCTCCTTGCCCGCGGGGTCGTCGCCCTGCTCCTTCAGATAGTCGCCGATCGCGCCCGCCGCGCAGGCGAGCAGCACGTCGTTGATCGAGCAGTTCAGCGCCTTGCCTATCGTCTTCACGTCGGCCAGCGGCAGCGGCTCGTTCCAGGCGACAACCTTGATGCCGACCGGCTTGCCCTTGAGCAGGGTCGGCGAATCGTTCTCCATCAGCGCGAACGCGGCGGCATCGCGCGCGACCTGCACCGCGCTGCGCGCGACGTCGATCGAACCGAGCAGCTGCTGCGGCTGCGACAGGACGTCCATCGTCTTCGCGATGCCGCTGCCGTACATGCCGATCGCCTTGCCGGCGACATCGGTCAGCGGCTTGATCACCGCATCCGTCAGCCAATCGCTGCCGTCGTCCTCCTCGGCCTTGCGGCGCCTGCGGCGCGGCGGATCGCCGCCGCCGTCGGTGATCGAGAGCATGACCGAGATCAGCGCGATGCCGTCGCCGATGCAGTGATGGATGCGCGCGATCACCGCGCTGCCGTGCTCGTGGTTCTCGATCAGATCGAACCGCCAGAGCGGATGCATCGGGTCGAGCGGGGTCGTCGCGAGATCGCCGACACGCGCCTGCAAGGCTTCGCGCTCGCTCTGGCCGCGCTCGTAGACGAGCTTGGTCGCCGCCACATGGCGCGCGATATCGAAATCCTCGTCCTCGACCCAGTTCGCGCCGAGCAGACCGTGTTCGACGCGCTGCCGAAAGCGCGGATATTTCAGCAGCTTCGAAGCAATCCGCTCGCGCAGCGCGTCGAGCGTGAGCGCCGGCTCGACGAGCCAGACACCGACGATCATCATCAGGTTGACGTCGTTGTCCATCCGCAGCCACGCGGTGTCCACGCGCGACATGCGCTCGCTGGTCTCAGGCATCGAAGGGCTCCTCGGTCGGCAGTGGCTGCGCGGTGTGCGCCTGAAGGATGGATAACATAGCGGCGCCGATTGCCATTTTCACCCAGAGTTTCAACCGAACGGAGCGCAACGCCATGGCCGACCTGAAATCGAAGTTCGAAAAAGCCGTCAAGGACTCGAAGAGCCTGCCCGAAAAGCCCGACAACCAGACGCTGCTCAAGATCTACGCGCTCTACAAGCAGGCGACGAGCGGCGACGTCGACGGCAAGCGCCCCGGCTTCACCGACATGGTCGGCCGCGCCAAGTGGGATGCCTGGAACGAGATGAAGGGCAAGACCACCAAGGCGGCGATGCAGGAGTACGTCGATCTGATCGAGTCACTCGGGTAGGCGCCCGGTCCCTACCGGCGCGGCCGCTTCGCTGCCGGCTTGGCGGCCGGCTTGGCGGCGGCCGCCTTCTCGCTCTTCGCCAGCAGCGTATCGAGGTTGTCGAGGACCTCCCTCTCGATCGTCTTCGCGAATGCACCCAGCAGCAAGCCAAGGCGCGCATGCAGGTCGAAATGATCGCCGGCGACGATCAACTCGCCGTTCACACCCGAGCGGGTGAACGAAACCGTGTCCGAGAATTCGCCTTCGAGGACGCTGCATTCCATGCCGAATTTCTCCTCCACCTCCTCGGCCCATTTCCAGGCCACCTTGCGTGCCTTGGCGAGGCCGAGCGAATGTTCGCGGCGAATGCGGATATCGGGCATGGACGACTCTCTTTCTACGATGGCGGGGCCGCGAGTTTCTCGCGCCGCGCATCCCTGGGCAAGTCGGCGAGGCGTTTGACTTCGGCGTAGAAGCGCGCCGGATCGCGCCCCTCGCGCTCGAACAGGCGCTCGAAGGCGGGGACGAGTTCGGTATACGCGGCAAGCACGCCGAGCGATGCATTGTTGGCATTCGCGAACCACGCGTCGTAGCCGGCATAGCCCTGCCAGGGGCCGTCGCGCAGCGCGGCGTAGTCCTCGCGCATGCGCCGCATCAGCGCCGCCTTGCCGGCGCGCTTGTCGGCGTCGCTCGCATCGCTCTTGTACAGCAGCTCGAGCGCGTCGCGCGTGCGCATCGTCAACGCCCGGAAATCGTTGCGCCGCGTGTCGAAGGCAAGGTATTCGGCACGCGCGGCGGGGCTGGCACGCTCGTCCATCCAGCGCCGGCTGCCGAAGCGCTCGACGGCCGTCGCGAACGATTCGTTGAACATCGTATCGCCGCTCGCGTAGGCCACCTGGTGCGACAGCTCGTGAAATATCAGACGCGCCAGCTCGACCTCGGGGTAGTCGATGAAGGTGCTCAGCAGCGGGTCGGCGAAATAGCTGCCCGGCAGCCGGCCGAGGGTCGAATATGCCGGCACGCCGTAGACGCGGACCTCGAGGCCCTGCGCGCGCAGCCGGGCCGCGAAGGCCTCGGCCTGCGCGCGATCGAAATAGCCGCGATAGCCGACGCAGCCGACGACCGGGAAGCACCAGGTCTCGAGCTTCAGGCTCAGTTCGGGCGCGGCGACGACATTCCAGACCGCCGCGCTGCGGTCGAGTTGCGCATAGCGACGGTAGCTCGCGTTGTCGGGCAGCGCGAGCTCGGCGACGGCGAAGTCGCGCATCTGCTGGCTGAGCACAAGGCGGGCGCGCAGCTTCTCGCTGGTCGCCGGGTCGGCCTCCCAGTCGGCAACCGGTTTCGCGGCATCGAGGATCGCGAGGTGCCCCTGCACCGACTGCGTGAGATAGCCGACCGAGCCGCAGCCGCTCGTCAGGCACAAGACGGCGCCCGCAAGCGCGACGATGGCGATCGAACCCAGGCCGGCCATCCACAGCACCCGCATCACGCGCCGTGGCGGCCGTTCACCGGCGCCGACTCGCACGGCCTCAGGCGCAAGCTTCGACCTCGACCATGCAGTCGTAGAAGGTCGGCCCGCCGCCGAAGTCGGTCAGCCGCTGATGCGTCAGCTGGTTCAGGTTCGTGCCGTCCAGACCCAGCTTGCGCCACCACACGCCCAGCCCGTTGACGACCCCCGGCCGGGCCCGGCCACGCTTCACATGGAGCCGGCAGATGCTGCGCCCGCGGTCGTTGAAGACCTGCACCAGCTCGCCGTCGACCAGGCCGCGCGCGGCGGCGTCGGCGGCGTGCATCTCGAGCACCGGCTCGCCTTCGATATCGCGCAGGCTCTTGACGTTGACGAAGGTCGAATTCAGGAAGTTGCGCGGTGGCGGCGAGATCATCGCGAGCGGAAAGCGTCGCGCCAGCTCCGGCGCCGACAGCGCCGATTCGTGCGGCGCGACGAAATCGGGGATGCCCAGGCCCGGCGCATCGATCATGCAGCGCCCGCCCGGCGTCGCAAAGCCGCCCTGCGCGAACGGCGCCGCCGGCAGCGGCAGCTGCTGCCAGCCGCGCTCGCGCAGCACGTCGCAGGACACCACGCCGCCGATCGCCGCGCGCGCGAGCGTCTCGTCGCTGTCTTCGAAGCACGGCTCGGTGAAACCCATGCGCGCGGCGAGCTCGCGAAAGATCTGCGTATTCGGCTTCGCCTCGCCCTGCGGCGCGATCGCCGGCTCGTTCAGCAGGACCGAGGTGTGGCCATAGCTGCCATGCACATCCCAGTGCTCGAGCTGGGTCGTCGCCGGCAACACATAGTCGGCATGGTCGGCGGTATCGGTCAGGAAGTGCTCGAGGACGACGGTGAACAAATCGTCGCGCGCAAAGCCCCGGACGACCTTGGCCGATTCCGGCGCGACCGCGACCGGATTGCTGTTGTAGACGACGATCGCCTCGATCTTCGGCCCGAACGCGGGCGACGCCTCGGCGAGCAGCGCATCGCCGATCTGCACCATATTGATCGTGCGCGGCCGGCGCCCGGCGAGCAGTTCGGGCTTCTGAAGCGCCTCGCGATCGACCGCGAGCCAGCTCGACGACGACAGCAGGAAGCCGCCCGCCGGGTCGCGCCAGGCGCCGGTCAGCGCCGGCAGGATGGCGATCAGGCGCACCGCGTTGCCGCCGCCATGCACCCGCTGCAGCCCGTAGTTGGCGCGGATCGCGGCCGGCCGGGTCGTCGCGTAGTCGCGCGCCAGCCCTCGCACCTCGTCGGGCGTGATGCCGCACACCGCGGCGGCACGCTCGGGCGGCCAGGCGAGCGCGCGCTCGCGCAGCTTCGGCCAGCCTTCGGTGTGGCGGTCGATATAGTCGTGATCGAGCCAGTCGTTCGCGATCAGCTCGTGCATCAGCGAAAGCGCGAGCGCGCCATCGGTGCCCGGCAGCAGCGCGATATGCTGATGGCACTTGTCGGCCGTCTCGGTCTTGCGCGGATCGATGCAGACTAGCTTCGCGCCGTTGCGCTTGGCCTGCTGGGCGAAGGTCCAGAAATGCAGGTTCGACGTGATCGAGTTGCTGCCCCAGATCAGGATCAGCTTGCTGTGTGCGAACTGCTCGACATGCATGCCGAGCTTGCCGCCGAACGTGGCGACCAGCGCCTGCGAGCCGGCCATCGAGCAGATCGTGCGATCGAGCAGCGACGCGCCGAGCCGGTGGAAGAAGCGCCGGTCCATGCTCTCGCCCTGCACGAAGCCCATCGTTCCGGCATAGCTGTACGGCAGGATCGCCTGCGGGTCGCGCGCGGCGATCGCAGCGAGGCGCGCGGCGATATCGGCCAGCGCCTCGTCCCAGCCGACACGCACGAATCGCCCCTCGCCCTTGGCGCCGACGCGCTTCAACGGATGCAGCACGCGCTCGGGGTGGTAGACGCGCTCGGCGTAGCGCGAGACCTTGGTGCACAGCGCGCCGTGCGTCGTCGGGTGCTCCGGATTGCCTTGCACCTTGACGGCGCGGCCGTCCTCGACCGTGACGAGCAGCGCGCAGGTATCGGGGCAGTCGTGAGGGCAGGCGCCGCGGACGATGCGCGAGGCTTCGGGTGCAGCGGCGATCGTGCTCATGGAGCGACTATTGCACATCCTCCCGCGTCGCGCGAAAGCGCCGCGGAGCAGGCCCGCGCGCACCGTGCCCGGCAGCCATCGGATGCCGGCGGCGGCCGGGTCGGGCAAGCCGTGCAAACGATGCGCGGACGCCGAAGCCGACCTGATCGTGCGCCGGCGCTGCGCGCCGCCTCGCGCAACCCGCGTGGCGTCGCCATAATGAAGCATGCTTCCGATTGCGCCCCGTCCCGCCGCTTCGCGTGAGAACCATCGACGCGGCCAGCAGAGTCCGGTTGCGGCGCGGCGTTCGTCGCGCCGCCGGCTTCTTTGCGCGCTCGCGTGCGGCATCGCGTCGCCCGCAATGGCGGCCAGCCAGCGCGTCATGGTGGCGATGACCGAAGGGCCGTTCTATCCGGCCGCGCGCTGGCGTGCGCAATGGAGCGACTGGGATGCCGACCTGACGCGGGTCGCGCACGCCGGACCGGGGGCGGTCGCCGGGGGCGAACACCTGGCGCTGCTGCTGCAGATCGTCGACTCGAACGGGCGCCGCATCGATGGCGCCGAAGTCGAGATCTGGCAATGCGACGCCCTTGCCGCCTACCGCCATCCGTCGGTGCGTGCGCCGGCCGGCGCCTTCGACCCCGCGTTCCAGGGCTTCGGCAGCGCGCGCGTGAACGCCGACGGCGAGGTCCGCTTCAGGACCATCCGGCCGGTACCCTACCCCGGCCGCACGCCGCATATCCACGTCAAGCTTCGTCATCCGACGTTCGGCGAATTGACGTCGCAGCTCTTCGTCGCCGGCGAGCCCGGCAACGCGCGCGATTTCCTGTGGCGCCAACTCGACGCCGGCGAGCAAGCGACGCTGGCGATGCAACTCGACCCGGCGAGCGGCGACAGCCTGCGCTGGTCGTGCCGTCATGCGCTCGTCGTCCCAGCCTGATCGTCCGACATGCCCGCACCTTCCGCCCCCTCGTTCGACGCACCACCCGAAGGTCAGCCCGTCGTCGGCCCGGCCGGCCCGATCGGCATGTTCATCGTTCTCGGCATCGCTGCCACCGACGACGCGGCCGCGACGGTGCGCGACTGGTGCGGCCAGATCGGCGGCTTCGCCCGCAGCATGCGCCTGCGCTTTCCCGACAGCGACGTGCGCTGCGTCGTCGGCTTCGGCGCCGACGCCTGGGACCGCGTCTTCGGACCGCCGCGGCCGGCGCATCTGCACACCTTCGAGGAGATCCGCGCCGGCGACCGCCATGCGCCGTCGACGCCCGGCGACATCCTGATCCACCTGCGCGCCGGGCGCGCCGATCTGGTCTTCGACCTCGCCTCGCGCCTGGTCACGGCCCTCGGCGCGGCCGTCGTCCCGATCGACGAAGTCCACGGCTTCAACTCGTTCGATGCGCGCAGCATCCTCGGCTTCGTCGACGGCACCGAGAACCCGCAGGGCGACGCCGCCGACGCGGCCGCCTTCATCGGCGCCGAGGATGCGGCATTTGCCGGCGGCAGCTACGTCTTCGTGCAGAAGTACCTGCACCGGATGGATGCCTGGAACGCGCTGTCGATCGCCGAGCAGGAGAAGGTATTCGGCCGCACGAAGATCGACGACATCGAAATGGACGATGCCGTCAAGCCCGCCAACTCGCATATCGCGCTGAACGTGATCACCGACGACGCCGGCGAGGAGCTTGCGATCGTTCGCGCCAATCTGCCCTTCGGCCAGCCGTCGCGCGGCGAGTACGGCACCTATTTCATCGGCTATGCGCGCGACCCGGCGATCACGCTGCGCATGCTGTCCAACATGTTCATCGGCGATCCGCCCGGCAACTACGACCGGCTGCTCGACTTCAGCGATGCGGTGACGGGAACGCTGTTCTTCGTGCCGTCGGCGGATCTGCTCGAGGCGCTCGCCGAGCGCGAGCCGAACATCGACGGCAGCCAGGCGCAAGCCGCCGCTGCGGCGGCAGGTTCTGCCGCGGCATCGGAGGCTTGCGACGACCGGCCGCAGGGTGCGGCCGCCACGATCGCAGCGGCGTCCCTGCGCCGCGGCGACGATGGCTCGCTCGCGATCGGCGCGCTGAAGGCCGAGGCGGCCGCCTTGCTGCCACCCGCGGGGACGGCGCTTCCGCGCTGACCGCATCTTCGTCAACATCCTGCCCGACAGCCCCTGCCATGAACAACCTGCACCGAGAACTCGCTCCCATCTCCGACGCCGCCTGGGCCCAGATCGAAGAGGAGGTCGCGCGCACCTTCAAGCGCAACCTGGCGGCGCGCCGCGTCGTCGACTTCGACGGTGCGTCGGGGCCGACCGCATCGTCGGTCGGCACCGGACACCTGACGAAGCTGGCGCCCCCGGCGCCGGGCATCGAGGCGCGCCAGCACATCGTGCGGCCGCTGGTCGAACTGCGCGTACCGTTCGAGCTGTCGCGCGAAGCGATCGACGATGTCGAGCGCGGCTCCAACGACTCCGACTGGCAGCCGGCCAAGAACGCCGCCGAGAAGCTCGCGCTGGCCGAGGACCGGATGATCTTCCTCGGCTACAAGGCGGCCGGGATCGAAGGGATCCGCGCCGGCTCCAGCAATCCGGCGCTCGTCCTGCCCGATGATGTGACCCACTATCCGGATGCCGTCGCCCAGGCGCTCAAGCAGCTGCGCCTGGTCGGGGTCGACGGCCCGTATACCGTGCTGCTGGGCGCCGAGGCGTATACGGCGCTGTCCGAGGGCAATGACGGCGGCTACCCGGTGCTGAAGCATATCAACAGCCTCGTCGACGGCGGCATCCTGTGGGCGCCGGCGCTCGAAGGCGCGATCGTGCTGTCCAAGCGCGGCGGCGATTTCGAGATCCGCATGGGGCGCGACCTGTCGATCGGCTATTCGAGCCACACCGACAGCGCCGTGCGGCTCTACCTCGAAGAGTCGCTGACCTTCCTGCTGCATGCCCCCGAGGCCGCCGTCGCCTTGGTGCCGGGTGGCAAGGCGCGGCGCGGCTGACAAAACCCGAGAGCTGTCTCGGCGCCGCCCGGCGGGCCGCGGATCGCCAGGCGCCAGCCGTACCGGGTCGCACCGCACGGCGCGCCGCCTGCCGCGGCCCGGGACGGGCCCCGCCATTCTGCGCTCGATCGCTCTGTCTTGAACCGCAACGCCGCCGATGCTGATCGTCCACAACCCCGAGCACGCGCGCCACGCCGGGCGGCACGAGATGTACCGCGGCCGGCTCGTGCCGTGTCATGAAGTCCCGCAGCGCCTCGAGCATGTGCTCGCCGAACTGCAGCGGCGCGGCTTCGGCCGGCCGGTGGCGCCGGACGCACTCGCCGAACCCGACGCCGCGGGCTTCGAGGCGCTGCTCAGGCGGGTGCACACGCCGCGCTACGTCGACTTCCTCGCCGGCGCGTGGGACGAATGGGTTGCGCTCGATCCCGAGAACGCCGGGCTCGACGCGCTGCCCTCGATCTGGCCGGTGCGCGGCTTCCGCACCGATATCGTGCCGGACAATTTCGCCGCGCGCCTGGGCCGGTTCTCGTTCGACGCCGGCACGCCGCTGACCGCCGGCAGCTGGGCCGCCGCGCGCTGCGGTGCGCTCGCCGCGGTGCGTGCCGCGCAGGCGCTCGCCACGGGCGCGGCGCCGGGCGGGGCGTTCGTCGCCACGCGCCCGCCCGGGCACCACGCCGGCGCCGACTATTTCGGCGGCTACTGCTTCCTGAACAACGGCGCGCTGGCGGCGCAGGCGCTGCGCGACGCCGGCCACGCGCGCGTCGCGGTGCTCGACGTCGACTACCACCACGGCAACGGAACGCAGGACCTGTTCTACGAACGCGCCGACGTGCTGACCGTCTCGATCCACGGCGACCCGCGCAGCGAGTACCCCTTCTACCTCGGCCACGCCGACGAGCGCGGCCGCGGCGCCGGACTCGGCTGCAACCTGAACCTGCCGCTGCCGCGCGGCAGCGCGTTTGCCGCGTGGCGATCCGCGCTCGCCAGTGCGCTGGACGCGCTGCGCCGCTTCGGTGCGACGGCGCTCGTCGTTGCGCTCGGCGTCGACACCTTCGAGGGCGACCCGATCTCGGGCTTCCATCTGCGCAGCACCGACTATCTCGACATCGGCCGCGCGATCGCGACGCTGCAACTGCCGACGGTCTTCGTCTTCGAGGGCGGCTACGCGGTCGAGCCGATCGGCGTCAATGTCGCCAACGTGCTGGAGGGCTTCGCCGGTCTTGATTAGCAATGTGCCTCAGCATGCTGCCTGACCACCGATTCCTTGATCGGCGCGCACCGGGCGACG
>JACSRM010000349.1 GCA_014879745.1 Burkholderiaceae bacterium | reverse complement strand
CGCCCCAAGTTTTCTTGCGCCCCCGCGGGGGGCCGGGACGGGCAAGGCCCGGCCCTTGGGGGTGCTCTCCGGCGACCATCCGGCCGTCAACGGATACGCACGTACTCATTCTGATTCTGCGCCCGCCGGTTGACCTCGGCGATCCAGCTCGCCTTGTCGCCCGAGGTCCAGCCGGGGGCGACGAACGGGTCAGCGGCAGCATCCCACGGCGGCTGGGTCGCGAGCCTCGAGGACGCGACGCTGGTTTGATCCTTCTCGCAGCCGGCGAGCGCGGCCGCGGCCAGCAGCGCGGCGGCGGCCATCATGAGGTGCGACTTGACCATCACTTCTTCCCTCCCGCCGCGGGCGTCGCCGGGGCCGGCGCCGCCGGCCGGCCATAGGCCGTACCCCAGCCCCAGACTTCGCTGCCGGTGCCGCGGGCGACGACCCGCATGCGCAGGATATCGGCGATAACGTCGCCGTCGCCGCCGAGCAGTGCCTTCGTCGAGCACATCTCGGCGCAGATCGGCAGCTTCCCTTCGGCGAGCCGGTTGCGTCCGTACTTCTCGAACTCGGCCTGGCTGCCGTTGGGCTCGGGCCCGCCGGCGCAGAACGTGCACTTGTCCATCTTGCCGCGCAGGCCGAACGTGCCGTTGCTCGGAAACTGCGGCGCGCCGAACGGGCAGGCATACGAGCAATAGCCGCAGCCGATGCAGACGTCCTTGTCGTGCAGCACGACGCCTTCCCCGGTGTGATAGATGCAGTTGACCGGACAGACGGCGATGCACGGCGCGTCGCTGCAGTGCATGCAGGCGACCGAGATGCTCTTCTCGCCGGGCACGCCGTCGTTGAGCGTGACGACGCGGCGCCGGTTCACGCCCCACGGCACGTCGTTTTCGGCCTTGCACGCGGTGACGCAGCCGTTGCATTCGATGCAACGCTCGGCGTCGCAGATGAACTTCATTCGGGCCATCGCTCAGTCCTCCCGCGCGATCGTCGTTGCGCGCTTCATGCCGCGGCCTTCTCGACCTGGCAGATCGTCGTCTTCGTCTCCTGCATCATCGTCACCGAGTCGTAGCCGTAGGTCGTCGCGGTATTCACCGCTTCGCCCTGGACGATCGGCGCCGCGCCCTCGGGGTAGTAGGCCCTCAGGTTCGCGCCCTGCCAGCGGCCGGCGAAGTGGAACGGCAGGAAGACGGTGCCGGGCCCGACGCGTTCGGTGACGAGCGCGCGCACGCGCAGGCGCGCGCCCTCGGGGGTCCTGACCCAGACGTCGTCGCCATCGCGGATGCCGCGGTCGTTCGCCGCCGTCGGGTTGATCTCGACGAACATGTGCTGCTGCAGTTCGGCAAGGAAGCGGTTCGACCGCGTCTCGTCGCCGCCGCCCTCGTACTCGACGAGCCGGCCGCTCGTCATGACGAGCGGAAACTGCTTGACCGCATCCTTGTTCTTCTGCTGCATCGTCTTGAACAGCGTCGGCAGGCGCCAGAAGTCCTTCTTGTCGTCGTGCGTCGGGTATTTCTCGATCAGGTCGGGGCGCGGCGAAAAGATCGGCTCGCGATGCTTGGGCACCGGATCGGGAAAGTTCCAGACGACGGCGCGCGCACGCGCGTTGCCCCACGGATGGCAGCCGTGCATCATCGCGACCCGCTGGATGCCGCCGGAAAGGTCGGTCTTCCAGTTCTTGCCTTCGGCGAGCTTCTGTTCGGCCTCGGTCAGGTCGCCCCACCAGCCCAGGCGCTTCAAGAACAGGTGGTCGAACTCGGGGTAGCCGGTCGTCAGCGCCGCGCCCTTCGAGTGCGAGCCGTCGGCCGCGAGCAGCGACACGCCGTCGCGCTCGATGCCGAAGTTGGCGCGGAAGTTGCCGCCGCCGTCCATCATGTGCTTGGACGTGTCGTACAGGTTGGGCGACCCCGGGTGCTTGATCTCGGCCGTCCCGTAGCAGGGCCAGGGCAGGCCGAAATAGTCGCCGTCGAGCTTGTAGCCGGTCTCCTTGTCGGTGCCGCCGCGCGCGCGCAGCGTCTTCACGTCGAAGACGTTCATGTTGCGCATGTGCGCCTTCAGCCGCTCCGGGCTCTGGCCGGTATAGCCGATGGTCCACGTGCAGCGGTTGATCTCGCGCAGCGTGTCCTCGATGTCGGGCTCCATCATGCCGCCCTTGCCCGGGCTGAGCTTGATGCGGGCGACGAACTCCTTGTCGAAGCCGAGCTTCTGCGCGAGCTGGTACATGATCATGTGATCGGTGCGGCTCTCCCAGAGCGGCTCGATCACCTGCTCGCGCCACTGCAGCGAGCGGTTCGACGCCGTCACCGAGCCGCGCGTCTCGAACTGGTTGCTCGCCGGCAGCAGGTAGACGGCGCGGTTCGGATTGAGCTCGCCCGCCTTGCCGGGCATCGCCGCCATCGCCGCCGTCGCCGAAGGATAGGGGTCGATCACGACCAGCAGGTCGAGCTTGTCCATCGCCGACTTCATCTCGAAGCCGCGCGACTGCGAGTTCGGCGCATGCCCCCAGTAGATGAGGCCGCGCAGATTCGTCGGCTGGTCGATGACGTCGTCGGGCAGCAGCACGCCGTCGATCCAGCGCGACACCGTCATGCCCGACTTGTTCATCATGCCCGGCGCGTACTGCTTCTTGATCCAATCGAAGTCGACGCCCCAGACCGTCGCGAAGTGCTTCCACGACCCTTCGGCCAGACCGTAGTAGCCGGGCAGCGAATCGGGATTCGGGCCGATATCGGTCGCGCCCTGCACGTTATCGTGGCCGCGGAAGATATTCGCACCGCCGCCGCTCTTGCCGATATTGCCGAGTGCGAGCTGCACGATGCACGAGGCGCGCACCATCGCGTTGCCAATCGAGTGCTGCGTCTGGCCCATGCACCAGACGAGCGTGCTCGGCCGGTTCTCGGCCATCGTGCGCGCCGCCTGCAGGCAGGTTTCCTCGTCGACGCCGCAGGCGTCCTCGACCTTGTCGGGGGTCCAGTTCGCGAGCACGTCCTCGCGCACCTTGTCCATGCCGTAGACGCGCGCCGCGATGAACTCCTTGTCCTCCCAGCCGTTCTTGAAGATGTGATAGAGCATGCCGAACAGGAACGGGATGTCGGTGCCGGAGCGGATCCGAACGTATTGATCCGCCTTCGCCGCGGTGCGCGTGAAGCGCGGATCGACGACGATCATCTTCGTCCCGTTCTCCTTCGCATGCAGCATGTGCAGCAGCGACACCGGATGCGCCTCGGCGGCGTTCGACCCGATGTACAACGCAGCCTTGCTGTTTTGCATGTCGTTGTACGAGTTCGTCATCGCTCCGTAACCCCAGGTGTTGGCGACGCCGGAGACGGTGGTCGAGTGGCAGATGCGCGCCTGGTGGTCGCAGTTGTTGCTGCCCCACAGGCTGATCCACTTGCGCAGCAGATACGACTGCTCGTTGTTGTGCTTGGACGAGCCGATCAGAAAGATCGAGTCGGGGCCGCTTTGCTTCCTCAGCTCGAGCATCCTGGCGCTGATCTCGTTCAACGCCTGATCCCACGAGATGCGCTGATACTTGCCGTCGACGAGCTTCATCGGGTACTTGAGCCGGAACTCGCCGTGGCCGTGCTCGCGCAGCGCGGCGCCCTTCGCGCAGTGCGCCCCGAGATTGAGGGGCGAATCGAAGACCGGCTCCTGGCGCACCCAGACGCCGTTCTCGACCACCGCGTCGACCGCGCAACCGACCGAGCAATGGGTGCAGACGGTGCGCCTGACTTGCACCTTGGGTGCATCGGCGGCGCCAGCGGCCGGCGCGTCGGCGGCCTTCGCCTTGCGCATCAGCGTCAATTGCGAGGACGCGAGGCCGGCGCCGACGCCCAGGCCCGAGCGGCGCAGAAAGGCGCGCCGGTCCATCGTCGGAATCGCACGCGAAACGCCGCGCGACAGACTGGCGACGAGCGACGACGGCGCACCATCGGCGCCGGCGGAGGATTTGCGTGTCAGCAACATGGAGACTCCCGATGTCCGAGTGCGTCGGTGCGGCGGGCGCACGATCGATCCGGCCTCAGATGCGAATCGTTTCGTAGTAGCGCTTCACGTGATCCGTCAAGCGGTAGCCATCGGCGGCGTCCTGCTGGCGCGCCGCAGCCTGGGCCGGGGCGGCCTCTTCCTGTCCGCCGCGCGCGGCGATCGTCGCCGCAACGCCGGCCAGCGCCACGGCGCCGCTACCGAGGAGGACACCGCGCCGCTTGATCGGCGATGCGGCCGGTGCGGGCACGCGGGACGGCTCTTGCTTCATGGTCGGACCTCCGGTTGACTGGATTGACCTCGTGGCCGACTCTAGGCGTGAACGAACGTCACGTCATCAGGGTAGGCACGGATCAACATAGGCCCGAATATGTACACCGAGTTCCTACGATGTGCAAATCGCTTCAGCCTTCGAGCATGTCGAAGGCCTGGGCTTCGACGCTGAAGAAGGCGCGCGCGAAGGACGCGAGCGCGCGGTAGAAGTCGCTCTTCGGATGGGCCTCGAGCGCGTCCCAGAGCGCGTCCGCCCACGGCCGCACTTGGGTATCGAAGAAGTGCTTCTGGGTCGCGAGATCGCCCAGCGCGAGCTCGTCGCCCGCGATCAGGTAGCGCATCACCTCGCACAGGCAGGCGATGTGATCCTCGGTCTCGACGATCATCGGATCGCGCTCGATGCCGAGCGCGCGCAGCACGTCGCGCAGCACGACGAGCGGCTTGTCGTTGAGCGCGCCGGTGACGAAATACGACGCATAGAGAAACACCTCGGGCTTGCCGATCGCCTCGAACAGCGTCGCATATTCGGCGCGCACCGCGTCGAGCGGCAGGCGGCGCGATGCGGCGACCAGTTCGGAGAAGCTGTGTTCGAGGAACGCGCCGGCCACCGGCGCCTGCGTCGCCGCGACCTGCAGCTGCGCGTAGAGATCGGGCGACGGCGCGGCCTGAAAGAGCGCGGCGAGCAGCCCGTAGACCTCGGCGCGCGCGAGTTCGTCGTCCATCGGTTCGCCAGGCGACCCTGCGGTCATCACAGTTGGTCGATCCGCACTTCGTCGGCGCTCGTGTGGATATCGATCACGCGGCAGTCCGAGCACATCTTCAGGCGTTCGGCGGCACGGCCCTGGAACATCGAATGCCCTGCCAGTCGTCCGGCCATCGCCTCGATCGCGCGCAGCGTGCCGAACGGTTTGCCGCAGCGGATGCAGGCGAACGGCTCGGCCTCGTTCAAGAGCCGGATCTGTTTGCGCGCGCGCCCGCCGTCGGCGAGCCACAGGCGCGGCACGAGCGTGATCGCCTGCTCGGGGCAGGTGCTCGCACACAGCCCGCATTGCACGCAGTTGCTCTCGATGAAGCGCAGCTGCGGCTTCTCGGGATTGTCGGCGAGCGCCGCTTCGGGGCAGGCGCCGACACAGCTCAGGCACAGCGTGCAGCGGTCCTTGTCGATCTCGACACTGCCCCAGGGGCTGGCCTGCGCTTCGAGCGCGATCACGCTGCGCGGCTGCGGCGCCTGCGCGATCAGATGATCGAGCGCGAGCTCGAGCGTTGCGCGCTTGTCGGCCTGCACGTGAAACGTCGCGGCGGCCTGCACGGTCTGCGCCGGCGGTGCCTGCAACGCGCCATCGAGCGCGCTCGCGTCGCCAGCGTCGAGCAGCCTGAAGTGTTCGCCCGCGTAGCCGAGGCCGGAAAGCACCGCCTGCGCGACACGCATCTGCGCGTCGAGTGCGGTGCGGTATTCGGGCGCCTCCTCGTGCGTCGTCAGGACCCAGACCTGCGCCGCGCCGTGCGCGATCGCGGCGAGCCAGAGGTCGATGCCGACCGACGCCGTATGCCACACCGAAAGCGGCATCACACGCGGCGGCACGCCGTGCACCGCGGGCGAGGTACGCGCGGCGCGGCCGAGTTCGCCGATCAGCCGCGCGCCCTCGCCCTGGCTGTGCACGAGCAGGGCTGGCGCACCGGCCGCGACCAGACCACCGGCACGCAGGTAGGTGCCGAGCAACGCGCGGATGTGCCGCCCCCGATCAGGCGCGGACGGCGTTGCGTATGCCATCGCGCCGCTCGGGCAGACCGTCGTGCACGCGCCGCAGCCGACGCACAGCATCGCCTCGACGACGATGCCGCCGCTGCCCTTCGCATCGCTCGCGATCGCCTGCGCCGAACAGACGTCGATGCACGCGGTGCAGCCGATTCTCTCGTTGCGGCTGTGCGCGCAGAGCTTGGGCTTGTAGTGGAAGAATTTCGGCTTCTCGAACTCGCCGACCGATTCGCGCAGTTCGAGCACCGCGCGTACGAGGGCCTCGTCGTCGCCGGCATGGAAGTAGCCCTGCGGCGGCTGGTGCAGCGCGATCAGCGGCGCCGCGCCGAGGTCGAGTACGAGATCGAAGCGCCCGCGGGTCTCGATCGGTTCGCGCTCGAAGTCGATCGCGCCGGCCGCGTCGCAGGCACGGACGCAGTCGCGGTGCGCCTTGCACTTGTCGAGGTCGATCTGGTACGCAAATCCGATCGCGCCTTCCGGGCAGGCGGCTATGCAGGCATTGCAGCGCGTGCACAGGTCGAGGTCGATCGGGTTGCTGCTCTCCCACGCGACGTCGAATGCGCCGAGCCAGCCGGCGATCGTCTTCACCTTGCCGGCGTGCACCGCCATCGTGCGCGGCTGCGGCAGGCTGCCCTTCGCGCCGCTGACGAGCAGGCTCACGTCGAGCTTGTCGGCGAGCATGTCGGCGGCGCGCTGGGCGCGGTTCGCCGCGCCGATCACCAGCACGCGTCCGGCGGATTTGTAGCTGACCGTCGGCACCGGATCCGGCGGCGGCAGCTGGGCGGCGGCAACCAGCGCCGCGATCTTCGGCACGACCGAGGCCGGCGCCTCGCGCGCCGCCTTGCTCCAGCCGCCGGTCTCGCGGATATCGACGAATCGGATCGGCCGCTCCTGCAGGCTGGCCGCGCCCTCGGTTTCGGCGGCGAGTTCGAGAAACAGGCGGCTCTCCTGCGTGCAGGCGACGAGCAACTCGTCGCCGCTCTTGGCGGCGCGCTGAAACGCGCCGGCCTCGCGCCGGCACAGCAGCGTGTGCCCGGTCTCGACGCCGCCGGCGGCGTCAGGCCCGAGCGCCTGGGCGATCCGCTCCCGCGCCTGCCGCGTCAGCGGCATCGTCCGGTTGCAATCGCAAAGCAGTGTCTTCATCGGATTCGGCTCCGGGTCTCGCAAATTCAGTATCACCGGACGCGGGCGACTGTGGCAGTGCCGGCGCCGATGCGCGATCGGGTGAAGCCGCAGACGCGCCGGCGGGTCCGGCCCTGGCGGCCGTGGCATCGGTTGCCGTTTCGTCGGTGGCAGGCTGCGGCGCGTCCAGGACGCGGCGTGCGGCATGTGCCTGCAGCCGGCGCCGCATCGCGTCGGGGATCGGGTTCGGCGTGTTGTAGTCGTCGATGTAGACGTCGAGGCCGTCCATCACGTTGAAGTGCGGATCGCTGAAGAGGGTCTTCAGCGCCGCGTGCTGGACCGATGGCTCGACGCCGGTGGCGACGAAACGCGAGAAATCCGAGGTCGGCGTCAGCTGCGCGACATCGGCAAGCGTCGGCAGCGGCGACACGGGCGCTGCGTGCGCATCGTCATCGACGCGCGGCGCGGCGGACGCCGGCTGTGCATCGACTGGCGGCGTATCGATCGGCGCCGCGCTCTCGGCCGCCGGTGGGCGCGGCGCATCGCGCGCCGGTTCGGCGGGCGGCATCTCGCCGGCGCGCTGCCGCGCCTTGCGCCGCGACCAGCGCGAGAAGAAACCTTCGTCGCCGCTCATCGCGGTGGTGCCGCGCGACGGCGGCATGAGGGGCGCGGCATGACCTTCATCGCTCACGCTGCGAGGGCGGCAGGAACGACGGCGGGCGACTGCGCTTCTTCGGCTCGGGCCGGTAGTGCTCGTCGTTGTAGGCCTGCAGCCATTGCGCGACCTCGCCCGGCAGCGGCAGGTTGTCGACGCGCTCCTGCGCGTCGAGCCAGCGGCCGGCTTCGTTGTACGAGACGCTCAGGCTCACCGGCCAGGCGCGCGACGGGTCCTCGTCGTCGATGCGCCAGAGGATGAACCAGACCGGCGCGCCCGACGTGAGGTTGAGGTGATAGCCCTCGCATTCGTCGCGAAACAGCTCGAGCCGAAACCCCGGATGCAGGGTCCGCCTCACGCGGCCATCGTCGCGCAGCACCCGTGCGGTATCGCCGAACGCGCCTTCGTGCGCAAGCACCTCGACCGGCCGATACCGCCACGCCTCCCACTGATTGGGCGCCGTCTCGCGCTCCATCACGATCGCGAGGTCGATCGCCGGGCGCTCGGTCATCGCTTCAAGTGGTCTTCGAGATCGTGATGGTCGGGAACTTGGACGGCGATTCCTTCACGCGCTGCGCGATGCTGACCGCGACCTGGCGCGCGACGCTCTTGTAGATGCCGGCGATCTCGCCGTCCGGGTCGGCGACGACCGTCGGCTTGCCCGAGTCGGCCTGCTCGCGGATGCCGATCGCGAGCGGCAGCGCGCCGAGGTAGTCGACCTTGTATTCGCTCGACATGCGCTTGCCGCCGTCGGCGCCGAAGATGTGCTCGACATGGCCGCAGTTCGAGCAGACGTGGACCGCCATGTTCTCGACGATGCCGAGGATCGGCACGCCGACCTTCTCGAACATCTTCAGGCCGCGGCGGGCGTCCATCAGCGCGATGTCCTGCGGCGTCGTCACGATCACCGCGCCGGTCAGCGGCACGCGCTGGCTGAGCGTGAGCTGGATGTCGCCGGTGCCGGGCGGCATGTCGACGAGCAGGTAGTCGAGTTCGGCCCAGTTCGTCTGGCGCAGCAGCTGCTCGAGCGCCTGCGTCGCCATCGGGCCGCGCCAGATCATCGGGTTGTCGGCGTCGACCATGAAGCCGATCGACATCACCTGCACGCCGTAGTTCTCGAGCGGCTCCATCGTCTTGCCGTCGCTGCTCTCGGGGCGGCCGGTGCAGCCGAGCATCGTCGGCAGGCTCGGGCCGTAGACGTCGGCGTCGAGCATGCCGACGCGCGCCCCCTCGGAGGCCAGCGCGAGCGCGAGGTTCACCGCCGTCGTGCTCTTGCCGACGCCGCCCTTGCCGGACGCGACGGCGATGATGTTCTTCACCTTCGGCAGCAACTGCACGCCGCGCTGCACCGCGTGGGCGATGATCTTCGACGACAGGTTGACGCTGACGTTCTGCACACCGGGCACGCCGCGCGCGGCGGCGATCAGTTCCTTGCGCAGTGCCGCGAGCTGGCTCTTGGCCGGATAGCCGAGCTCGATGTCGAAGGCGACGTCGCCGTCCTCGACGCGCAAGTTCTGCAGCTGATCGGTCGAGACGAAGTCCTTGCCGGTGTTCGGGTCGACGACCTTGGCGAGGGCCTGGAGCAGGCTTTCTTGGGTGACGGACATGGGTGCGCGGGCCGGGTTGGTGGTTCGGTTCATAGGCAGATGAGCCCGCCGCAGTCTAGCGCAGCGCATTTGCCCCCAATGCGGACGCGTCAAGGCGCTCCGCGGGCGCCGAACCCGGCGCCCGGGCGGATGCTATCGTCCGGACCGGGCCGCCTTCGCACCGAAGCCGCGCGCTCAGCCGTTGCGCACGAGATGGTCGAACGCCGCGAGCGCCGCCTTCGCGCCGTCGCCGGCGGCGATGATGATCTGCTTGAACGGCACCGTCGTCGCGTCGCCGGCGGCGAATACGCCGGGCAGGCTGGTCGCGCCGCGGGGGTCGATGATGATCTCGCCGTGGCGCGACAACTCGACGACGCCCTTCAGCCATTCGGTATTCGGCACCAGGCCGATCTGCACGAACACGCCGGCCAGTTCGACGAACTGCGATGTGCCGCTGGCGCGATCGGTGAAGCGCAAGCCGTTGACCTTCTGGCCGTCGCCGGTGATCTCGGTCGTCTGCGCATTCGCGTGCACCGTCACGTTCGGCAGGCTGTGCAGCTTCTTCAGCAGCACGGCGTCGGCCTTCAGCGTGTCGGCGAATTCGATCACTGTCACGTGTTCGACGATGCCGGCGAGGTCGATCGCCGCCTCGACGCCCGAGTTGCCGCCGCCGATCACGGCGACGCGCTTGCCCTTGTAGAGCGGGCCATCGCAGTGCGGGCAGTAGGCGACGCCCTTGTTGCGGTACTCAGCTTCGCCGGGGACGCCGACGGTGCGCCAGCGCGCACCGGGCGACAGGATCACCGCCCGCCCCTGCAGCACGGCGCCGTTGTCGAGCACGACCTTGGTGCGGCCGCCCGGCTCGGCGGAAGGCTCGAGCGCCGCGACGCGCTGGCCCGTCATCAGGTCGACCTCGTAGGCGCGCGCATGCGCTTCCAGCGCGGCGGCGAACTTCGGCCCCTGCGTCTCGAGCACCGAGATGTAGTTCTCGATGCCCAGCGTATCGAGCGTCTGCCCGCCCAGCCGCTCGGCGACGAGGCCGGTGCGGATGCCCTTGCGCGCCGCGTAGACGGCGGCCGCCGCACCGGCCGGGCCGCCGCCGACGATCAGCACGTCGAACGGCTCGCGCGTCGCGAGCCGCGCGGCATCGCGCGCCGCCTTGCCGGTATCGACCTTGGCGAGGATTTCGCCGATCTCCATCCGGCCCGATCCGAACGGCTCGCCGTTCAGGAAGACCATCGGCACGGCCATCACCTGACGTGCCTCGACCTCGTCCTTGTACAGCCCACCGTCGATCGCGACGTGGCGCACGCGCGGGTTCAGCACTGCCATCAGGTTCAAGGCCTGCACCACGTCCGGGCAGTTGTGGCAGGTCAGCGACATATAGGTCTCGAAGACGAACTCGCTGCCGTCCGCGGCGCCGAGCGCCCTGATCTGTTCGATCGTGTCGTCGTCGATCTTCGGCGGGTGGCCGCCGCTTTGCAGCAGCGCGAGCACGAGCGAAGTGAATTCATGCCCCATCGGGATCGCGGCAAAGCGCAGGCCGCTCGGCTCGCCCACTGCACCGATCGAAAACGACGGCCGGCGTGCGTCCGCGCCATCGAGGCGCAGCACGATCTGGTCGCTCAAGCTGGCGATCTCTTCGAGCAGTTCGCGCATCTCCCGCGATGCCTCGCGGTCGTCGAGCGACGCGACGAGTTCGATCGGCCGCTGCAGCCGCGTCAGGTAGCCCTTCAACTGGGCCTTCAGGTTCGAGTCGAGCATGCTATTTCTCCGGTGCGGTTTCGAGTTCTCCACGAAGCGCCGCCCCGAGCCGCAACCGCGGCCCGGGCGGGTGTCACGTCACAGGACGTGGCGTCAGATCTTGCCGACGAGGTCGAGCGACGGCGTCAGCGTCGCCGCACCTTCCTGCCACTTGGCCGGGCAGACTTCACCAGGGTGAGCGGCGACGTACTTCGCGGCCTTGACCTTGCGCAGCAGTTCGGTCGCGTCGCGGCCGATGCCGTTGTCGTGAATCTCGGCGGTCTTGATCACGCCTTCCGGGTTGATCAGGAAGGTGCCGCGCAGCGCGAGGCCCTCTTCCTCGATCATCACCTCGAAGTTGCGCGTGATGGCGCCGGTCGGGTCGCCGATCAGCGGGTAGCGGACCTTCTTGATCGCGTCCGACGTGTCGTGCCACGCCTTGTGGGCGAAGTGCGTATCGGTCGAGATGCCGTAGACCTCGACGCCGAGATCCTTGAACGCGGCATAGTTGTCGGCCAGGTCCTCCAGTTCGGTCGGGCAGACGAAAGTGAAGTCGGCCGGGTAGAAGACGAACGCGCTCCATTTGCCCTGGAGCGACTTTTCGGTGACTTCGATGAATTTGCCGTTCTGGTAGGCAGTGGCCTTGAAGGGCTTGACTTGGGTGTTGACGAGCGACATGGCAGTGCATCCTTGTTTGAAGTTGAGAGAAGCGTCGAATGCGTCGACGGGTTCTATTTTGGGTGCAGTGCAGCATTGTTGCAATTGATTGATTGAATATCCGTGATTTGCATACTCTATGACATCGGCCGGTCGGCACACGGGCGCAAGATGCACGCCCGAGCGCTGGCCCGTCCGAAGCCCCGATGCAGCCGATAGACCCCGGCGGACGCCTGCGCGCAGGCTTCTAGAATCCAGCCTTCCCGATCGCGGACGTGGCGCATCGCGCTTGCGTCAGATGCAATGACCCGCACGCTCTTCGTCACCACCGCGCTGCCCTATGCGAACGGGCCGTTTCATATCGGCCATGTGATGGAGTACATCCAGGCCGACATCTGGGTGCGCTTCCAGCGCATGAGCGGACACCGGGTGCACTTCGTCGGCGCCGACGATTCGCACGGCGCGCCGATCATGATCGCGGCCGAGAAGGCCGGCATGACGCCGCAGCAGTTCGTCGCCGGCATCGCCGCCGGGCGGCAGCAGTATTTCGACGGCTTTCACATCAGCTTCGACAACTGGAGCTCGACCGACGCGCCGGAGAACCACGAACTTTCGAAGGACATCTACCTCGCGCTGCGCAGGAACGAGCTGATCACGACGAAGACGGTCGAGCAGTTTTTCGATCCGGTGAAGGCGATGTTCCTGCCCGACCGCTACATCAAGGGCGAATGCCCGAAGTGCGGCGCGAAAGACCAGTACGGCGACAGCTGCGAAGTCTGCGGCGCCGTCTACGCGGCGACCGACCTGAAGAACCCCTATTCGACACTGAGCGGCGCAACGCCGGTGATGAAGTCGAGCGAGCACTATTTCTTCAAGCTCTCCGACCCGCGCTGCATCGAATTCCTGTCGCACTGGACGCAGCAGGGCCAGCTGCAGACCGAGGTGCTGAACAAGACCCGCGAGTGGTTCGCAACCGACGACGAGGGCCGTGCGGGCTTGAGCGACTGGGACATCAGCCGTGACGCGCCTTATTTCGGCATCGAGATCCCCGACGCACCGGGCAAGTACTTCTACGTCTGGCTCGACGCGCCGATCGGCTACCTCGCGTCGCTGAAGAACCACTTCGACAGCGGCGGCGCCAAGGCGCTGGACGAGCCCCGATCGTTCGACGCCTTCATGGCCGACCCGGCGACCGAGCAGGTCCACTTCATCGGCAAGGACATCGTCTACTTCCACACCCTCTTCTGGCCGGCGATGCTGCATTTCAGCGGCCGCAAGACACCGACCAACGTCTTCGTCCACGGCTTCATCACCGTGAAGGAAGAGAAGATGAGCAAGAGCCGGGGCACCGGGATCTCGCCGCTGCGCTATCTCGAACTCGGCATGAACGCCGAGTGGCTGCGCTACTACATCGCCGCCAAGCTCAACTCGCGCGTCGAGGACATCGACTTCAACCCCGAAGACTTCGTCGCCCGCGTCAATTCGGACCTGATCGGCAAGTACGTCAACATCGCGAGCCGCGCCGCCGGCTTCCTCGCCAGGCGGTTCGACGCGACGCTGGCGGCGCAGGCCGGTGCCGAGGGCGGCGCGCTGCTCGATGCGCTGCGCGCCGCGGCGCCGCAGGTCGCGGCGCTCTACGAGGAGCGCGAGTTCGGCAAGGCGCTGCGCGAGGTGATGCTGCTCGCCGACCGCGTCAACGAGTACGTCGACCGCAACAAGCCGTGGGAGATCGCCAAGCGCGCTGGAGAAGACAAGCTGCTGCACGAGGTGTGCAGCGCCTGCATCGAGGCCTTCCGGCTGCTGACGGTCTACCTGAAGCCCGTGCTGCCGTCGGTCGCGGCGCAGGTCGAAGCCTTCCTGCGCGTCGAGCCGCTCGTCTTCGCCGACGCCGCGCGCTCGCTCGGCGCGCACCGCATCGGCGAGTACAAGCACCTGATGCAGCGCGTCGACCCCAAGTTGCTCGACGAACTGCTGGCGCCACCCGTTGCGACGGCGGCGCTGCCGGGCGGCGAGGCGATCGCCGCCGAGATCGGCATCGCCGACTTCGCGAAGATCGACCTGCGCATCGCGAGA
>JACSRM010000176.1 GCA_014879745.1 Burkholderiaceae bacterium | reverse complement strand
CGCCGCCCTTCAGGAGCGAGCGCCCGTGCCCGCGCCGGTGCCGAAGGCCAACAGCCTCTTCGCGGTGCGATTCGATTTCGGCAGCACGCGCCTGGCGATGCCTGCCGAGCTGTCCGCGGCGCTGGTCGAGGAAGCCCGCTCCGCGCCGCTGGTGGTGCTCAAGGGCCGAACGGACGGCACCGCGGACTCGCTGGCCGAGAGCCGCATTGCCCGTGAGCGTGCCGCGGCGGTGCGTGACTTCCTGATTGCAGCGGGTGTCGATGTCTCGCGCATCCGGGCCACCTGGCAGCCGGTCGGCGATCACGCCGCAGACAACACGGACGCGGGCGGCCGATCGCTGAATCGCCGCGTCGAGATCGAGGTGTACCGGGCGCTGCCCGTGCCTGTGGGCATGACCGCGGCGCTGGCGAGCTCGACCGGCTCCCAGCAGCCCTGACGTTGCTGCGGTCCATTGCTGTGAAAGCGCTTCGAAAGCGAGGACGATATGGATGACAACCCCTCTTCCACCCGGCAACAGTCACCCACGCAGGGCGGCACCGTCGAGCCCGCGAACCGGGCCAGGATCGCCAAGGAACTGTTCCAGACGCCGATCGACATGCCTGCTGAGCGCTACGAACTGCGCGACCCCTTCGCCGAGGTCACGTACCGCTCGAACAGGATCGCCGAGATCACCACCAAGGCCGATCAGCTCGGCGCCAGCCGCTTCACCGCGATCAACGCGGAAGGCAAGCGCACGACGGTCCAGCGGATCGACGGCGAGTGGCAGCGCGGCGCGTCGCGGCCGGCCGAGCCGGAGCGACCTCTCGACCCGTTGCCTACGCGCGATGAAGTGCCCGATGTGGCCGACGCCAAGGTCGCATCGAAGTCGGCTTCAAGGAGCGACCCGATCACGGCGGCCAGGCCCGGCGGAGTGGACGGCGTGGCCATCGCGCGCCTCGACGCCCAGGCCGAACGCGCCGCGCTCGTCGCCCGGCTCGAATCGGCACTGGTCGAGCGCTACCTTATCAAGCGAGCCCCGGTCACGGTGGGTGACGTGACCATCGGCCGCACCGAATATCGCTTCCGCGGCGATACCTCGCGCGTAGCCTTCACCGAATCGACCTTCCGGCTCGCGACCGACACCAACAGCCCATCGGTGGCCCGCTCGATGGTGGACGTGGCCGAGGCGCGCAACTGGAAGGCTCTGCGCGTGTCGGGCAACGAGGACTTCAGGCGCCTAGTCTGGCTGGAAGCGTCGGTGCGCGGCGTCAAGACCCTGGGCTACGAGCCGAACCCGGGCGACCTCGAAGCGCTGAAGAAGGAACGCGAGTCGCGTCTGGTCAACCGCATCGAGCTGACGCGGGATACGGCCGGCGACAAGGCCGCGGGCGCCGAGGCGAACGCGAAAGGGTCAGCGCGCGGCGGTGGCGGCCGGAAGGCCGTGCTGGTAGCGATCGAAGCGGTGCTGGTGACCAAGCGTGTTCCCGAGAAGCAGCGCGAGGCCATCATGGCCGCCGCGACGGAAAAGCTCGCGCAGCGCATGCGCAATGGTCAGGCGCCGAGAGTCAAGGTGTATGACAAGGCTGCCCCGTCACAGCGGCCGGTCGTGATGCCGGTACCCGAGGCGCAGCGCACGCGCGAGCGTGCAGCGCCCGTGCGGTAACGCTGCGCTCACTGTCGGCAGGTCCGCATGATCGTTCAGCGCGAAGCCGCAGAAACTGCCGGGCGGCGTGCGGCATACCTGGTTGATGGCCGTCGATTCGAAACCGGATCGCCGGGATTCGTTGAGGCGATCGCCGCGGCGCATGCGGCCCGTCAACGACCGCGGTGCCTGTGCCTCGTCGAAGGCATCGAGATGTACATCGCCCGCCTGGCTGGCACGAGTGAGGGCTACATCGTCAAGCGCATGCCCGACACGGGCAGCCACCACGCGCCCGACTGCCCCTCTTACGAACCACCGCCAGAGGCTTCCGGCCTGGGACAGGTACTGGGCTCCGCGATCACCGAAGACCCGGTCACGGGTGAGACGATGTTGAAGTTGGACTTCCCCCTGGCGAAGATGCCTGGCCGATCGACGATGCCCCATGCCGGCAGCGAGGGTGACAGCGTTTCCTCTACCGGCACCAAGCTCTCTTTGCGTGGCCTGCTGCACTACCTCTGGGACCAGGCCGAGCTGACACGCTGGCACCCAGGGTTCGCCGGCAAGCGAACTTGGGCCACCGTGCGAAGGCACCTCCTTCAGGCGGCGGAGCACAAGCTCGCCCGCGGTGACGCGCTTCGGGCCCGGCTCTACGTGCCGGAGCCCTTCACGATCGACCGACGCGAAGCGATCAGCGCGCGGCGTCTGACGCAATGGCAGCACGTCGTCGCCACACCCGGGAAGCCGCAGCGCCTGATGCTGCTTATCGGCGAGGTCAAGGAGATCGTGCCGGCACGATTCGGCTTCAAGGCAATCGTCAAGCACATGCCCGATCAGGCCTTCGCGATCGACGAGCAGCTCTACCGGCTGCTCGGGCGCTGCTTCGAGCCCGAGCTGGCGTTGTGGGGCGCCACCGACGACATCCACATGGTCATGGTTGCGACCTTCGGTGTGAGCAGTGCCGGCGTTCCCGCAATCGTCGAGATGTCGCTGATGCCGGTCACGGCGCAGTGGCTGCCAATCGAGGACTCGTTCGAACGCCAACTCGTCGAGCACCTCGTTGCAGATGGGCGAGCCTTCATCAAGGGGCTCCGATACAACCTGCATCGTGAGCAGCGCGTTGCCACTGCCACGCTGACGGACACGGGCGACACCGCGTCTTTGATGTTCGTCGTGTCGCCAGGGCTCGAGGGTGTGGCAGTGGCCGATGGCACCGACGGCGCGAAGCCTCGCGGCGATGCGCCTGTCTGGGTTTGGAAGCCGGCATCGGAAGCCATGCCCCGGTTTCCTTTGACCCACCTAGCCGCTACAACCGGCGTGCCTGCCCCACGTTGAGGTCCGCGTGGACACCGCACAGGCTGTGTTGGTGGCGCTCCGCTCAGATCACGTACTTCGGCATCAGACTGAGAGCAGCCCTTCAGCTCCGACCGGCTGAGCGACTGCTCTTATAGCGAGGAGCGGGGACGTCACGTGGGTAGGGGTGCGACCAGGGGCCAGGTGTGTGGCATCTAGACGCCCAGGCGAAGCGGTGTCGGGTCGCTGTCGTGGTGACTTCTGGATTGGTTTTTGATACTTCGTCGCATCAACGAACGACAATGGAGCTCCGTATCAACGCCACCGAACAAAGGCCATAGGCCCGCCTATTGACCCCTGTCGAGCTGGTTCGAGGCTAAATCAAAGGATCTCGCACCTCGCAACCCATGCCAAGAGAAAAGAAGGTCACCACCTCTGGAGAGCAGGAGACGCTGTCAAGCGTCCTCGGCCGCTTGCCGCCAAGCGGCTGGCAGGGCTTCGAGGGCCTTGCCATGACATTGCTCAGAGAGGCCACTGGGCAACCACTGTTCTTGGCTGGCTCCGGCCTTCAAGGCGGCCTTGACGCGGCCACACGTCGACGGCACAGCATTCAGATCGCGGTGGAATGCAAACGCTATGGTCAAACGAGAACGTTGGACGCACGCGAGTTGCGTACCGAGATCGACACCGCGTGCAACAACAACCCGGAACTCGACTGTTGGATCCTCGTCGCCAGCCGCGAGATTACGACGCAACAGGACGAAGCGTTGTCTGCGGTATGCGATGAACGAGGTGTTGCCTACCTCAGCTTGGGAAGCGCTCGCGCGGTAAACGTCGGCTACTTCGACGCCCTTTGCGCCACGCACGAGACATCAGCGGTTCTCTATCTGGAGGACATAGGCCACGCGGCGCTTGTACCCGCCTTTCAGAGAGTCGCCTCCGAGATCAAAGCGCGTCCTCAGTACGAGTCCGTTTGCAAAGCACTCACAGAGGCATTGCGCCAGGCAAATATCGGATTTGGGAGCTTCGCGACGCGTCTGAATGCTCGCCTCATCGAAGACATCATCGACAGGGTGACGTGCAAACGTCGCTTTCGTTGCGCCTTGACTCCGGTGGCGCTGCACACGCCCATCATCCCGGTTCGCCGCGACGCCATCCTTCAAGAGATAGAGGACGCGTGGGATGCATCCGCAGCAGAGGAACAGCCAAGCGCGCTGCTCGTCCTTGGTGATGAAGGTACGGGCAAGTCGTGGGTGGTGACGCAGTGGCTGCGCGACTTGGCCAAAACCGCGGACGCCCCAGCCATCTTCTGCATACCGGCGGTGGAGCCCAAGTCCAACGAGGCGATGGAAGTTCTGACTGCTCACGCGCGGCAGTATGCGATGGCGGGATCGACCGAGTCGTCAATCCAGAGGAAGCTCCGCCGTTGGCTTGTCGATGGATTCTCCGCCGCAGGCCGACGGGCCATCGTCGTCTTGGACGGCATCAACGAGAGGCCGGACGCCGATCTTTGGGCGGACTTGATCGAGGAGTTCGGCTCAAGCCGCATGGCGAGCATCTTCCTTCTGGTCACTTGCCGGTCACTCACGTGGAGGGATCGCTTCCGAACGGCCATTCGCGGTCGGTTTAAGACTGTCAAGGTAGGTGACTTCACCGAGACCGAGTTCGCTCAACGAATTGCCACACTGCCCCACCAACAACAAAGCGCTATCCGCTCGGCCGGGGCTTTGGTTCGCAGGCCGCGGTATTTCCATCTTGCGCTTCAGCGCGTCGATGAGCTCAGACCAGGTGAGACGCTGACAGCGGAGATCCTCTACTACTGGGATTGGCAGCATCGCGAGTCGCTCAAGCGTGACATGTCCGTGGACGGCACCGAGTTCTCAGAGGTGATCAGTCGACTCGCCAGAGAACAACGTGCCGGCCTCCAACTGGACAGGGGCGCGCTAGAAGCTGTGCTGGGTGCCGAACGGTTTACCGAACGCCAGGAGGAGCTGGCATCAAGCAGCGTAATCGAACGCACCGCAGGCGGATGGCGCCTTCACAAAGAGTACTTCGCGTTGGGCTTGGGCATGTACCTTGCTGCCAGGGTCGAAGAGTGCGGCGGAACCATCGAAGAACGGTTCGCGGTGGCGGACGAACTCCTGGGCGATACGTCGGCCTTGGATCTCACCACGAGTGTCCTGCAGCATGCGTTGCTGCACACGTTGGTATCGACGCACCAATATGACCTTCGAACGCAGCTTGCGCTCCTCAGCGTTTGGTCGACCGCCCTGAACTCCGCCAATACGTTGAGTACATCGCTGCCGCAGTTGCAGATCGCACCGGAGTTGCTCCTGGCGTTTGCGGAGCATCACTGGCGAACCGACATAACGTCGCATGTGATGGAGCAAGCTGTGCTGGCCGCCCTCGTTCGGCTCATGAGGGTGCCTGCACATCAGGACGAATGCGAAAGGCGTCTCTTGCATTGGGCAGGCCTGGTTCATGAGCACGGTGAATCGGAGCCCAGGCCTGAAGGAGAGGCCAGAAGAGTCCATGCAGACGTTGACCGCCTGTGCGGCACTTCTGAGTGCCGACTCCCGTCCTCGCGGATCGTCTTGCATCGGACGGATGCCCAGTCCATGGTGAAGCTGGGCCGACTCGCAATTGCCGCGGTCTCGGCGAGTGACGTGCGTCGGTATTGGCCGGTGGTCGCGACGGCCTTTGTCGCGGACCAGGCGATTGGCGGACCGAGGTTGGAAGTGCTGGCGTGGCTGGTTCGTTGGTGTCACGAATCGCTTGATGACTTAGTTGACCAGACAAGCGCAGCCTTGCTGGCGGATGCTGATCCCGTCTGCTGTCGCGCTGCTCAGCGCTTGATCCACGTTCTGGGTAGCCAACGACTGTTACCAAGACTGGCGCAGATTTCCCCGGAACACTTTCCAGTGAGTCCTTGGGCCGCTGTAGATGGCGAGACGGACCCGTGCAAGGCTTTCTTTCGAGCACCCACGGTTGCGGAACTCCCCGGCTGCCTTGGCCGAGTCGATGTACCTTTGCACCTCAAGGTGAGTCGTGGCAGATCCTTCGCGGCCGACCGAGCCTTCCCCTTCCCCGAGTCATTCGCAACCCAGGTCGCCTCGGCGCTCGGAAGCATCGACGCGTCCAAGGTGAGACTCCACACGGGACAGAGTGACGTTGACCACACCCTGGACTTGCTTCAACCCCTGGGCCTTCGCCTCGCGCAACATGCATTTGCGGATGTGATCGGTCGCCTTGCGCATGACTCGACCTCGCGCTCGGGGCTACCGCTCCGTCAAGCATCCTTCGGCATAGAAGAATTCCACGAACTGCTGGATGCGCCGGCCGCCGAGGCCATTCGCACGGCATGGGCACGCGTCACCGATCCGGCGGTGCCCAAACCGGACGATGCGGACTTTGTCGAAAGCATGTTGGCCTCGACGCTGCTTGCTCACATGAATGCGTCCGAGCAACTCGACTTCCTTGTGCTCCGTGGCGGCGAGGCGCCCCTAGCAGATAGGATGGCGGCGCAGTTCAAGCAACTGCAACCCGAGCGTCAGATCGCCATCAAGGACTGGGCCATCGACTCCGTGCGGGTTCGGCTCGCACTGTGGTTCATGAACGCCCAGAGGGAGTTGGATACATCCACGGCCGCCCACCTAGTGCGGGCGGGCCTGACCAGCGAAGACTCTGGCGACCGCGGTATGGCGCTGCGGTTGGCCATTCGGATCGACATAGAAGAGAGCAAGGCGCTTCTCGCGCTCCATACCTCTGTCCGAAGTCAGCAGTCGACTCCGTTCGAGCGCTTCTTCCGAACGATCGCAACTGTGCTTCACGAAGAGCCGGGGCCCAATACTCTTCAGTACGTTTCCCCTCAGTTTGTCGGCGATGCCTTGTTGGTTGTCCCACGAGATGCCGCAGTGCGGTGGGCTCCAGCGTTTGGAGAGCTGCTCTTTCGGAACGCTGAGGCGCTGATTGCAAGAGGAGACTCTCCCTCTGTACCCGTTGAGGTGGACTCGGGCAGGACCGAAACTCCTTGGCGACGAATCTCCACGCCGAGATCGCGTTCCAACAACACGTCCATGTTGAGTCCCTTGTCCACATGGGGCGGCCTGCCCGAAGGCGACATAGGAAAACTCTTTGCTGGCGAAGGTGACGGGCAAGATGCTGGACGCGACGCACTCGAGGAAGCATTGAGCCTTGCTGCCGCCTCCGGTGACTGGTTCTACGGCGCATACATCCCAGCTAAAAGCGTCGGTTTGGTGGTCGAGTGCGTACCCGAGACTGCCAATCACCTCGATCGCCTGTTCCAGGTTGCTGCCGATCATGGAAAGCTTTCCTACCTGCAGGCATTTGTCGAAGCGGCGATCGATTGGGGCTTCGCCGAAGGACATGAAGCCGCATTCGACTGGTACGACCGATTGGAGTCGACACAGCCAGTCGCGCGCTATGCAGACAAGGGTACGGAGCTGGAGCGTCGACATGCCGCACTTGCGAAGGCCGCGCCGGGCCCTGCCGCACAGGAGCGTTGGCGCAAGCTCATTGGCAGCCAGTCCAACGACCTCGGCCTGTATCGCGTGCTGAGCGCGCTCGCAGCCTCCAACGGGTCCTGGCTATTGGAAGAAGCGGCCAGGGAGCTGGCTTCTGGATCGCCGCGTGGCCGTGCATTGGCCCTTGTCCTTGTGTCAGCGGTCGAGGATTGCGACGAAGCGCTGACCACCGTCCGGGCAGAGGTCTGTGGTGAGCATCCTTCGTGGTACGACTCGCTGGCGGAGATGGCATGGCAGTACGTCCATCGCGGGCGCGATCAACGGTACTGGCTGATGGAAGCGCTCCTGTCGGATGACCCTATCGCTCGCACCCGCGGAGCAGCGCTTCTTGAGTACATCGGACACCCAAGCCTCAGGCACGAGATCGAGCGCGCTCTTGACAGCAAGGAGTGCGCGGGCGTCGACCGGTCTCGCGTGACGCAGCTGCCAACGCGCAATGGTCACACTCGGGAGTGGTCGGAGTGGACCAAAAGCATGGCGAAGAGGCTTCTGGGCAGCCGGGTGCTGGAACACGCCGCCACCCCTTGGCTCCCGGTACCGTCACCTAGCGAGGTGTGGTGTCGTTGACGAAGCTCCGATGTCTCGGTGCCGAGACCCAGATAAATTGATAGTCGAGTGCTCCACCTTCTTCGGTGCATCATCAAGAAGGAATGTAGCTCGCCACTCAATAGATAATTCGAAGCTGTCGGGCGATGGCGAATAGCTGTTGACCGGGTCGGCGGGGGCCAGCACGAGCGTTGACCACGCCCGGATAAGGTCAGGCTGCACCGCGGCCGTGGCGCTTGTGCCGGCCGTTCGCGTGAAGGGAGGACCGTTGACACCTGCAGACAGAGCTCGCCTCCTAGCGTCGATGAACGCTGGCCGCCTGGTGATCCTGTGCGGCGCCGGCCTGTCCATGGCGCCGCCGAGCAGTCTCCCCTCGGCATGGCGAGTCGCCGAGATGTGCTTTGATGATTACCGGCTCACGATCGATCCGGTCATCGATCCAGCGCTTCGGGACAACCTGGAGGCGCTGGCAGAACACTTCGCAGGCCTGAACACACTCAAGGCTGTGTTCATCGAACACCTTGTTCCCTGGAGGGAGTTCGTGCGCCCACCAAACCCAGGCCATGCCGCCGTTGCGGACTTCTTGATCACCAAGATCGTCGTTGCGGGTCTGTCCAGCAACTACGACACGTTGATCGAGCGGTGCGCTTGGGATTATGGCGCCGACTTGCGCGGCTCGCTGGACGGCGAGCAGGCAACGGTCGCCAGTCACAAGCAGGCGCCGCTGTTGAAGTTCCACGGCTGCTCGCACATCGATCGTGGATCCACGGTGTGGGCACCCTCCCAGCTGCACGATGCAATTGTCTCCGACCGCATTGCGAAGAGCAAGATCTGGATGGCCGCGAACCTGCGTCAGAAGGACATGCTCGTGGTGGGCTTCTGGTCCGACTGGGACTACTTGAATCGAGTTTTGGGTGACGCTGTGCAGGGGTTGGATCCCCTATCGGTGACGGTGATCGACCCATCGCCCATTGCGGCTCTGCAAACCAAGGCGCCGGGCCTCTGGGCACTTGCGCATCAACCCCAAGTGACGTTCTCGCACATCCAGGAGTCGGGAGCCGACGCGCTTGACGAGTTGCGCCGAGCGTTTTCCGAGAACTACGCACGCCAGGTCCTCGCTGCCGGCAGCGCCGTGCTCGTGGCGAAAACCGGAGTTGCGTGCAACCCTGCGTGGCTCACCGTCGCGGGCCTGGACGGAGAAGCGCTGTACGACTGGCGTCGGGACGCCGAAGGTGTCCCCTCCGGCAAGCCGGCGATTGCCAGAAGTCCCCAGAATATTGATCTGCTGGGGTATTTTCATCTCTTGCTTCGGCGCGCCGGCGCGGTCCAGCAGCCACGGGGCTACACGTTAGCGGGGCAGAGTATTCGCGTCGTCAACGGTGCGGGGTCGGACCTCAGTACCGTGGCAAAACGCTTCATCGAAGCACCGGCGGCCCCGACCGCCGACGTCTTTGTCGCGGCTGGGAGCATGGACCTCGGGCTGCCTGGCCATCTCGTTCGACCTGGAATTACCGGCAGCGTGGTACGACCGCGAGCTGGCGGGAAGTGGCTCACCATAGAACAAGCGCAAGCGGAGCTGGGCATCTGATGGACATCGCAACGCAAACGGAGGTCCTCCTCCGAGGAGCCGGGTTTGAGACCTGGCCCTGGACCGGCACTACGCCGGCAGTGATCTGCTTCGAGAACGCAGCGCTGATCGGCTTCGTCCATGTGTTCCCATCGGCCAACGACCTCCTGACACGCTGGCAGGAGGCACAGAACGCCGCGCTTTCCCGCCATGGCCCGGCACTTCGTGCGGCGGGCGCCAAGGCATGGAACGTCTACTCTGTCTTCCTCACGGAAGAGCAGGCTCCGACTCAGCAGCGGGCCGTTGAGCGAATCGAGGAGGACTTCGCGCTGACCAGGAAGATTGCCCGGGCGGGCGTGCGCACGCAGGATGATCTGGAGCGCACCTTGCTGCCGTTGACAGCCGTACGGGCACAGCCGCTGATCTCGGAAACGGACTTTGAGGATCGGCTTCGAGCCAGGCTGAAAGACGTCTCGCCCGACGTTCTGACGGCGTTTCTGGGCACAACCCCGGCCGAAGAAGTGGCCAGGATCCTTGCGGAGAAGCCATGAAGCTCGACTTCGTTGAGGTGTGTGGTTTCCGGGGTTTCCGCGACAAGCTGCGGGTGACCTTCGGATCCGGCTTCACCGTCATCACCGGCCGCAACGGTGTGGGCAAGAGTACGCTGTTCGACGCGGTCGAGTACGCGCTGACCGGATCGATCGACAAGTACACGGTCGAAAAGGCGGCGCAGGAGAGCTTGAGCGACTACTTGTGGTGGAGGGGAGCGGGAAGGGCGGACGCCCACTATGTCACCGCCTCGTTCAAGGGAGACGCCGGCGAAGTCTTCACGATCACGCGATCGCGCGAGTCGGGGGCGGACAAGACGGCCGAGGAGATCGAGGCTGCGCTTTGCCGGAATGTGCGACCGGACGACGCGCTGCGTCAGCTCTGCAGAACCTCGATCATCCGCGACGAGTGGATTGCGGCGCTCAGCGTCGATCTCAGCGAAACGGAGCGCTTCGAGTATGTGCGTGGCGCGCTCGGCCTGGGGCAAGGATCGGACTTCGGTGCCAAGGCCAAGGCAGTGCTCAAAGCGGCCGAAGCGGCCCACGCTTCGAGACAGGCCGCCTACTCAGAGGCTCGGAATCAGCTCACACGCGCGCTGACGGGGTTGGCGGAAGCCAAGGAGATGATTGCGCGGACGGGGGATGCGTCTGCGGCCATGCAGACATTGGTTGCAGCAACACCCGACGCACCGGAGGAACTGATTGCACGCCTGTCCGCTGGGCGCGCAGCTCTTACCGCCGGCCGTGCTCGACTTGGCGCCATTGGGGAGGGGGTACGTCAGGGGCGCGAGGTTCTCGCACTTCGGCGTGCGCTCGAAACTCCCGAAACAGTCGCGAAGTGGGCTGAGGCGCAGCAGCGTTTGGCCGCGTTGACGCGCTCGAAGGAAGACGCAGAGCGCCTGGCAGCCGAGGCGAACAAGGCCCTGGAGCTCGAGGAGCGTGGCAACGACATCGCTGCGTCGCTTGCCGCCATCATCGAACATGGTGAGCGGCTAGGCCGAAATGATGCGCACTGTCCGCTTTGCGCGGCTGAACGCACCGACGAGGAGTTCGCGGCCGGCCTATTGCTGGCACGCCAACGCATGGACGCGTTGGCGTCGGGCGTTGCCGCGGCGCGCCAGAACGCCACTGCGGCGCGCGAAGCCGCAACACGGTCGACCGCTGACTTTGAACAGGCGCGGGCCGCGTGGGCGGAGATGGAGTTGGAGCTGACTCGCCAGACGGCTCGGGAACAGGCCCATGTCGAGCTCTTCGAGCGACATGCCTTGGATTTCCGCCTTGTTCAGGATCCGGACGGCTTGGAGCAGTACCTGAACGTCGAGCGGGACCGGCTCATCGACCTTGAGAGAGCGCTGCTGACCCTCGATGTATCCCAGTCCGTCTCGAAGACTGCATCGCTCGAGGAGCAGGTCGCGGTGTTGCGTCAGGCGGCTGAGACAGCCGCTTCAGCGGTCGAGAACTCGGAAAAGGCATTAGCCGTTGCTAAGGCCATGGACCGGGCTGTGCGAAGCATCTCTGGCGAGATCATCGACGAGCGACTCGCACAGATCAGCCCGCTACTGAATGAGCTATACCAGCGGCTGCGACCTCACTTCGACTGGCGATCGATCGAATACAGCATTCGAGGCGATGTGCGGCGCTTCCTCAGCTTGAGGGTCGGGGACGGCCTCAACCCGCAGTTCGTGTTCAGCAGCGGACAGAGAAGGGCGGCCGGCCTCGCGTTCCTCTTGTCGGTGCATCTGGCGCGCGCCTGGACGTCCTGGCGAACCTTGCTCATGGACGACCCAGTGCAGCACATCGATGACTTTCGGGCGCTTCATCTCATCGAGGTTCTGGCGGCACTGCGCCTGGGTGGCAGACAAGTTGTCTGCGCCGTCGAAGACGAAGCGCTAGCCGAGCTGCTGTGCCGAAGGTTGCTAAGCACCTCGGAATCAGTTGGCCGGAGGTATGACCTAGACATCGGACCTACCGGTGCCACGACTGTCGTGCTCGAAACGGAGGTACCTCCCATGCCGACAGGCGTTCTTCGCTCCAGACTGGAGATACAGGCGGTCGGCTGAGAAGAGCCTCGCTAGCGAGGGAGCCCTCTCGATCGCTATTGCGGATGGCTTACCGTGCCTCGCAGCAAATCTGTCGTTTGCGCAGCCCATTTTGGAAGCATCGCGGGCGTTCGAATCGGCTTGCCTCGAATGATCGATTCCGGCGACTTCCGGCGCTCGTGCGGCAACGCCAGACTTCCGAGATCAGTCCGAGATCGTCGTTCCAAAATCTAGCTCTCGCGTGTAAGCGCGTATGACCGGTTGCGCAAAGACCGGCCGTTGAGCTCGCAACCGCCAATGCTGCAACCGCTGCGAAGCGGATCTTGAGCGCGCGCCCACTCGGGATTTGCACTTACAGCCCTATCACGCCACTCGTGAGCCTGGCTGTCTGCGGGTCATAGACAAGCTCCGTGATCGTCCCGTCCCGAATGCGCTCGACCGCCTCGTCGATCACGTGCATGGGCACCACGAACCATTCTCTCGGCTTCACCGGCTTGCCGAAACGATCCTCGATGGTCAGGTCGAGTTGGACGGCACCGAACAACCGATGGAAGATGTTCTCCATCCTGGTTCGATTGAGGTTGTGCAGCCTGTACTCGGCCACGATCTCGACCGGGGCCAGCAGGTACGTTGACTGGTTCTCGGCGTCGGCGATGCGTGTCTCGACTTTGCCGCCCGTGACGCCGATCTTGTGGATCAGCGTGCGGTGCTCGGAAACGAACGGGTGCTTGGACAGGCTGCGCAACACGTAGATCGTGCCGGACTCGATGTCGTCCGGTTCGGCAGCATCACCGAACAGTGGACTGAACAGCGGGCCGGCATCCGGATCGCTCAGCCGCCGCCCGTTGCCATCCTGCGTCAGTGCTCTTTGAAGCGAGCGCATTAGCAGATTGCTTTCGGTACCGTTGCCGTAGATGAGCCGCAGCCGCGCGTCGGGCTGCCCGCTGCTGGTCTGGAACTCTGCGCCCTTGTCTGCCACATAGGCGAACTGTCCGCCGACGATGAAGAAGTTCCCCTGTTCGACACTGGCTTCGTTCTTGAACGGAATCGCCTTTCGTGCGCCGTCCTTCAGCTCGCGCTCCGCGCGCTCGAACAATGGCTGAAACTTGTCGAAGTCCTCGCACGGCGTGCGGTCGGCGATCTCTTCCGCGGCCTGTCTCTCTGCGAGGGGCCGAACATGGCGCAGCACGGTGATGTCAGCATGGTCGGATGGGTCACCGCTGACCCCCAACTCGGCGAGCAAGGCATCCTCGTCCAGTTCATCCGCAGCGATCGGCGTCGCTGCTGCTTCGGAGAGCAGTCCAGGCTTGTCCAGCTCGGCCAGCAGTGCATGCGCCTCCGGCAGCTTGCGCAGCTGATCCAGGCGCACCGCGTACAGGCGCTCGAAGATGTCGCTGTTTTCGCCGTGCTGCGGCGCGCGCTTGTGCACTTCGTGAAAGCGCAGGATGTCCTCAAAGCCCGCGATGATGCGTTCTTCGCGCGGCGTGCGACCGCCGGCTTTGGCGGGCGCAACTTCGACCCCCAAGGCCTCCAGCAGTTCGTCGTCGTCCAGGTCAGCCATTGCCGGAGGCTCCTTGCGCCTGGGCTGCCTTGGCCTGGGCGCGATAGCGCGCGAAAGCGGCCACACCCTCGGCCATCCTCTTTTCCCAGGCATCGGCCGAGTTGATGTCCGGCACGCGGCCGCGC
>JACSRM010000067.1 GCA_014879745.1 Burkholderiaceae bacterium | reverse complement strand
GGGTGCCGTGTATGTGTCGATAAAGTACAGCCATGATCGACCGGCTTATCGTCGAAGGCCTCGAACGGGATGCCGGCAACGAACGCAAGAGTCATGAGAAGCATGGTGTGACCGCGAACGAAGCCGAACAGGTGTTCTTCAACCAGCCGTTGCTGGTGACCGGCGATGCGGTGCATTCCACCCGCGAGGCACGCTGGCATGCATTGGGAATGACGGACGACGCCCGCCATCTGCACCTGACGTTCACCCTGCGCCGCGCGGGCCGGTTGATACGTGTCATCTCCGCCCGCGACATGCACCGCAAGGAAAGAGCGATCTATGCCCAAAGCCACGAGGAACACTAAACCCCGCAGCGCTCCGGCCGCGTTGAAGCCGGTACCCACGTTCGGCTCGGAAGCGGCCGAGCGGGCGTTCTTGGAAACTCACGACTCGAGTGAGTACGTCGACTGGTCTGGCGCCCGCGCCATCCGGCTGCCGCGCCTGAAGCCGACCTCGAAATCGATCTCGCTGCGCCTTCCGGTCGCCTTGCTCGACGCGGTGCGCGTCGAAGCGAACCGGCGCGACGTGCCCTATCAGTCGCTGATCAAGGTCTGGCTGAGCGAGAAGGTGGCGAAGAAGACTGCGCCATAGGCAGCCTCATCGGCGACGAACTGCTCGATCGTGCGCCCGGCCGTCAGCCGGCCGATTCTCTCGGCGCTGGCGATCAGATCATCCAGGTACAGCAGCCAGCTACGTGACCCGGACCAGATCGCGTTCGACATGCTGCCGCGCCGTGGGCTCGAGGCGCTTGCGCGTCACCAGATCGACGGATCGGCACGTCGGACCCTCGGCCATGTTCGAGCGCGCCGCGGTGCTCAAGCTCGCACCACCCAACGCACTGCGCACCGGGGACGCACTTCGTCTGGCCCCGCGCCGAGCAATGCGGAGCTTGGCGCATCGCGACACTCGACGAAGAGCAGAGCCGAGAATGCGCGCCGCCGCCGGCACGTCGCTCGCCCTGCTCGTCAGTAGGCTGGCGCCGAAGCGGAGCCGACTGCTGCGATCAGACGCAGTTCGGGGTAGCGCGTCTGCAGTTCGGCCCAGTCGACGCGCACCTGTTCGCATACGCGCTCGTTGTTGAGCTTGCACACGAGGCCGAGCGCGCGCGCCGCCGCATCCGGCCTTTCGTTGAGGCCCGCCACCTGCGCGTAGCGGAAAAGCACGGGCAAGGTCGGGAAGCGTTCCGCGACCTCGCGCATCCGCTCGAGGTCGGCCGCGCTCCAGCCCGTTGCGGGCGGCAGGATCATCATCCGATGCATTTCGCGCGGTGCGTCGAGCAAGCGCACCTCTGGCACCGGCGCCGTCGCGACCCGATCGACGCCGATGCGCGCGGTGACGAGGCGAAGCTGCCGAAAGCTCTCCTCGACACGCAGATACTCGGCGCCGATCCAGACCAGCATCGCCACCATGCCGGCGAGCGGCAACGCAAGGCTCGCCGCAGGCAGCCCGCGCCCCGGCGCCCCCTGCGGCCCGCCGTCGAGCAGGCCCATCATCAGACCGATCGGCAACAGGAAATAGAGGTAGCTGTGCGGGTACTCGACCATCGCGTGCAGCAGCACGGCGCTGATCGCGAGCAGCAGCGCCCAGCGGTCCGGGTCGGTGCAGCGCCGCACCTGCCGCACGAACCACCACGCAAGCAGCGCGGCGAGCAGCAGGCCGAGCGGGATGCCGACCCACAACACGAGATCGAGGACGAGGTTGTGGCTGTCGGTATACCAGTGCTGCGCGCTCGGGTGCGAAAGCGCCGTCGCCAGTTGCGCCGCGCCGATCTGGTTCCAGCCGTAGCCGAACCACGGCGCCTGGCGTGCACTGTCGATCAGCACCGGCCAGATCAGCAGCCGCGGGCTCGACGCGAGCCGGTCTTCGAGCGCGACGTTGTGCAACATCAATGCGTCGCCGATGCGCGACCACAGCAGCACGCCAAGCGCAAACGCGATCACGCCTGCGACGACCGCACTCGCCGGCAGTCGAAGGCCCGCCCTGCGCCGCAACATCAACCAGCCCACCGCAACAACGGCGACGAACAGCCAGCCGGTGCGCGACTGCGTCATCAGCATGCCGAAGCCGAACCACGCAATAGCGAGCCCCGCGACACTGCCGCGGATGCGGCGCGCCTCGTAGCCCCTGAGCACCCCAGTGATCGCCATGCCGAGCAGGGTCGACAGATGGTTCGGCTGCGCGAGGTTCGCGAACGGGCGGCCGTCGGGCGGCAGGTCGGCAACGTAGAGCGATGACCCGAGTTGCAGCGATTGCCACATCGCGATGCCGGTGGAGGCGACGCCGGCGGCGATGAAGACGTTGCACAGGCCGTCGATCACCTCGGCCCGGCGGGCACCAGCAAACGACGCGCCGGCAACCATCGCAAGCCCGAATCCGGCGATGAACAGACTTGCGAGCAGCGCATCGGATGCGAAGACGATCTGCCCCGCCGCCCACTGCAGCCACGGCACAGCGG
>JACSRM010000068.1 GCA_014879745.1 Burkholderiaceae bacterium | reverse complement strand
CGGCGAATCCGAAGATCGCGGTGCGGCTGCACGGCTTCGGCCTCGCGCGCGCCGAACTCGCGCACATGCCCGAGGCGACGGTGCCGGCGGCGCAGCGGGCGCTCGCGCAAGCCGGCAAGAGCGTCGCGCAGATGGCGGCGATCAAGACGCACAACCCGTTCGCGCTGAACGATATCGTTTTCGCGCGCGCCACCGGCTGCAAGCTCGAGGCGATGAACAATTTCGGCTGCTCGCTCGTCTGGGGCCATCCGCAGGCGCCGATGGGAACGCGCTCGATCATCGAGCTGATCGAGGAGCTCGCACTGCGCGGCGGCGGCTTCGGCCTCTTCACCGGCTGCGCCGCGGGCGACACGGCGATGTCGGTCGTCCTCGAGGTCGGCGACGCCTGAAGCGGACGCGGCGGCGATGAACCCCTACGACTGGATCGCCGGCCACGCGCTGCGCACGCCCGACAAGCTGGCGATCCGCGCGGGCGCCGATGACTGGTCGTACGCGCGGCTCGCACGCGAAGCGGCGCGGCTCGCGGCGGCGCTCGCCGCCAGCGGCGTCAGGCACGGCGATCGGGTCGCCTTCCTCGGCCTGAACTCGGCGCAGGAGCTCGCGCTGCTCGCCGCCTGCGCACGGCTCGGCGCGATCTTCATGCCGCTCAACTGGCGCCTCACGCTGCACGAGCTGCGCCAGTTGATCGCCGACAGCGAGCCGGCGGCGATCGTCGCCGGTGCCGACTTCGTCGAGACCTGCCAGACGCTCGGCGCCGATCTGCCGGGTGTGACGCGCGTCGCGCAGGGCGGCGCCGTGCCGCCCGGCTGGCTCGGCTACGACGTGTTTGTCGCGCGCGGCGACGGCGCGCCGGCGCCGGCCGCGGCCGGCCAGCCGCAGGACACGCTGCTGCTGTGCTACACGTCGGGATCGACCGGTGTGCCCAAGGGCGTGATGCTTTCGCAGGACGCGGTGCGCGTCAACGCGGAGCACAGCATCGAGATGCACTCGATGCGTGAAGCCGACGTCGTTCTCTCGACGCTGCCGCTCTTTCACGTCGGCGGCCTCAACAACCAGACGACGCCGGCGCTGTGCGCCGGTGCGACGGTCGTCCTGCATCCGAAGTTCGAGGTCGACACGACGTTCGACGCGGTCGAGCGCGACGCCATCACGCTCACCGTGCTCGTCCCGGCGCAGCTGATGGCGATGTTCGCGAGCCCGCGCTGGGCTGGCGCCGACCTGTCGCGGCTGCGCATGATCGCGACCGGATCGACGGTCGTTCCCGAGCACGTCACGCGCGGCGTCCATGAGCGCGGCATTCCGCTCGTGCCGATCTACGGCGCGACCGAGACCTGCCCGATCGCGGCCTACCTCACGCCCGAGGACGCACTGCGCAAGGCCGGCTCGACCGGCCGCGTCGCACGCCACTGCGAGCTGCGCATCGTCGACGAACTCGACAACGACGTCGCGCCCGGCGCGCGCGGCGAGGTGCTCGTGCGCGGGCCCAACGTGATGAGCGGCTACTGGCGCAAGCCCGAGGCAAGCGCCGCCGCGCTGGCCGGCGGCTGGTTCCACAGCGGCGACCTCGGGCGTATCGACGCCGACGGCTACCTGTGGATCGACGGCCGGGTGAAGGACCTGATCATCTCCGGCGGCGAGAACATCGCGCCGGCCGAGATCGAGAACGTGCTGCTCGAAAGCGGCGACATCGCCGAAGTCTCGGTCGTCGGCGAGCTCGATCCGCGCTGGGGCGAGATCGTCGTCGCCGTCGTCGCGCCGCGCCCCGGCCGCGAGCTGAGCGCCGAGCGCGTGCTCGAGCTGCTCGACGGCCGCATCGCCCGCTACAAGCATCCGAAGCGCGTCGTGTTCGTCGACGCGCTGCCGAAGACGGCGCTCGGCAAGGTCCGCAAGGAAGACGTGCGCCGCCTCGTCGCGGCCGAACCGCGCGCCACCCACAGCCCCAGGACGGAGAACATGCCATGACGCTGAAGATCGGAATTGACGTCGGCGGAACCTTCACCGATTTCGTCGTCGCCCGCGACGGCGCCGAGCCGGCGATCTTCAAGAGCCTGTCGACGCCCGACGACCCTTCGATCGCGGTCGTCAACGGATTGAGCGACATCGCCGCCGCGATGGACCCGCCGATGACGCTCGAGGCGTTCGCAGCGACGATCGACACCATCGTCCACGGCACGACGGTGACAACGAATGCGACGCTCACCCACACCGGCGCCAGGTGCGGCCTGCTGACGACCGAAGGCGTGCGCGACGCGCTCGAGATGCGGCGCGGCATCCGCGAGGAGCAGTACAACAACCGCGCGACGAACGTGCGCCCGCTCGTACCGCGTTCGAGGCGTGCCGGCATCAAGGGCCGCATCGACCGCGACGGCGCCGAGGTCGAGCCGCTGGCGCTGAAGCAAATCGAGTCTGAACTCGCCGCCTGGAAGAACGACGGCGTGCAGGCGGTCGCCGTCTGCTTCATGAACTCGTTCGCCAACCCGGCGCACGAGCAGGCCGCCGC
>JACSRM010000228.1 GCA_014879745.1 Burkholderiaceae bacterium | reverse complement strand
CCCGCTATCGCGAGGATTTGCAACGCCGCCAGCGCGGCCGAGGGCGGCTCGATCGGGTGCGTAGCGCAGTCACCCGGTCGGTGAAGGTGGCCGTGGGGACGAAAGACAGCAGGCATGGCCGCTTCCAGCGAGAGCAAAGCGGTCAACTGCCGAATCTAGGTTCAACACTCCTGGCACGCAACCCTGCGGGCCAGGCGTTGCGGCAGCAGCCTAGCTTTCGTCGTCGTCGCCAGCCGCCGCCTTGATGATCAGCACCGGTATCGGCGAGAGTGCGAGCACCTTGGTCGCGACGCTGCCGATCACCAGCTTGGCGACGCCGGTGCGGCCATGCGAGCTCATGACGATCAGATCGGCGCCGCTGGTCTGCGCCGCGCTCACGATGCCGCGGGCCGGCTGATCGTCCTCGACGAGCAGGGTCTCGAACGCGACGCCGGCCGCCTTCGCCTCCTCGCAGATTCGATCGATCGCTGCCGTGCCCTGCGCGCGCGGCGCCGCCATATCCTGCTGCCGGCCGGCGGTATTGGCCTGTCCGATGCCGGCGAAGGCGTAGACATCCTGCACATAGACGACGGCGATGCTCGCCGACGCGAGCCTGGCCAGCGGCAGCGCGCGCAAGGCACCGACGAGCGAGACATCCGAGCCATCGGTCGGAACCAGAATCTTTCGAAACATCGCAGGTCTCCTCGTGCACGTGGTGAAAGCGCCGCGGCGGCAGCGGCGATCTTAAGCGGCGCAGGGGTTCGGCGGACAGTCGATGCGCGTGCCGCGCACGCGCGCGAATGGCGTCAGCCGGTGCGGCTGAAGGCGGTCCGGGCCGACGATCTCGCACACCGGCACGCCGTGCACCAGAAGCGCATCGGCGATCAGTGAACGATGGCAGCGCCACGGCACCGCCTCGGCACACATCAGCGCAATGCGCTCGCGCCGCGCCAACTCGATCAGGCCGATCAGTTCCTGTTCGAACGCCGCGCCTTGCATATAGTCGGCATAGCCGCGAAACGACAGGTTGTGCCAGCCGGTATTCGGCGAATCCGCGATCGTGCGCCGAAAGCCGCCAAGACCCGGGGCGTGCGCATAGCCGATCCGCGCCGCGGCAAGGCTCGCGGCAAGCGCATCATCGTTGAACTGCGGGTTGTGCCGGGATCGCGGCACGCTGCGCACATCGACCAGCAGCGTCACGGCATGGCCGGCGAGGAGGGCGATGAACGCGTCGATCGCCCGCGTCGAATGACCGACCGTCAGCAGCTGGCATTTCGCCTGCCCGTCGCGCACCGGTTCAGGCATGCCGTCGGCCGATCAGCCGGCGCACGCTGCGTTGCAACTGCGGCAGCACCTCGCCTTCGAACCAGGGGTTCGCCTTGAACCAGGCGACATTGCGCGGCGATGGATGCGGCAGCGGGATGATGCGCGGCGCGAGCGCCCGCCAGTCGCGCATCGTCGCCGTCAGCGAGGTATGACCGGCGCGCTTCAGAAAGTGGGCCTGCGCGTAGCCGCCGACGAGCAGTGTCAGTTCGATGTGCGGCATCTGCGCCAGCAGCCGGTCGTGCCACAGCGGGGCGCACTCGCGTCGGGGCGGCAGGTCGCCGCTCGCGCCCCGACCCGGATAGCAAAAGCCCATCGGCATGATCGCGATCCGGCTCGCATCGTAGAACTCGCTCGCCGCCACTCCCATCCAGGCGCGCAGACGCTCGCCGCTGGCGTCGCTCCACGGGATGCCGCTTGCGTGGACCTTGGCGCCGGGCGCCTGGCCGACGATCAGGATGCGCGCCGCGGCGCCCGCCTGCAGCACCGGCCGCGGCCCGAGCGGCAACTGCGCGGCGCAGACGCGGCAGGCGCGCACCGCGCGAAGCAGTTCGTCGAGGGGCTCGTCGGTCACGCGCGAGCGCGCGGCGGCACCGGGCGCGGCTGCGTCCTGCCGGGGTAAGACGCGGGGCATCAACTTCGTCACTTCGCCAATTCCTGCTGCGGCACGGCTCGCGTTCCTCGGCGTGCACGCAGCCGATTCCCGGTGTGCACCGCATTCCGGTTGCCGCTCGTCTTCGCAGCCGGCCTTCGAGCCGGCGACGCCGGACCGCGCACCGAGTATGTGCGGTTTCGCGACGGCCTGCGCAGCCCGCTGCTGCCGGCCACCTTTGCCGTGTTGTCAAGCGCCGCCACCATCGAACCGGCAGCGATCCTGCACGCCGGGTCAGGCCTTCGCGGTCGATGCCGCGACGCGATCGGACATCGCCGGGCTGTTAGGCTCGGCACCGTGACCGCAGGAGCCAGCCTCATGAGCCAGCTGAAGAATATCCTCGTCGCCACCGACCTGTCGGGACCGGCCCAGCAGGCCGCCGATCGCGCCGCCAGGCTGGCCAGGATGTCGGGCTCGGCCTTGCGGCTGGTGCACGTGCTCGGCGCCGGCGTCGCGGCCCAGTTGCAGAGCCTGATCGGCCTGGGCAGCGAGCTCGAAGCCAGGCTCGTCGAGGCGACGCGCCAGGAGCTGCAGACACTCGCCGAACGCCTCGCCGCGGAATACGCGGTGCAGGCCGACGCCGCGCTGCTGCAGGGCAGCGTCGCCAACGAGATCACGCGCGCGGCCGATACGATGGACGCCGACCTCGTCGTGCTCGGCGCGCGCGGCAAGGACTTCCTGCGCCGCCTGATGCTCGGCTCGACCGCCGAGCGGCTGCTGCGCAAGTCGACGCGGCCGATGCTCGTCGTCAAGCAGCGCGCGCACGAGCCGTACCGGCGCGTGCTGGTGGCGGTCGATTTCTCGGCCTGGTCGGCGCCGCTCGTCGAGCTGGCGCGCGGGGTCGCGCCCGGCGCGCAGATCGTGCTGCTCAGCGCGTACGACGTGCCGTTCGAAGGCAAGCTGCGCTACGCGAGCGTGCCCGACGCGACGATCGATCTCTATCGCGAACAGGCCTGGCATGCGGCCGAGCGTCAGCTCCATGCGCTTGCAGCGCGCACCGGCCTCGGACCCGGGCAATGGACGCCCTGCCTGCCACGCGGCGATCCATCGCTTGCCATCATCGAGCACGAACTCGAGTACGGCTGCGACCTCGTCGTCGTCGGCAAGCATGGCCAGAATATGGCCGAAGAACTGCTGCTCGGCAGTGTCACCTCGCACGTGCTCGCCGAATCGGCGGGCGACGTGCTCGTCTCCACCGCGACGTCCGCCTGATGCCGCCCAGCGGGTGCGTTCGGCAGCGTGCCGTGGCGACGCGGGGCCCTGCCCGCCGGACCGCATGAACGCCCTGACCCGACTCGCCGCGCTGCTGGGCCTGCCGACCCTGCCGCCGCGCGGAACGCGCGAGGCATCGCGCAGCATCGAAGATACCGACGGCACCCGGCTCGGGCGCGCCACGGAACGGCTGGAGCGCTTGCACCCCGGGCGATCCGGCGTGCTGGCGCTGACGGAGGGCCATGACGCATTTGCGACGCGCATGCTGCTTGCCGAGGCGGCCGAATGCAGCCTGGACGTGCAGTACTACATCTGGCACCCCGATCTGACCGGAACGCTGCTGATGCGGGCGCTGCATCGCGCCGCCGAGCGCGGCGTGCACGTGCGCCTGCTGCTGGACGACAACAATACGCGCGGCATGGACGCGGGCCTGTGCGCGCTCGACAGCCATCCGAACGTCGAGGTGCGGCTTTTCAACCCGTTCGTGCAGCGCGATTGGCGCTGGCTCGGTTATCTGACCGACTTCGGTCGGCTCAACCGGCGCATGCACAACAAGTCCTTCACCGCCGACCGCCAGGTCACGATCGTCGGCGGGCGCAATGTCGGCGACGAATATTTCGATGCCGGCCAGGAGATCTCCTTCGTCGACATGGACGTGCTCGCGGTGGGCGCCGTCGTGCCCGATGTCTGCGCCGACTTCGAACGCTACTGGACGAGCGCGTCGGCCTATCCGATCGCATCGCTGCTGCCCCGGCCGGACCCGGATGCGCTGGCGCGGACCCTCGAGAGAGAGGACCGGATCTGCGAGAGCCCGGCAGCCGCTCCGTATCGAGAGGCCCTCGCCCGGTCGGACCACATCGAGCGTCTCGCCGCGGTGGAGCTCGCCCTCGAGTGGACCGATGTCAAGCTGGTGAGCGACAGCCCGGCCAAGGTGCTCGGCAAGGCAAGGAAGCGCGAGTGGCTGGCGCGGCGGCTGGGCGAAGTGCTCGGTGCGCCGCGCAAGGAACTGCTCCTGGTCTCGCCCTATTTCGTGCCCACGGCGAGCGGCACCGCGGCGCTCGCCGCCCAGGCCGCGGGCGGCGTCGCGGTCAGCGTGCTGACGAACTCGCTCGCCGCGACCGACGTGCCGGTCGTCCATGCCGGCTATGCGAAGCGGCGCCGCGCGCTGCTGCGCAGCGGACTGCGCCTCTTCGAGCTCAAGCCCGACGGCATCGCGCCGCGCACGTCGCGCACCTTCTTTCGCAGGCTGACAGGCAGCTCCAGCGCAAGCCTGCACGCGAAGACATTTGCCGTCGATGGCGAGCGCATCTTCGTCGGTTCGTTCAACCTCGACCCGCGCTCCGCGGCCCTCAATACCGAATCCGGATTCGTGATCGAAAGCAGGCGGCTGGCCGGTCAGATCGCCGCCGCGTTCGAGCATGAACTGGCAGCCCAGAGCTATACGCTGCGCCTGGACGGCGCGGGCCGCATCGAATGGCAGGACCGCGCGACACCCGACGGACCGGCGCGCATTCATCATCACGAGCCGCAGACGTCCGCCGGCAAGCGCGCCCTTGTCTGGCTGATCTCGTGGCTGCCGATCGAATGGCTGCTGTGACGGCCCGCGCCCTGCTTCACCGCGTCAGCATATGGCGCAGCACCATCTGCAGGATGCCGCCGTGGCGGAAATATTCGACCTCCGCTTCGGCGTCGATGCGCACGATCGCATCGAACCCGGCCGTCGAGCCGTCCTTGCGCGTCAGCGCGACCTTCGCGAGCTGCCCCGGCTCGATGCCGCCGGCGAGGCCGGTGATCGTGTAGGTCTCGCTGCCGTCGAGCGCGAGCGACTGCGCCGAATCGCCGTCCTTGAACTGCAGCGGCAGCACGCCCATGCAGACGAGGTTGCTGCGGTGGATGCGCTCGTAGCTCTGGGCGATGATCGCCTTGATGCCGAGCAGCGCCGAACCCTTGGCCGCCCAGTCGCGCGAGCTGCCCGATCCGTACTCGGTGCCGGCGACGACGACGAGCGGCGTGCCCTCCTGCTGGTAGCGCATCGAGGCGTCGTAGATGCTCGCCTTCGCGCCGTCCGGCAGGTGCACCGTCCACGGCCCTTCGGCGCCGGGCACCATCTGGTTGCGCAGCCGGATGTTGCCGAAGGTGCCGCGCATCATCACCTCGTGGTTGCCGCGGCGCGAGCCGAAGCTGTTGAACTCGGCTGGCGCGACGCCGTGCGCGACGAGGTACTGGCCGGCCGGCGAATCGGCGCCGATCGCCCCGGCCGGCGAGATGTGGTCGGTTGTGATCGAGTCGCCGAGCACGGCGAGCGCGCGCGCATCCACGATGTCGGCGAACGGCGCCGGCTGCGCCGCGAAGTCGATGAAGAACGGCGGCTCGCGCACGTAGGTCGATTGCGCGTCCCACTCGAACATGTTGCCGGTCGGCGCCGGCATCGCCTTCCACTTGTCGTCGCCGGCAAAGATGCGGCTGTATTCCTTCTCGAACTGCTCGTTCGTCAGCGACGACGCGACGAGCGACTGCACCTCGGCCGCGGTCGGCCAGATGTCCTTCAGGTACACCGGCTTGCCATCCTTGCCGCTGCCGAGCGGGTCGGTCGTCATGTCGCACAGCACGGTGCCGGCGAGTGCGAAGGCGACGACGAGCGGCGGCGATGCGAGGTAGCTCGCCTTCACCTGCGCATGAATGCGGCCCTCGAAATTGCGGTTGCCCGACAGCACCGAGGCGACCGCCAGGTCCTTCGCCGTCACGGCCTGCGCGACCTCGTCGGGCAGCGGGCCGGAGTTGCCGATGCACGTCGTGCAGCCGTAGCCGACGAGGGCGAAGCCGAGCTTCTCGAGATACGGCGTGAGCCCGGCCCGGTCGAGATAGTCGGTAACGACGCGCGAGCCCGGCGCAAGCGACGTCTTCACCCACGGCTTGACGTGCAGCCCGGCCTCGACCGCCTTCTTCGCAAGCAGGCCGGCGGCGACCATCACCGACGGGTTCGAGGTGTTGGTGCAGCTCGTGATCGCGGCGATGACGACCGAACCGTGCGTCACCGCCGCCGCCGACGCGGGCTCGTGCAGATGCTCGGGCGACGCCTTCAGCACCTCGCCCGCCTTCGCGTCGTGCTCGTTGTCGAGCCCGGAGATCTGTTTGGCGCTGACCTGCGCCGCCGCGCCGCCCATGCCGGTGCGAAACGATTGCGCGACGCCCGCGAGCGAAACCCGATCCTGCGGCCGCTTCGGGCCGGCCATGCTCGGCTCGACTTGGCCGAGGTCGAGGTCGAGCACCTCGCTGAACGCGGGCTCGGCGTCGTCGTCGCTGCGAAAGAGGCCCTGCTCGCGCGTGTAGCGCTCGGCGAGGTCGGCAGCCGCGCCGCGCCCGGTCAGGCGCAGGTAGGCGAGCGTGTTGGCGTCGACCGGGAACAGCGTCGCCGTCGCGCCGCCTTCGGGCGACATGTTGGCGAGCGTCGCGCGGTCGGCGATCGCGAGGCTCGACAGCCCCGGGCCGAAGAACTCGACGAACTTGCCGACGACGCCGTGCTTCCTCAGCATCTGCGTCATCGTCAGCACGAGGTCGGTCGCCGTCGTGCCGGGCGGCAACTGGCCGCGGGTGCGGATGCCGACGACGATCGGCTTGGGCAGGAACATCGGCTGGCCGAGCATCGCCGCCTCGGCCTCGATGCCGCCGACGCCCCAGCCGAGGACGCCCAGGCCGTTGATCATCGGCGTGTGCGAGTCGGTGCCGACGAGGGTGTCGGGGAAGACCCAGCCGTCGCGCTCGATGACGACCTGGCCGAGATGCTCGAGGTTCACCTGGTGGCAGATGCCCATGCCGGGCGGCACGACGCGAAAGCCCTTGAACGCCTGCTGCGCCCAGTTCAGCAGCGCATAGCGCTCGCGGTTGCGCTTGTATTCCCATTCGAGGTTGATCGCGTAGGCGTCGGGCGTGCCGAAGCGATCGACCTGCACCGAGTGGTCGATCACCAGATCGACCGGCACGAACGGGTTGACTTGCCTGGGGTCGCCGCCGGCGCGCGCCACCGCGCTGCGCATCGCGGCGAGATCGACGACGGCCGGCACGCCGGTGAAATCCTGCATCAGCACCCGCGCCGGCATGAAGGCGAGCGACGCCTCGTCGCCGCCGTTCGGCCAGCGCGCGAGCGACTGCACGTCGGCCACCGACACGTCGCGCGAGCCGGCGCGGCGCGCGATGTTCTCGATCAGGATCTTCACCGTGTGCGGCAGGCGCGCGACGTCGGCGCCGGTCTGCTGCGCGAGTTTCGCGAGGCTGATGTAGCGCGCGCTGCCGGTTGCGGTCTTCAGCGTTGCGCTGCTGTCGAGTGCGTTCATGGTCGGATCCTTCTTCGCCGCATGGCCGGTTGACGAAGACCGAGTGTGACGCCGTTCGTCAGCACGCGCGACGCAGCTGGCGTGAACGTGACATCGCAACGTGCCCTTCGCCGCCGGGCACGAGCCGATCCGGCCGGCGCCGGCCGTGGAAGTCGAACGGGTTCAGGCGCTGCCCGTTCGGCTCGGCGCGCAGGTCGGCGTCCAGGCAGCGGGCGGCCGCCTCGGCCGCCTGGCGCCATGCCGAAAGCGGATCGGCCGCGACGGTGAACCAGGGGTTGTTGAAGCTGCTCAGCATGTCTGTCTCCGGTTGGGCTGCATCGGGGCAGCCGATCGATCCTGCGGCGCGAACCCGCGCCACTCTCCCCGCGCCACTCTCAACGCGCGGCAAGACGCATCGCGTCGCGCCCGGCGCTGCTCGCCGCGCCGGGCGAAGGCGCGTGCCACGATTCGGGCCTCGACGGCCCCGTCCGCGCCGGCCGGTGCGCGGCTTGCCAGCCGCCGTCGGCGGCGGTGCGGGCGGGCGGCGGCATCACCGTGCCGGCATGGCATGCATCCGGCAAACCGCCGGGAACGATCAGCATGTCGCAGCGTGAACGCGCGAGCAGGCCGTTGACGCTGCCGAGGATCGCCGTCGCATTGCGCGATCGGCGCTGCTTGCTGGCAACGATCAGGTCGGCGCGCAGGGCCTTCGCCTTGTCCAGCGTCGCGCCGATCGGCGACCCGCGGCCGATCGAGAACACCATGCCGCGCGGGTCGAGCCCGAGCCGTGCGATGCCGCGACGCATCCGCGCCAGCACCCCGGCCTCCGCCCTGGCCAGGCCTTCGCGAACGACGTGTTCGCGCACGTTGGCGACTGGCATCGAGACTTCGCCGGAAGAACCGAAGGCGTGGAAGATCTGCAAAGCAGCGTCGGGCGCGAATGCCGCGGCGGCGACCGCGGCGCTGTTCGACCCGGGCGTCAGATCGACCGGCACGAGCACCTTGCGATAGCCGGCGTCGGCGGCGCGCTTGACGACGAGCACCGGCCGCCGGGACTTCTCGATCAGCCGTTGCGCGGTCCGGCCGAGCACCCATTCGGACAGCGTGCTCCTGCGTCGCTGCCCCATGACGAGCAGATCGGCCGTCGCGAGCAGGCCATGCAGTTGCTCGATCGTGTCGCCGACGTGCACGACGGCCCTTGCCTTCACCCCGTGCCGATGCGACAGCTCGATCGCGAGCCTTTCGAGCCGCTCGCGCGCGGCGTCGACCCGCGCCTTGACGTCGATCGGCTGCGCCAACCAATCGCGAACACGACCCAGACCGCCGGGGTTGACGACGTGGACGACGTGCAGCTCGGCGCCGTGCCGACGTGCGAGCAACGCGGCGCGATGCGCTGCGTTGTCCGCCGACGCGGACAAGTCGCTTGCCGCGAGAATGGTCTTGAAAGGGGCCATCCGAAATCCTCCTCACGAACCATTGCGCCGCATCCGGCGCGAGCGCGGACCCGCGGCGCCGCAGTGCGCGGCGCGCCCAGGCACGCGTCGGAACCGATCCTTGTCGCCGCGCCGCACGGCGTGCGGCGGCGGGCAGCTACATCGCGTAGTCGCCGCTGGACTCGGGCTGGAACAGGATAGAGACGATCACCGCCGCAAGTTCGCCTCCGGCCGGCGTCGGCCAGCGCACGACGTTGCCCGCGCGCTGACCGATCAGGCTCCAGCCGATCGGCGACAACACCGAGACGAAACCCGCGCTCGCGTCGGCATCGGCCGGATAGCACAGCGTCCGCTCGCATTGCACGCCCGTATGGACATCCTCGAGGACGACGCGCGAATGCATCGTCACGATGTCAGGCGCCATCTCGCGCGATGGAACGACGTCGGCCAGGTCGAGCACATCCTCGATCGGCATCGGCGCCGACAGCGCGGGGCGACCGTTCTTCTGGCGCTGAACAAGATTGGTGAGGCGGACGTGGTCCAGTTCGGTGAGCGTGCGCTCGAGCGTCAGGGATTGCATGGTGCGACTCTTCGGGGTGAGGTGCTGCGCTGCGTCGCGCAGGCACAGGGGTGCGCGGGCTGAAGCTTCAGGCCCGGCGATCGGAGATTTGCGCGTGTGGGGTGGGGGTGATCGCCGGGCTCAGGGATGTGCGGCCGGCTGACGGGTCGGAATGCCCGTCCGGTTCGACATGACGAGGCAGCCCGCCGGCCGGGCGACCGATGCGGTCACCTGGCGATGTGCGGCGCGCTGCGCGACGATGAAGAAACCCCAGATCATGGTGTGGATTCTATCCGCGCGGGCGGTCGATGGCAAGCGAGCACTTATATCGCACTGCGATGTAGGCGTATTGCAGCCGCGCGGCAGAACCCGCCGGCGCTCAGCCGACGCGCCTGTGGCGGCCGGGCGCACCATGAAACGCCGCGTCGTTCGCGCTCGACGGCGTATGCGGCACGCGCGGCGCGGCCGGTTCCGGGGTGGCGACGGATCGTGCCGGCATTCGATCGCGCGGTTCGCCGAACCAGAACGCGCCGAGCGCGTTGAACGTTACAAGCTGCTCGCGCTCGATGCAGCCGAGCATGAAGAAGGCGGTGCGCTGCCAGGCCTGGAATTGTTCGAACGCCAGATCGGCCCACGGAATGAAGCACGTCTTCATGGCTGCCCTCACGCAATCTCGCGGTCCGCCTGCGGCGGCCCGCTCGGGTTCCTGCTGTAGCACTCGCCGGCGATGTGTTCGAGCACGCGCCGGTCGAGCACCGTGATGTGGCCGCGCCGATAGCTGATCGCGCCGCGCGCGCGCAGCCGCCCGGCGGCCTCGGTGACGCCTTCGCGCTTGACGCCGAGCGCCTCGGCGATCGCCTCGTGCGTCATCGCCAACTCGTTGCCCTCCGTTCGATCCAGGCTTTGCAGCAGCAAGCGGCAGACGAGCTGCTCGACGCTGCCATGCCGGTTCAACGCCGCAGTCTGGACGATCTGATCGATGAAGGATGCGACATACGTCAATATCTCCCGCGTCAGTTCGGGGCTGCGCTTCATCTCCTCGGACATCGACTTCGCGGACAGCCTGAAACCGGCGCCGGCGCTTTGCACACTGGCACGCACGTTCAGGCTCGCCGCGCCCATCAGCAGCCGCACGCCGACGACGCCCTCGCTGCCGACGAGCGCAACCTCGGCGGCGCTGCCGTCGGCGAACGCATAGCCGATCTCGACCACCGAGGTCTCCGGGAAGTAGACATCGCGTGCCGGCACACCCGGCTCGCACAGCACCGCGCCCAGCGGCATCTGCACGCGCTCGAGCTGGGTGCTCAGGTGCAGCTTCACATCGTCCGGCAACGCGGTGAGCAGCGCGTTGCGCGGCTGCCAATGCAGTACAGGCATCTATCCCTCCGCTTTTGTGCGACAGCGGCCGCGCGGAGGCGCTGCGCGGTGCTCGCCAGTCAGTGCCCGATCATGGCCGAGCGGTGCCGGCTTCATGTGGCCCGTCCGCCGCGCCTGTGTCCGCCAGCGCACAGACAACCGCGCGCCACGGCCGCACAGTGAGGACGCAGGCCCCCGATCCGGCGTGCGATTTCTCCTGGCGCCATGGTATCGGGCGCCCGCGGCAACAAAGGAAGGAGGTTCCAGATGCGTGCGAAAGACATCATGACGGCGAACGTGATCAGCGTCGCCCCCGAGACCTCGGTCGTCGAAGCGGCGGCGACGATGGTGCGCAAGCGCATCACTGCGCTGCCGGTGCTCGACGCCGGCAAACTCGCCGGCATCGTCAGCGAGGCCGACCTGATGCACCGCTACGAGATCGGCACCCAGCGTGCCGCGCCGGTGCGCTCTTGGTGGCGGCGCATGTTCGAGGCCGACAGCGCGCCGATGAAGTACGTCGAAGCTCATGCGATGAAAGTCCGGGACGTGATGACCCAGCGTGTCGTCACCGTCGGCGAGGACACATCTGCAACCGATATTGCGGCGCTGTTCGAGGAACACAAGATCAAGCAAGCCCCGGTCGTCGACGCGGGTACGGTCGTCGGCATCGTCAGCCGCGCGGACTTCCTGCGCGCACTCGTCGCGCGCGCCAAGCGTACACGCAAGCCGCGTCCGCGCGGCGACGCCGCGATCCTGCGCGCGCTGCTGGCCGAGCTCGAGTCGCAACCCTGGTGGCGCCCCGATCGCAGCAAGGTGAGCGTGCGCAACGGCATCGTCGATTTCTCTGGCGAAGTCGAAGACGAAGAAGAGAAACTGGCGGCACGCGTCGCCGCGCAAAACGTCGAAGGCGTGCGCGGCGTCGAGGACAGCCGCGCGCTGTCGATCCCGATCGGCGGCTATCCGACCGGCGGCTACCTGTAGAGCTGCACGCATCGCGATCGAAGCCCGATCTTCCAACCCGTTGAAGGAGCCCGAATCATGTTGCACGACATCAATGAACTGCGCGGCTTTTCGGTGGAGGCGACCGACGGCCCGATAGGCCATGTGCGCGACTTCTATTTCGACGACCGCGAGTGGGCGATCCGCTTCCTCGTCGTCGACACCGGCCCCTGGCTGAAGGACCGGCGCGTCCTGGTCTCGCCGCTTTCGATCGGCAACCCGGACTGGGCGGCGCGGCGGCTGCCGATTTCGCTGTCGCGCGCGCTGGTGCGCGCGAGCCCGGACGTCGACACGAGCAAGCCGGTGTCGCGCCAGCACGAGATCGAGCAGTTCACCTACTACGGCTATCCGTTCTACTGGGGCGGGCCGGGCGTCTGGCGCGACAGCCGGCCCGAAGGCGCGTTGCGCGGGATCGGCGGCGCGGCGCGCGACAGCGCATTCGTCGACGCGCAGCGCGAACTGCATCGCGAGCGCGGCGACGACCCGCACCTGCGCGCCTGCGACGTCGTGATGAACTATCGCGTGCACGCGGCCGACGGCGACATCGGCCACGTCGACGGCCTGCTCATCGACGACCAGAGCTGGGTCATCCGCTATCTCGTCGTCAACACCAGCGACTGGTGGCTCGGCCACGACGTGCTCGTCGCGCCGCAGTGGATCGACGACATCAGCTGGCTCGAGGCGACGGTGTCGATCGCGCTCAGCCGCCGCGCCGTGAAGGACGCGCCGCCCTGGGACCGCGCCGCGCCGCCCGACCGCGAGCACGAGCGGCGCCTGTATCGGCACCACGACCGGCCGGGCTACTGGCGAAGCAGCGAGCGATCGCGGATGGACTCGATGCCGGCCTGAGCGACGGGTCGCACCAAAGGCATGAAGGGCGCGCGCGGCGTTGCCCACAGGACGACCGGGCACCCTGCATCTTCGCCGCTGCCCTTCCATGCGAGACGCACGAGCCACGGCTCGAGTCGCGTCAGCGAGAGGCGAGCTCGTCGTCCAAGATGGCCGCGATGTCCTGGCGCTCGCCGGGCAGCCGAACCACATCCAGCTGGTCTGCGCGCTCGAAGCAGCACCACAGCAGCGGGAACCCGGCGACCCGCCAGGTACGCAGCCCCGGAATGCCCAGCAGTTTGCCGAGCGTCGGCGAGCCCGTGCCCGGTTCGAATTCGATCTGGTCGACTGCTGCGTTCGCGGCCTTCGCCGCCCTCACTGCCAGGCGGCTGCCACCCTGCTTGCGGTAGTAGCGGACTTCGCCCTGCTGATCGCGCAGCGCTTGCGGGCGCAGAACCGCCGGCTTCAATCTATCTCGCCACGGGCGATCGCCAGCAGTTCGTTCTCGTCCGCCTTGGTGCGGTGCCGGCCCGGCCCGGATGCCAGACCTTCTTCGATGAGGCCGCGAAGCCGCCTCTTCGCCTGCTCTTCCTGGTCCCGCCGGACCAGGTCGCGAATGTACTCGCTGGTGTTGCCGTAGTTGCCTGCGGAAACGCGGCTGTCGATGTACTCCCGCATCGACTCGGGCAGCGCAAAGCTCATGGTGTGGCGGCTCATGGCGGCATCCTGCGCGGTTTGCCAACTGTTGTTAATTCGACAGGCCGCACGCGTCCGCACGCGTCCGCCGATTGAAGTTCGGTCCCAATATTGATACCATTGGCCGTGGCAGCCACGGCCAAGATCCTCGAGCAAATGCGGCGGGAACCGGGCAATGTCCGGTTCGCCGATCTGGAGAAGGTGTGCCGCGAATTCTTCGGCAAGCCACGCCAGTCCGCAACGAGTCACGCGATATTCAAGACGCCCTGGGCGGGCGATCCGCGAATCAACATTCAGACCGACAAAGGCAAGGCCAAGCCCTATCAAGTGCGACAGGTGCTGCTTGCCATCCAGAAGCTGGAGGACATGCGCGATGCAAACTGACCACTTCACCTACCGCGTCACCTGGTCCGCAGAGGACGACGAACACGTCGGCTTGTGCGTCGAGTTCCCGTCGCTGTCGTGGCTGGCCAGGACGCCGGAGGCGGCGCTCAAAGGCATCCGCAATCTGGTCGCCGAAGTCACCGCCGACATGCAGGCCCAAGGCGAGGCGGTACCCGTCCCACTGGCAGAACGGCACTACAGCGGCGAGTTCCGCGTGCGCATCCCGCCCGAGGTTCATCGCGCCTTGGCCCTGCAGG
>JACSRM010000069.1 GCA_014879745.1 Burkholderiaceae bacterium | reverse complement strand
CCGACGCCTAGGCTGGCACCGCGACTCGCCCCGGCGCGGGCCCAACCCAAAGCCCGACAGGCTCCTAGAATGCAACCGGCTTTCGTCAGCGAGTCGTCCGCATGGTCCCGCACCTGATCACCGCCCTCACCGGCCCCATCAACGAACTCGAGCAGCGCATTCTCGAATCGATGCCGGCGATCGAGCGCTGGTTCCGGCTCGAGTGGATGGAGCACACGCCGCCGTTCTACACCTCGGTCGATCTGCGCAACGCCGGCTTCAAGCTCGCGCCGGTCGACACCAACCTCTATCCGTCGTGCTTCCACCATCTGACGCCCGAGATGCTGCCGCTGGCGGTGCAGGCGGCGATGGCGGCGATCGAGAAGATTTGCCCCGAAGCGAAGAATCTGCTGCTGATTCCCGAGAACCGGACGCGCAATACCTTCTATCTGAGCAATCTGGAACGTCTGGTGCGCATCTTCCACCAGGCCGGCCTCAACGTGCGCCTCGGCTCGCTCGACGAAACGGTCAAGGCGCCGACCCAGCTCGCGCTGCCCGACGGCAGCAAGCTCGTGCTCGAGCCGCTGCTGCGAACGCGCGGCCGGCTCGGCCTGAAGGGGTTCGATCCCTGCACCATCCTGCTCAACAACGACCTCTCGGCCGGCACGCCCAAGGTGCTCGAGAACCTGCACGAGCAGTACCTGCTGCCGCCGCTGCACGCCGGCTGGGGCGTGCGCCGCAAATCGAACCATTTCCACGCCTACGAGGAGATCGCGAAGAAGTTCGCCAAGCTGCTCGGCATGGACCCGTGGCTGATCAACCCGATGTTCGCGCACTGTGGGGAGGTGAACTTCCTCGCCCCCGGCGGCGCCGACTGCGTGACGAGCAAGGCCGATGCGCTGCTCGGCAAGATCCGGCGCAAGTACAAGGAGTACGGCATCCAGGAGCGGCCGTTCGTCATCGTCAAGGCCGACGCCGGCACCTACGGCATGGGTGTGATGACAGTGCACGACTCGAAGGAGCTGACCGAACTCGACCGCAAGGCGCGCGAGGCAATGGGCCACCTGAAGGACGGCCTGGAGGTCACCGAGGTGATGCTGCAGGAGGGCGTGCCGACCTACGAGCGGATCAACGATGCGGTCGCCGAGCCGGTCGTCTACATGATCGACCGCTACGTCATCGGCGGCTTCTATCGTGTGCACGCCGAGCGCGGCGCCGACGAGAACCTGAACGCGCCGGGGTCGCGCTACGTCCCGCTCGCGTTCGCCGAGCCGGGCCAGTTGCCGCGTCCCGGCGTGCGGCCGGGGGCGAGCGCGCCGAACCGCTTCTACATGTACGGCGTGATCGCGCGGCTGGCGATGGTCGCTGCGAGCTACGAGCTCGAGGCGACCGACCCGCAGGCCGAGGCGTACGCCTAGCGGCGCACCGCCGCGAGCGAGGCATCGGTTGCGCGGCGGGTGCTTCTATAGAATCGTTTCGACACGCCCGCGGACACCATCAGGATGAAACTCATCGGCACGCTCACCAGCCCTTACGTCCGCAAGGTCCGGATCGTGATGGCCGAGAAGAAGCTCGACTACCAGTTCGTGCTGGAAGACGTCTGGGGCAGCGACGCGATGCTCGAGATCAACCCGCTCGGCAAGGTGCCCTGCCTCGTGATGGAGGGCGTCGAGGCGGTGTTCGATTCGCGCGTCATCGTCGAGTACGTCGATACGCTGTCGCCGGTCGGCAAGCTGATCCCCGAGCGCGGGCGCGAGCGCGCCGAGGTGCGCACCTGGGAGGCGCTCGGCGACGGCGTGCTCGACGCCGCGGTGCTCGCCCGCCTCGAGAAGACGTGGCCGGGGCGCGCCGATGGCGAACGCAGCAACGCCTGGGTCGCGCGCCAGGAGAGCCGCATCGCCGCCGCGCTGCGCGCGATGTCGCAGGGCCTGGGCGACAAACCGTGGTGCTTTGGCAACCACTTCTCGCTCGCCGACATCGCGACCGGCTGCGCGCTCGGCTATCTCGACTTCCGGCTGCCGCACATCGACTGGCGCAGCCCGTATCCGAACCTCGCCCGCCTCGGCGCGAAGCTCGAGGCGCGCCAGAGCTTCATCGATTCCGTGCCGCGCGGCTGAAGGCCTACCGCAGGCCTGCCTTCGCGACGCGCGCCGGCCATGGGATCCGTTGGCGACGTCCAGCCGCAGTCGATGACGTTCGCGCCCGCGCTGCGGCTGCGCAGCGGCGCGGAGCTTGCCGGCTACACGCTGGTCTACGAGACCTACGGTGCGCTCAATGCCGCGCGCAGCAACGCGGTGCTCGTCTGCCATGCGTTGAACGCCTCGCACCATGTCGCCGGCACCTACGCCGGCGAGGCCCGCAGCGAAGGCTGGTGGGACAACCTCGTCGGCCCCGGCAAGCCGCTCGACACCGACCGCTTCTTCGTCATCGGCGTCAACAACCTCGGCTCGTGCTTCGGTTCGACCGGGCCGACGACGACGAACCCGGCAACCGGCCGCGTCTACGGCGCCGACTTCCCGGTCGTCACCGTCGAGGACTGGGTCGATGCGCAG
>JACSRM010000101.1 GCA_014879745.1 Burkholderiaceae bacterium | reverse complement strand
CTGCTCGACCTCGGCGAGCGACTTCGCGACCTTCACGCCGCCGCCCTTGCCGCGCCCGCCGGCGTGGATCTGCGCCTTGACGACCCAGACCGGGCCGCCGAGCTTCTGCGCCGCCTCGCCCGCCTCGTGCACGGTGAACGCCGGGTAGCCGCGCGGCGCCGGAACGCCGGCCTTGCGCAGCAGTTCCTTGCCTTGGTATTCGTGAATTTTCATGGGGTGCTTTCCTGCGAAAGGGGTGGAGAAGGCGCCGCAGCCGACGGCGAAGTGTCGGCGGCGGGACTGACAGCGGCTTGACGAAACCAGCGCGGGTAGTGCTCGCGAACCGCGTCGCCATCGGCGCGCAGCGCGCGGCAGCGGTCGATCTGGAACGGCTTTTCGCCGCCGTCGCCGCGCACGTCGAGGACGATGCCGGCAAAGGCCTGGACGACGGCCGTCGGCAGCGTCTGGCTCATCTCGGTCAGGTGGGTGCAGCCCTGCATGCCGCCGAGCTGCTTTCGCACCGCCTGGCGAAAGTTCTGCATCAGGTTCAGGCCGACGAGGCGGCCGTAGCCTTCGCCGAGGTCGTCGCAACTGCCGGGGTAGGGCATCACGCGGCTGTCGGAACCGGCGGCGACGACGTTGAACTGCTCGTCGATGACGAGCCGCAGCAGCAGGTCGTGGATCAGCTCGCCCGCCTTGCGCAGGCCGCTGCCGAGCATGACGTCGCGCGTCTTCACATCGGTGAGCCGGGCATCGACCTCCCACAGCCCGTCGCCGCGCGAGAAGACCTCGACGTCGATCCGGCGGCGGTGTTGCAGCGTGCGATCTGGTGCGGCGTCGGGCAGGGCCATCGATCGAGACGGGCGCGCGGCGGCGCCGGTGGATGTGCGAAGTGCGGCGAAGCAGGCAATGTAGCACCCTGCCTCGCACCCCATGCCGGCACCGGGCGGCCTGCGCCGCATCCGCCGGAGCAACCGCGGCGGCTCACTCGTCGTCTGCCCCGCGCAGCAGGCGGCGGATGATGTCGGACGAGAAGCCGCGGGCGGCGAGGAAGCGCATCTGGCGTGCGCGGCCGGCGGCGTCGGTTGGCGGCGCGGCGAACTTGCGCTGCCAGACGTCCTTCGCGCGGGCGTACTCGCTTGCCTTCAGTTCCTGCGCGTCGCCGGCCGACAGTTGCAGGCCGTGGCGCGCGAGTTCCTGGGCGATGCGCAGGTTGCCCTGGCGCGCCGCACGGGCGCGAATGCGCGTCTCGACGAAGCGCGATTCGCTGAGTGTGCCGCTGGCGGCGAGCTGATCGAGCAGCGCGTCGACCTCCTGCTGCGTTTGCATCGAGGGCGGCGCGCGCCGCGTGCGCGTCGCGACAGGCCGGGCGTCGCTCGATCCCTCGTCGGCGCTGAAGCTGGCGCACTCATCCTCGCGCCATGCTGCGCCGGACTCGTCCTGCGCCAGCCGTTCGGCGTGCGCGAGCAGCTTGCGGCGCAGTTCGAGCCGGCTGTGCTCGCGCTGCGCCAGCAGTTGCAGCGCACGCGCCTTCAGCGACAGGCGCTGCTTCAAGCTCGGCGCCCTCCGGATCGCGCCGCCGCGCGGCGCTAGGCCTTCGCGGCCTCGCCGGCCGCGGCGGAATCCTTCGCCGCCTTTGCCTTGCCCGCCGCGCCGTCGCCGGCCGGCAACTGCGGGATGCCGACCTCGGCGCGGACCTTGTTCTCGATCTCGCGCGCGAGGGCCTCGTTCTCGCGCAGGAACTCGCGCGCGTTGTCCTTGCCCTGGCCGATCTTCTCGCCCTGGTAGGCGTACCAGGCGCCGGACTTTTCGACGATGCGCGCCTCGACGCCCATATCGATGATCTCGCCCTCGCGGCTGATGCCCTCGCCGTAGAGGATGTCGAACTCGGCCGTCTTGAACGGCGGCGCGACCTTGTTCTTCACGACCTTGACGCGGGTTTCGTTGCCGATCACCTCGTCGCCCTTCTTGATCGAGCCGATGCGCCGGATGTCGAGCCGCACCGAGGCGTAGAACTTGAGCGCGTTGCCGCCGGTCGTCGTCTCGGGGTTGCCGAACATGACGCCGATCTTCATCCGGATCTGGTTGATGAAGATGACCATCGTATTGGTCTTCTGGATCGACGCCGTCAGCTTGCGCAGCGCCTGGCTCATCAGCCGCGCCTGCAGGCCGGGCAGGCTGTCGCCCATGTCGCCTTCGAGTTCCGCCTTGGGCGTGAGCGCAGCGACCGAGTCGACGACGATGAGGTCGATCGACCCCGAACGCACGAGCGCATCGACGATCTCGAGCGCCTGCTCGCCGGTGTCGGGCTGGCTGATCAGCAGGTCCTGCAGGTTGACGCCGAGCTTCTCGGCGTACTGCGCGTCGAGCGCGTGCTCGGCGTCGATGAAGGCGCAGACGCCGCCGCGCTTTTGCATCTCGGCGATGACCTGCAGCGTGAGCGTCGTCTTGCCCGACGACTCGGGGCCGTAGATCTCGACCACCCGGCCGCGCGGCAGGCCGCCGACGCCGAGCGCGATATCGAGGCCGAGCGAGCCGGTCGAGACGACCTCGATATCGCGGATCGGCTGGCCTTCGCCCAGCCGCATGATCGAGCCCTTGCCGAACTGCTTTTCGATCTGCGCAAGCGCTACTTGCAGCGCCTTCGCTTTTTCGGGGTTCATACTGGATTTGACGGTCGCTTCCATGGGGGTCTCCGAGGGTTGTCGGCCGCATTATCTCAGAGGCTGGATGTTTGTACAGTGATTGTGCGGCGTGGAATTAGGGGGGATGCGGCCGGCAGCACCCTACGCGAAACTTACAATCGCGGCGCCAGCGCGCCACACCGTCGTCCCATCGCCGACGCAGCGCGACTCGAAGCAGGAGACAGGCATGCGCATCCTCATTGCCGAAGACGATCAGGTTCTCGCCGACGGGCTGCTGCGCTCGCTGCGCAGTGCCGGCTACGCGGTGGACCACGTCGCCAGCGGCAGCGAGGCGGACGCCGCCGTCGCGTCGCACGAGTTCGATTGCATCATCCTCGACCTCGGCCTGCCCAAGCTCCACGGTCTCGAGGTGCTGCGCAAGCTGCGCGCGCGCGGCTCGAGCGTGCCGGTGCTGATCCTGACCGCGGCCGACAGCGTCGAGCAGCGCGTCAAGGGGCTCGACCTCGGCGCCGACGACTACATGGCCAAGCCGTTCTCGCTGCAGGAGCTCGAGGCGCGGGTGCGCGCGCTGACGCGCCGCGGCCTCGGCAGCGCCTCGACGATCGTCAAGCACGGCCCGCTGTCGTTCGACGCGACCGGCCGCGTCGCCTACATGAACGACCAGATGATCGAGCTGTCGGCGCGCGAGATCTCGCTGCTCGAAGTCCTGCTGCAGCGCGCCGGCCGGCTCGTCAGCAAGGACCAGCTCGTCGAGCGGCTGTGCGAATGGGGCGAGGAAGTGAGCAACAACGCGATCGAGGTCTACATCCACCGCCTGCGCAAGAAGATCGAGCAGGGGCCGGTGCGGATCGCGACCGTGCGCGGCCTGGGCTACTGCCTCGAGAAGATCCCGGCGTAGCGCGCGACGCCGGCACGCGCGGCTTCGCCCTTCAGGCGCGGCGCCGGCGCGCGATGAAGCCGACCGCGAGCAGCCCGGCCGAAACGAGCGCGAGCGCGCCGGGCTCGGGCACCGCGCTGACGACGACATTGTCGAGCAGCGCGCCGACGTTGTCGCCGCCGCGGTTCGCGAAGGCAAGCACGTAGCTTCCGCTTGCGCCGGGGGTGAAGCTCAGCATGAAGCCCGACAGCGGGTCGGCCGACGCGAGCGTGTGGACGCTGCTTGCCGCACCGAACGAAACGTCGACCGTATCGTCGGCGTAACCGCGGTGGTTGCCGGCGAGGTCGAAGCTCGCCTGATACGTCACGCCACCGGTCAGGTTCAAGAGCTTCGTGAAGACGCCGGCGTTGTAGGTCGAGCCGTCGAGGTCGACGTAGCGGCCGTTGCCGGGGATCAGGTCGAAGGAACCGCCGGCGCCGATCAGGTCCACCGTGCCGTCGGAAACCGTCCAGCCGCCGAGAAAGCTGGTCTGGTTGAGCTGCAAGGTGTCGGCGTCGAAGTTGTCGGCGAATACCGGCAGCGCGTGGCTTGCGGCGCAAAAGCCGAGGGCGGCGAGCGCGGTGAGGAGGGGCTTGATGTGCATATCTTGTCGCTTGCAATGAATCGATAGCGGCGACTGTATCGGCGCCGGCGCAGCGCGGCGCATGGCGGCAGGTGACGCCGACGCGGCGCGCGTGACGTTGTAGGCAAGACGCGGCGCCGGTTCGCAGCGCCGATGTCGGGCGGGCGGCAGGGCCGGCTGGGCGCTATGCTCGCCGTGGCATGCCCACGTTCGATCTTCCGCGCTCGAAGGAGCAGCGCTCGCTGTTCGGCGAAATCCTCGACTGGATGCTCGCCCCGCTGCTGCTGCTGTGGCCGATGAGCGTGCTGCTGACCTGGCTCGTCGCGCAGAATATCGCGAATCGCCCCTTCGACAGCCGGCTCGACGAGACGGCGCGCGCGCTGGCGCAGCAGATCGCGGTGCAGGCGGGGCCCGACGGCCCGGCGCAGGCCCGGTTTACGCTGTCCCCGGGCGCCGGCGGGCTGCTCGGCGCGGACCAGACCGACGAGGTCTACTACCAGGTGCTCGGCCTGCGCGGCGAGTTGCTCAGCGGCGATGCGGCGCTTCCGGTACCGGTCGACCTCGAGCCCGGCAAGCCGGGGAAGGTTCAGTTTCGCGACGATGCGATCGATGGCACGCCGGTGCGGGTCGCCTATCTCTGGGTCCAGCGCAAGGGCGACCCGGCTGCGGCCGATACGGGCGTCGCGCCACCCGGGCCGGTGGTGCAGGTCGCCGAGACGCTGGGCAAGCGACAGCACCTCGCGACCGAGATCATCAAGGGCGTGATCCTGCCGCAGTTCGTGATCCTGCCGCTCGCGGTGCTGCTCGTCTGGTTCGCGCTGTCGCGCGGCCTGGCGCCGCTGAACGCGCTGCAGCGGCGCATCCGCGGCCGCGAGAGCCACGACCTGTCCCCGATCGACGAGCGCGAGGTGCCCGAAGAGGTTTCGCCGCTGGTGCGCGCGATCAACGATCTGCTCGCCCGGCTGGACAAGAGCATGAGCGCGCAGAAGCACTTTCTGGCCGACGCCGCGCACCAGTTGAAGACGCCGCTCGCCGGGCTGCGCACGCAGGCCGAGCTCGCGCAGCGCGATATCGACGCCGGGCGCGGCGACCCGCGCGAATTGCGCAAATCGCTGCAGCAGATCGCGCGCTCGAGCCAGAATGCGGCGCACATGGTCAACCAGCTGCTCGCGATGGCGCGCGCCGAGGACACCGGACATTCGGCGCGCCGTCAGCTGGTCGATCTGGCGCCGCTGGCGACCGAGACGGTGCAGGATTTCGTGCCGCGCGCGCTCGCCAAGCGCATCGATCTCGGCTACGAGGGGCCCGATACGGGGGATGCGCCCGGTGCGCGGCCCGAACTGCGCGTCGAGGGCCACCCGCTGCTGCTGCGCGAGCTGATCCGCAATCTGGTCGACAACGCGCTGCAGTACACGCCCGCCGGCGGTACGGTGACGGTGCGCGTGATGGACGATCCGTTCGGCCAGGTCGTCGTGTTGCAGGTCGAGGATTCGGGCCCCGGCATTCCGCACACCGAGCGCGAGCAGGTCTTCCAGCCCTTTTATCGCACCCTCGGCACCGAGGTCGACGGCTCCGGCCTCGGCCTGGCGATCGTGCGCGAGATCGCCACCCAGCACGACGCGCAGGTGACGCTCGAGGATGCCAATCTGCGCCACCGCCCCGGCCTGAGCGAACAGGCGGGCGCCGCATTCGGCCCCGGCGCGCGATTCACGCTGCGCTTCCCGGCCCACGTCGTGCCAGACGCGCCGGCCGCATCGCCGCGGCCGGCGCCGGGCGCGACGAGCATCGAACGACCGCTCGCCACGTAAAAGGAGAACGTCATCGCCAACAACAAACCACCGCGCGTCGTGAAGGTCGACCTCGCCCTGCAGGGCGGCGGCTCGCACGGCGCCTTCACCTGGGGCGTGCTCGACCGGCTGCTGGAAGACGAGACGCTCGAATTCGCCGGCATTTCCGGCACGAGCGCGGGGGCGATCAACGCCGCGGTGATGGCCAGCGGCTTCGCCCGCGACGGCCGCGGCGGCGCGCGCGCCGCGCTCGATGCGTTCTGGCGCGATACGAGCCGCTCGGGGTCGCCGTTCGCGCCGCTCGACAGCCGGGCCGCGGGCCCCTTCGCGCTCGACAATCTGCCCGGCTACCGCTGGATCAACAGCTTCTGGCAGTCGTTCAGCCCGTACCAGCTCAATCCGCTGAACATCAACCCGCTGAAGGATCTGCTGCGCCGGCACGTCGATATCGACGCGCTGCGCGCCGGCCCGATGCGCCTGTTCATCACGGCGACGAGCGTCGAGACCGGCCGCGCGCGCGTCTTCACGCACGCCGACCTGAGCCTCGATGCGCTGGTCGCTTCGGCCTGCCTGCCGCACCTGTTCCAGGCCGTCGAGATCGACGGCGAGCCGTACTGGGACGGCGGCTATACCGGCAACCCGGCCCTGTACCCGCTGATCTACGACACCGAGGCGCTCGACCTGCTGCTGGTGCGGATCAACCCACTCGTCCGCAAGGGGACGCCGCGGCGCAACGTCGAGATCATCGACCGGCTGTCGGAGATCACCTTCAATGCGAGCCTGATCGGCGAGATGCGGGCGATCGCCTTCGTCGCGCGACTGATGCGCGAGGGCCGGCTCGATACCGGACGCTACAAGGCCATGCGGCTGCACATGATCGCCGACGATGCCGATCTCGCGCCGCTCGGCGCGTCGAGCAAGCTGAATACGACGCTGCCGTTTCTCGAGCGCCTGCACGGCTTCGGCCGCCACGCGGCGTCGAAGTGGCTCGCCGCGCACCGCGCCGATATCGGCGTGCGCCCGACGCTCGATATCGAAGGCGAGTTTCTCGGCTAGCGCCGCCGCGGCCGGCGCCTTTCATAATGCCGGGTTGCCCTGGAGCGTCCGGGGCCGCCGAGAGCTCATGGCCGATCCCGATACCTCCAGCATCCGCATCCGCGGCGCGCGCACCCACAACCTGAAGAATATCGACCTCGACCTGCCGCGCCACCGGCTGGTCGTGATCACCGGGCTGTCCGGGTCGGGCAAATCGAGCCTCGCGTTCGACACGCTCTACGCCGAGGGGCAGCGCCGCTATGTCGAGAGCCTGTCGGCCTACGCGCGCCAGTTCCTGCAGCGCATGGACAAGCCGGATGTCGACGTCATCGAGGGCCTGTCGCCGGCGATCGCCATCGAGCAGAAGGCGACCTCGCACAACCCGCGCTCGACGGTCGGCACGGTGACCGAGATCCACGACTATCTGCGCCTGCTCTATGCGCGCGCCGGCACGCCCTACTGCCCCGATCACGACCTGCCGCTCGCCGCGCAGAGCGTCGCCCAGATGGTCGATGCCGTGCTCGCGCTGCCCGACGATACCCGGCTCGCGGTGCTCGCGCCGGTCGTGCGCGACCGCAAGGGCGAATTCTCCGAGCTGTTCGCCGATATGCAGGCGCAGGGCTTCGTGCGCTTTCGCGTCGACGGCGCGACGGTCGAGGCGGGCGATCTGCCGGCGCTGAAGAAGGCCGAGAAGCACGATATCGACGTCGTCATCGACCGCGTAAGGATCCATCGCGAGCTGCACGCGAGCCTGCGCCAGCGGCTCGCCGAGAGCTTCGAGGCGGCGCTGCGCATCGCCGACGGCCGGGCGCTGGCGCTCGAGATGAACGCGCCCGCGGAGGCCGGCGCCGGCGGCGCCGGCCGCGAGCATTTGTTCAGCAGCAGGTTCGCCTGCCCGGTTTGCAGCTATTCGCTCGCCGAGATGGAGCCGCGCCTGTTCTCGTTCAACTCGCCGATCGGCGCCTGCCCCGGCTGCGACGGCCTCGGCCAGGTGACGGCGTTCGATCCGCAGCGCGTCGTCGCCTTCCCGAGCCTGAGCCTCGCAAGCGGCGCGGTGAAGGGCTGGGACCGCCGCAACGCCTACACCTTCTCGATGCTCGAGAGCGTCGCCGCCCACTACGGCTTCGATATCGATGCGCCGTTCGAGTCCTTGCCGGCCGACGCGCGCGAGGCCCTGCTGCGCGGCTCGGGCACGACCGAGATCGAATTCACCTATGAGGCCGAGGGCAAGGGCGGCCGCCGCCGCAGCGTCAGGCGCAGCCACCCGTTCGAAGGCATCCTGCCCAATCTCGAGCGCCGCTTCCGGGAGACCGACTCGCCCGCCGTGCGCGAGGATCTGGCACGCTACATGACGGCCCAGCCGTGCCCCGAGTGCGGCGGCACGCGGCTGCGGCGCGGCGCGCGCCACGTCTACCTGGTGGATGCCGAGGACGGCACGCGCCGCCCGCTGCACGCCATCGTCCATGCCACGCTGCGCGAGGGCCTGGCGATCTTCGACGGACTGCGCCTGGTCGGGGCGAAGGCCGGTATCGCCGACAAGGTGGTGCGCGAGATCCGCTCGCGGCTCGCGTTCCTGAACGACGTCGGGCTCGCCTACCTGAGCCTCGATCGAAGCGCCGATTCGCTCAGCGGCGGCGAGTCGCAGCGCATCCGCCTCGCATCGCAGATCGGCTCCGGGCTGACCGGCGTGATGTATGTGCTCGACGAACCGAGCATCGGTCTGCACCAGCGCGACAACGCGCGCCTGATCGGCACGCTGCGCCACCTGCGCGACCTCGGCAACAGCGTGCTCGTCGTCGAGCACGACGAGGACGCGATCCGCGCCGCCGACCACTGCATCGACATGGGGCCGGGCGCTGGCGTGCACGGCGGGCGCGTCGTCGCGCAGGGCACGCCGGACGAAATCGCGGCGAACCCCGATTCGCTGACCGGCCGCTACCTGAGCGGCGCGCTGAAGATCGCCGTGCCGCGCGAGCGCACGGCGTGGGGCGCGAACGCCCTCTCCCTCCCCGCGGGCGACGGCCGGGGGCGAGAGGGGGCTATCGAGCCGCATGCGGCGAGCCCGACGAGCGGCCCGGGCTTGCAAGCCCGGGCGCGCACCGCAGGTGAGGGTGGCGCCGCCGCAGCACAGCGCGCACCGCAGGCAAGCGGCCACAGCCTGCGCATCGCCAACGCCCGCGGCAACAACCTGCGCGGCATCGATGTCGAGATCCCCGTCGGCCTCTTCACCTGCGTCACCGGCGTCTCGGGATCGGGCAAGAGCACGCTCGTCAACGATACGCTCTACGCCGCGGTCGCGAAGAAGCTCTACAACAGCCACGCCGAGCCGGCGCCGCACGATGCGATCGACGGCATCGACGCCGTCGACAAGGTGATCGCCGTCGACCAGAGCCCGATCGGGCGCACACCGCGCAGCAATCCGGCCACCTACACCGGCCTCTTCACGCCGATCCGCGAACTGTTCGCCGAGGTGCCGGCGGCGCGCGAGCGTGGCTACGGGCCGGGCCGCTTCAGCTTCAACGTCGCCGGCGGCCGCTGCGAGGCGTGCGAGGGCGACGGCGTGCTGAAGGTCGAGATGCACTTCCTGCCCGACGTCTACGTGCCGTGCGATACCTGCCACGGTGCGCGCTACAACCGCGAGACGCTCGAGATCCTCTACAAGGGCAGGAATATCACCCAGGTGCTCGAGCTGACGGTCGAGGACGCGCACGCCTTCTTCGGCGCCGTGCCGGCGATCGCACGCAAGCTGCAGACGCTGCTCGATGTCGGCCTCGGCTATATCCGCCTCGGCCAGGCCGCCACGACGCTGTCGGGCGGCGAGGCGCAGCGCGTCAAGCTCGCGCTCGAACTCGGCAAGCGCGACACCGGCCGCACGCTCTACATCCTCGACGAACCGACGACCGGGCTGCATTTCGCCGACATCGACCTGCTGCTGCGCGTGCTGCACCAGCTGCGCGACGCCGGCAATACGATCGTCGTCATCGAGCACAACCTGGACGTGATCAAGACCGCCGACTGGATCATCGACATGGGCCCGGAGGGCGGCGCCGGCGGCGGCACGGTCGTCGCGACCGGCACGCCGGAGAGCGTCGCGGCGCATCCGGCGAGCCACACCGGGCAGTATCTGCGCGCGCTGCTCGCGCGCTGAGCGCGACCGCCGTTCACGGCAGCGGCGTCAAGTCGCGCCTGCCGCGGGTCAATCGTCGTCGTGCTTCTTGTGATGCTTGTGCTTGCCGTAGTCGGCATGGCCGCGCACCCAGCTCTCCTGGACGAAATAGACCGGCTGGTCGCAGGCGCCATACTTGGCGCAGTGCTTGGCCCAGTGCTTCTGATGGCCAGGAGGAACGTAGAGGTAGATCGGTCGCTGCACGACCGCCACCGGCGACGGCACGACAACCACCGGTTGCGGATAGATGACGGCGGGCGCAGGATAGCTGCCGATGTCGACCCGGCCGTAGAACCCCGGCTGGGCGATGCCGACCGAAACCGCAAGGTTCGTCTGCGCTGCCGCCGCCGGCAGCGTGCACGACAGCGCGAGCGCAGCCAGCGCCGGCGCGATGCGGCGCAAGGATCGAGTGTTCATTCGGGGATTTCCTGAAGGTGGTCAAGATGATGGCTCTCGCCGCATTCAACGTCATCGGCCGTCGAAGCGCCGACCGCAGGAAGTCACAGTTGTGTCGAGATGCAGTCGCGGCGCCATCGGCGGGTTCCATGTGGCGTGCTTCGGACGTGGCGGCGGCGCCGCTGTGGCGCTTGCTCGCGATTGCCGCCTGGTTGCTGTCGGCAGCTGCCGCACGCGCCGAGCCGTACGGTGGCCCGCTATTCGACGCCCATCTGCACTACAACGTCGAGGCGGCCGCCAGCTATCCGGTCGAAGACGTGCTTGCCCGCATGCAGCGCGCCGGCGTGCGCGCGATCATCGCCAACAGCCGGCCGAACGACGGCACGAAATCGCTCGCCGCCGAGAAGACGCGGGCGGCGGCGGCGGGCGTCACGGTCGTGCCCTTCATCCGGCTCTACCGCAACCGTGCCGACTACACCGGCTGGTTCGCCGATCCGACGATCAAGACGATGGTCGACGACGAGCTTGCCCGCGGCACCGCGAACGGTCCCTATCGCGGCATCGGCGAGTTTCACCTGTATGACGCCGCCAACGCGAACGCTCCGGTCGCGCGCCAGCTGATGGCGCTCGCGCAGGCGCGCCAGCTCGCCGTGCTGGCGCACGCCGACGATCGCGCGATTGACCTGTTGATGGCGCACGCGCCGCGGGCCCGCCTGATCTGGGCCCACAGCGGCATTGGCGGCACGCCACCCGAGCGGGTACGCGCGCTGCTCGTCCGCCATCCGACGCTGATGGGCGAGTTGTCGTATCGGCCCGGGCTGACCGAAGGCGATGGTCGCCTGTCACCGCAATGGAGGGCCCTGCTCACCGAGTTTCCACGGCGCTTCCTGATCGGTTCGGACACCTGGATCAACGAGCGCTGGAGTGCCTACGAAGACCTGATGCGCGGTGCGCGCCTGTGGCTCGGCGACCTGCCGCCAGCGGTAGCCGATCGCATCGGCTGGCGCAACGGTGCCGAGTTGTTCGGCCTCGCCGAGCCGGTCGAGTAGCGCAACCGGCGAAAAAAAGCCGGCGTCGTGCGCCGGCCCGGTGCGGGTTCGCGGGCGCAGGGCCCGCTGCGCCCGGATATCAGCTCAGGTGGCTGTTGATGAGCTTGGTCATCTCGAACATCGACACCTGGGCCTTCTTGAAGATCTCCTTCAGCTTGGCGTCGGCGTTGATCATCGTGCGCTTGGCCGAGTCCTGCAGCTTGTTGGCCTTGATGTATTCCCAGACCTTCTTCGTCACCTCGGTGCGCGGCACGGCCTTGTTGCCGATGATCGCGGCGAGCGCCGCGCTCGGCGTCATCGCCTTCATGAAGGCGGCGTTCGGGGTGCGCTTCTTGGCCGGTGCCTTCTTCGCGGCGACCTTCTTCACCGCCGCTTTCTTGGCCGGTGCCTTCTTCGCCGCCGCCTTCTTCGCCGGAGCCTTCTTTGCCGCCGCCTTCTTGGCCGGAGCCTTCTTCGCCGGAGCCTTCTTGGCCGGAGCCTTCTTCGCAGTTGCCATTTCGATTCTCTCCATCAAGTGAGTGGTTGATGTGCCGCCGGCGGGTGAGAGCTGCTTGCGCTCTCGATTCCTCACTCGTGCTGCGCTGCGGATCGTACTGCGTGCCCACGCTGCTGAGAAGCCGTTCTCATAGGAGAAACGCGCATTTGCACCCGTGGAAGTCGTGTTTTGTCGCTCGGCCGCATCACTTCGCACGCCAAGGCGCGCGTCGCAGCGGCGCGGACGGCGCGCAGCACCCTCGCACGCCGGCTTCATTTCGCGCCGCGCGAAGACGCTATGCTTGCCGCATGAAGATCATCATTCGCTGGATGCTGCTCGCCGCCGCGCTGCTGCTGGTGGCGCATCTGTATTCGGGCGTCGTCGTCGAGAGCTTCGGCTCGGCGCTGCTCGCGGCATTCGTCATCGGCCTGTTCAACACGCTGCTGCGGCCCGTCCTCGTGCTGCTGACGCTGCCAGTGACGCTGCTCACGCTCGGCCTGTTCCTGTTCGTCATCAACGCGCTGATGTTCTACGCCGCGTCGTCGATGCTGTCCGGTCTGCATGTCGCGAGCTTCGGCGCGGCGCTCATCGGCTCGCTGCTCTACAGCCTGTGCGGCATGGTGATCGACGTCGCGATGGAGCGCCTGTTTCCGAGCTACCCGCCGCTGGCCTGAGGCCGGCGCGATGCCGCGCGCGACTCAGCGCGCGGCGCAGGCATCGAGAAACCCGGTGACGACCTCGGCGAAGCGCCCGGGCATCTGGTCCGGCAGCGGCACCATGCCGCCTTCGATCTCGACATAGCGGCTGCCGGCGATCGCGTCCGCCAGCGGCCGCGCCTGCGGATAGGCGTGCGGGTCGGCGGTCGGCGCGACGACGAGCACCGGGCAGCGGATCAGCGGCAGCCGCGTCTCCATCCGGTAGCGGGCGACGACCGTGTGGCCCTCGGCCGCGCGCGGCCCGGCCTTGACGGCGTCGATCACGAAGCGCTCGAGCAGATCGATATCGCCCTCGGGATACCAGGGCTGGCGGATCCGCCACAACGCCGTGAGGTGCGAGCCGTCGGCGCTGCGCGCGACATTGTCGATCGGCGAAGGCTTCGCGCGGCGGGCGCGAAATGCGGCGTCGACGAATGCAGGCGCCGACAGCACGGCGGCCTCGACGCGATCGGGCCAGGCGGCGGCGATCTCGGCCGCGATCACCGCGCCGGTATGGTGGCCGACGACCGCGAAGCGCTCGACGCCGAGCGCGTCGAGCGCATGCACCGCCGCTGCCGCCCAGAGCTCGATCGAGTCCTCGCCGAGCGGCGGCTTGGCCGAATCGCCAAAGCCGAGGGTATCGATCGCGATCGCCCGATGGCGCCGGGCAAGCAGCGGCAGCACGTCGCGGTACTCGTCCCACGAGCGCGGCGTCTGGTGCAGCAGCACGACCGGCGCACCGCGGCCCTCGATCGCGCAGTGCAGCGTTCCCTGCGGCACATCGACGTAGCGGTGCTCGGTCATCGTTCGGCTGCTCCTGCGGCGCCGGTTGCGCAAGCGGCAGCAGGCCCCTGCGGTCGCCTGGGCGGACCCTAGAACGGAATATCGTCGTCCATATCGCTGAAGTCGGACTTGGCGGGCGACGCCGGCTTGTTGCCGGCCGCCGGGCGCTGCGCCGGCCGCGAACCGCCCTCGCCGCCGCCGTAGCCGCGCGAGCCGCCTTCGTCGCCGCCGCCCATGCCTTCGCGGCCACCGAGCATCTTCATGTCCTCGCCAACGACCTCGGTGCTATAGCGGTCGTGGCCGTCCTTGTCCTGCCACTTGCGCGTCCTCAAACGGCCCTCAACATAGATCGAACGCCCCTTCTTCAGATATTCGCCAGCGATCTCGGCCAGGCGATCGAAGAAGACAACCGTGTGCCACTCGGTCTCCTCGACCTTGTCGCCACTGTTCTTGTCCTTCCACATCCTCGTCGTCGCCAACCGGATGTTGCAGATCGCCGTGCCGCTGGGCGTATAGCGCACCTCGGGGTCGCGGCCGAGATTGCCGATGAGGATGACTTTGTTGATCGA
>JACSRM010000343.1 GCA_014879745.1 Burkholderiaceae bacterium | reverse complement strand
TGGCGCGAGGCGAACGTGCATGCGTTCACGGTGGCGAAGGCGACGTCGCTGGAGGTGCTGCGCACGATCCGCGCCGAGGTGGCGAAGTCGATCGGTGAGGGGCAGACGTTCGAGGCGTTCAAGAAGGCGCTGCGGCCGCGCCTGGAGGATCTGGGCTGGTGGGGCCGGCAGGAGGTGCTGGACGGCGACACGGGCGAGCTGACGCAGGTGCAGCTGGGCAGCAACCGGCGGCTGCGCACGATCTACCAGACGAACGTGCAGACGGCCTACATGGCCGGGCGCTTCAAGCGCTTCATGGACAACGTGGGCGACCGGCCGTACTGGCGCTACGTGGCGGTGATGGACGGCCGCACGCGGCCGGCGCACGCGGCGCTGCATGGCCGGGTGTGGCGCTTCGACGATCCGATCTGGGAGGTGATCTGGCCGCCGAACGGCTGGGGCTGCCGGTGCCGGGTGGTGGCGTTGACGCAGGCGGAGTTCGAGCTGCTCGGCGTGGAGCTGGAGAGCGGCGCCGATGCGATCGTGGAGCTGCAGGTGCCCGTGGGCCGCGACGGCGCCACGGTGGCCGTGCAGGGCGTGCGCTACCGCGACGCGCTGGGCAAGGAGAAGGTGTTCCGGCCCGACCCGGGCTGGGACTACAACCCGGGGGCGGAGTGGGCGCGGTTCGATCCGAATGGGTTCGCGGGCGAGCAGGCGCCGGTTGCCCCGGTCACGCCGGCGACGCCTACGGTGGTGCGGGCGCTCGATGGCTTGCCCACCTGGCGCGATTTCGGGCGGCCGGACCTGCGGGAGATCGATCCGGCGTGGCGGCTGCCGGACCCGGGGATGCTGCCGAAGGCGCCGTCGCGGCAGCTTGCGCAGCAGATGCTCTTCGACGTGCTGTTGCCCGGAGGCCAGGCGGTCCGGCAGATCGCCACGCCGGTCGAGACGGTGGCCGTTCGGCGTGAGCTGCTGCCCCACGTGGTGGAGAAGGAAGAGGACGGGCGGGAGCGCTACGCCAACTTCATCTTGCCGACGCTGCAGCAGCCCTTCGAGGTGTGGCTGACGCCCTACGACGACGGCACCTACCGGAAGCGCTACATCGGCCTGTTCCAGGCGAAGAACGACCTGCTGGTGATCGTGCGGGAGAACCGCGACGGGTCGCTCTTCTGGGAGGTCTACAACATGATGCAGCGCGACAAGCGGCAGCTCAACCAGCTGCGCGTCGGCACGCTGCTGTTCGGCGAGGTCGGGCGGTGAGAGGGAGTGCGCGCGCCGGTTCGGACGGTTGGCATGTGACGGCTGCCTCGCGCCACCTAACGCCGGTCATCGGGGCTCGTCCCTACCGGTTTCGCGCGGCGCGCACGGCGAGAGTGTAAGGCCATGCTGAAGATCGAGGTCGACCCCGGCGGCAAGGCGGCGGCGCAGCTGCACGGCGTCGCGCAGCAGCTGCAGGACGCGCGGCCGCTGTTCCGCTCGATCGCTGGCATGCTGGAGGCGCAGACCGAGGCCAACTTCGCCGCCCAGGGGCGTCCGAGCTGGGTTCCGCTGGCGGCGTCGACGCGCGCCGAGCGGCTGAAGCGCAACCGCGGCGGATCGGTGCTGAAGATCCTGCAGGACCGCGGCATCCTGGCCTCCAGCGTCAGCAGCAGCTACGGCGAAGACTTCGCCCAGGTGGGCGCCGGCGGCGCGGCGAAGGACTACGCCGCGATCCACCAATTTGGCGGCACGATCGAGCGGGCGGCGCACTCGGTGAAGACGCGGCTGCGCACCGACGCCAAGGGCAACCTGGTGCGCCAGGAGGCCCACAAGAACCTGGCGGTGTTCGCCCGCGACGGCCACAAGCGCGCCCGCGAGAGCTGGCACGAGGTGGAGGCGTACCAGGTGCAGATCCCGGCGCGGCCGTACCTGCCGTTCAGCGGGCCGCCCGACAACGCCGTGCTGCAGCCGGAGGCCGAGGCCTCGCTGCTCGACCTGCTGCAGCGCTACGTGATCGGCGCGGCGGGCCGGTAGACCGGCCGAAAACGCTCGGCGTCGAGCAAAATGGGGGGCGTCGGGCCGCGCGAAAATTGTTCGCGCGCCGATTTGCGCAGGGTGCAAGTCTCTTGCGATGATCGGCCCGCTGAGTCCCACGTCATCCCGGCTCATCCCCCATTTATCGCGCGTGCCGGCCTGTGAATATCTCAGCTCCCGTCAGTTTCGAGTACACGAGCTGGCTGCGCCTCGCGACGCCGAGCGGCACGATGCGGGGCAGCTACTTCTGTGTCACCGACGACGCGCTGCCGTTCGAAGCGACGATCGAAGAGTTCGCGCTTGCGCTTGCCTCGGCGCTGCACTGACCGCGCTCAGTCCGGCGGCGGACGCCGTTCGCCGCGCCGGCGGCCACTGAACATGGTCCACCACACGATGAGCACCAGCAGCAGTCCGGCGCCGAGCGCTTCGAGCACGATGATCCACATGGTCGGGTTTCCTGGCGACGCGCCGCGATCGGCGCCCGGGCGCGGCGCGAATCGAACCGGGCCCGCGCCGCGGCGCCGCTGGCGCGCGGCGCTGCTGGCAGCCATTCTAGGAGCGCTCGCCGCCTGCGGCAGCGGACCACAGCCGGCACCGCCGGCGCCGCCGGCCGCGCCCGCCGTCGCGCCGCCGGCGAGGACGCCGCCGGCCGCGATCGAGTGCGCGCATTCGCGCTGGGTCGCGGTGGCGTTCGACGATTTGCCCGGCTGGGGCGCCGATCGCCCGCGCGAATGGTGGCCCGCGCTGCTGCGAGGCTGCGCGCGCCCGCCATCGGCCTGGGTCGCGCTGTGCAAGGATGCGGCGCGCGTCGGCAACCCCGATGTCGGCGCCGACGATGCACAGCTTCGCGCCTGGCTCGAGCAGCGCCTGCAGGCGTACCGCGTCGAGGCGCCCGACGGCAACGCGGACGGCCTGCTGACGGGATATTTCGAACCCGAGTTCGACGCCTCGCGCCGGCCGCGCGGCGCATACCGGATCGCGATCTTCGCGCCGCCGCCCGATCTGGCCAGCCGACGCCCGTACTGGACGCGCAAGCAGATCGACACCACGGCCGCAGCGAAGCGGTCCCTCGACGGCCTGGCGATCGCCTACCTCGACGACCCCCTCGATGCGCTCGTGCTGCACATCCAGGGATCGGGGCGGCTCAATATCAGGGAGGCCGACGGCAGCGTGCAGCGGGTGCGCGTCTCGTATGCCGGCAGCAACGATCAGCCGTACAAATCGGTCGGGCGCTGGCTGATCGAGCAGGGCGAACTGCAGCCCGGCGAAGCGTCCTGGCCGGCAATTCGCGCCTGGGCGCAGCGCAACCCGAAGCGCGTCAACGCACTCCTGTGGAGCAACCCGCGCTACGTATTCTTCCGCGAGGCGCCGCTGCCCGATCCGGCCATCGGCCCGAACGGCGCGCAGGGTGTGCCGCTCACGCCGGGGCGCTCGGTCGCGGTCGATCCTTCGAGCGTGCCGTACGGCACGCCGGTGTGGCTCGCATCCACCGAGCCGCTCGCCGATACGCCGCTGCGCCGCCTCGTGATGGCGCAGGATACCGGCAGCGCGATCACCGGCGCAGTGCGGGCCGACTATTTCTGGGGCTGGGGCGAGACCGCCGAGCAGCAGGCCGGACGCATGAAGCAGAAGCTCCGGATGTGGGCGCTGTGGCCGCGGCCGTAGAAGCCCGGGCCGACCGCCTCACGGCGCGAGCTCGACGCGCAACTGCAGTACCCGCCCGGCGCGCGCCTGGCGGGTCGAGACCGTCGCCGCGTCCGGCGCCGGCTCGTCCGTCGACCCGATCGTGACCCACTCCCCGAGCGGCACCGAGAGCGTCGTCCGCACCTCGGCGCCGGTGCGCGACGGCGCCTGCGAACTGCCCACGGCGACACCGGGGTCGAAGCGGCTCGCCTGGGCCGCGATCTCGATCTTGACCGGCGCCTTCGCGCCGGCCCAGCGCGGACGGACCTCGAGGCGCTGGCCGGCGTGCAGCCAGTGCGTCGTCGGCACCGGGATCGGCAGCACGACGCCGGGTGCGGCCTGCCAGAGCTGAACCGGGCGCGTGAGTTCGAGCGCGAGCGACGCGCTCGCGCCGTTTTGCATGCACAGCCGCTGCGGCCGGAAGTCGCGCCCCGATCGCGCGTCGGCACTGCTCACCTGCCAACCCGCCGCCGCCGCGCCCGACTCGCGCAACTCGACGCACAGGTTGCGCCCCGGCGCTGCCGCCCAGCCCAGGGCTGGCACCAGCGCCAGAACGAGCGCGATGCGCCGCATCATTCGCTGACGATCCGGTCGCGTCCGCCGGCCTTGGCGGCGTAGAGCGCGGCGTCGGAGCGGGCGATCATCGCGGCGATCGTCTCGCCCTTGCGGGCCGACGTCAGCCCGCCCGAAAAGCTGATCCGCAGCGGCGACTCGCCGGTGCTGAAGGCGTGCGCCGCGATGCGCGCGCGCATCCGCTCGAGAACCATCGCCGCCGCCTGCGGCTCGGTATCGGGCAGCATCAGCAGGAACTCCTCGCCGCCCCAGCGGGCGAGCACATCGGTGGCGCGCACCGCGCCGAGCGCCTGCTGCGCGAAGTCGCGCAGCACGTTGTCGCCCGCCGCATGGCCGTGGGCATCGTTGACGCGCTTGAACCAGTCGATATCGAGCAGCGCGATCGACAGCGCGCGGCCCTTGCGATCGTGGCGCTCCTTCTCGTAGGCGAGCAGTTCGTTCATGTGCCTGCGGTTGGTCAGCAGCGTCAGGTCGTCGCGCGTCGCCATCTCCTGGATGCGCGCCAGCGCCTGCGCGAGTTCGGCGTGCTGCGCCTTGAGCTTGTCGCGCAACAGGCTCAGCCGCCCGGTGAGGAAGGTCACGGCCGCCAGCATGCTGGCAGCGATCACGAAATTCACCAGTTCCTGGCTCGCCGGATAGCGATCGGGCTGGAGGCGGTTCATCGCCACCATCGTCGCGCCAAGCAGCGCCACCGCCAATGCGCTCATCGCATGGGACTGGCGCGGCGTCAGCGCGAAGGCGCAGAAGACCAGCACGACGACGAGGATCGCGAGCGTGCTCGCGCGCGCCGGGCCGATCGCGGCGTAGGCGGCGACGATGCAGCCGATCGCGAATACCGCCTGCGCCATCGCGAGCAGCGACGGCGACAGCGCGAGACGCCGGCTCATGCGCACCGGGACGTAAAAGGGCAGCGTTCCGGCGACGAGGATCGTGACGAGCATCGAGACCACATCCGGATCGGCGACGCCGACCCGGACCTGGAATGCGAGCAGCAGCACGCAGACCGCATACAGCCCGACCGTGATCGCCCAATAGACGACCTGGCGCCGCAACCGGGCGTCGGTGCCGGCGAAGGCGCAGGACAACTGGCTGGCCAAGGTCATCGGTCGGGGGGCGAGGGCCGAAGATGCGCGAGCGGCAGGGCGGCGCCCGCCTTCACCTCGCCGAGGGAAAAGCTCGTATGGATATCCTTCACATTCGGCAGATTCAACAGCGTCTTGATCGAGAACTGCGAGAACGCCTCCAAGTCGGTCACGATCACCTGCAGTTCGAAGGTGCCGGCACCCGAGATGTAGTGGCAGGAAATCACCTCCGGCAGGCGGCGGATCGCGTCTTCGAGTTCGCGCGTCGCGACGCCGGTATTGCGGTCGGCGTCGACGCGCACGAAGGCGAGCACGCCCAGACCGAGCTTGCGGCGGTCGAGTTCGGCGCGGTAGCCGGTGATATAGCCCTCGCGCTCGAGCCACTTGACGCGCCGCCAAGTCGGCGCCGCCGACAGCCCGATGCGCGCCGAGAGTTCGGCATTGCTCAGTCGGGCATCGCGCTGCAGCTCGCCGAGGATCGCCACGTCGTAGCGGTCGAGCCCGTCGCCATGGGCGGCCGCGGGCAGTTCTGATGGGGTTTGCCCTGATTTTTGCGATTTGAGCGCCATTTGATCTGCAACCGTTAGCGTGACGCAAGGATATTGCTTTCAGCACCCTATTTGGAGCAAAGAACGAAAAGACTTCCGCGCCCGCATTGCCTAAACTTCGGCGTTCACCCCCGAGTTGCATCCGGACGCGAGCGCGCGTCTGCGCGACACTGTTCGCACCCCGCCCCGAGGAGCCACCGCGCATGAACGCCCCCTTGCCCGAAGCCGTCCGCCGTGCCCTGGAGAGCGTCAAGATCGACGACAAGTACGAGCTCGAAGCGGGCCGCGCCTTCATGAGCGGCGTGCAGGCGCTCGTGCGCCTGCCGATGCTGCAGGTGCGGCGCGACGCCGCTGCGGGCCTCACGACCGGCGGCTTCATCAGCGGCTATCGCGGCTCGCCGCTCGGCGGCTACGACCAGGCGCTGTGGAGCGCGCAAAAGCACCTCGCGGCGAGCAACGTCGTCTTTCAGCCCGGCGTAAACGAGGAGCTGGCGGCGACCGCCGTCTGGGGCACGCAGCAGCTCGAGCTCTATCCGAAGGCAAAGAAGTTCGACGGCGTATTCGGCATCTGGTACGGCAAGGGCCCGGGCGTCGATCGCTGCTCGGACGTCTTCAAGCACGCCAACATGGCGGGCACCGCGCCGCACGGCGGCGTGATCGCGATCGCCGGCGACGACCACGTCGCCAAGAGCAGCACCGCGGCGCACCAGAGCGACCACATCTTCAAGGCCTGCGGGCTGCCGGTGTTCTTCCCGACAGGCGTGCAGGACATCCTCGACATGGGGCTGCACGCGATCGCGCTGAGCCGCTTCGCGGGCGTCTGGTCGGGCATGAAGACGATCCAGGAGATCGTCGAGTCGTCGGCGAGCGTCAGCGTCGATCCGGACCGCGTGAAGATCGTGCTGCCCGAGGACTTCGCGATGCCGCCAGGCGGCGTCCACATCCGCTGGCCCGACGGCCCGCTCGAGCAGGAGGCGCGCCTCTTCGACTTCAAGTGGTACGCCGCGCTCGCTTATATCCGCGCCAACAAGCTCAACCACACCGTCGTCGATTCGCCCAACGCCCGCTTCGGCCTGATCGCAAGTGGCAAGGCCTGGAACGATACGCGTCAGGCGCTCGCCGACCTGGGGCTCGACGACGCGCAGTGCCGGGCGCTCGGCATCCGGCTGCACAAGGTCAATGTCGTCTGGCCGCTCGAAGCGACGATCACGCGCGAGTTCGCGCAGGGGCTCGCCGAGATCCTCGTCGTCGAGGAAAAGCGCCAGGTCATCGAGTACCAGTTGAAGGAGGAGCTCTACAACTGGCGGCCCGACGTGCGGCCCAACGTGCTCGGCAAGTTCGACGAGGACGACGGCGCCGGCGGCGAGTGGTCGCACCCGAGCCCGAGCCAGCACTGGCTGCTGCGGCCGCAGGCCGACCTGACGCCGGCGATCATCGCGCGCGCGATCGCGAAGCGCCTGAAGAAGCTCGGCGTGCCGGCCGACGTTGCGGCGCGCATGGACGCCCACCTCGCGATCCTCGACGCGAAGGAGAAGAGCCTCGCCGCGCAGAGAGCCGACACGGGCGAGCGCATCCCCTACTTCTGCAGCGGCTGCCCGCACAACACCTCGACGCGCGTGCCCGAAGGCTCGCGCGCCGTCGCCGGCATCGGCTGCCACTACATGGCGGTCTGGATGAACCGCAGCACGGTGAGCTTCAGCCAGATGGGCGGCGAGGGTGTCTCGTGGGTCGGACAGGCGCCGTTCACCACCGACCGCCACATCTTCGCCAACCTCGGCGACGGCACCTACTACCACTCGGGGCTGCTCGCGATCCGCCAGAGCATCGCGGCGAAGGTCAATATCACCTACAAGGTGCTCTTCAACGACGCCGTCGCGATGACCGGCGGCCAGCCGATCGACGGCACGCTGCGCGTGCCCGAGATGACGCGCGAACTCGACGCCGAGGGCGCGAAGCAGATCGTCGTCGTCACCGACGAGCCCGAAAAATATGCCGGCGTGAAGGGCCTTGCCCCGGGCGTCACGGTGCGCCACCGCGACGAACTCGACGCCGTGCAGAAGATGCTGCGCGAGGTTGCCGGCTGCACCGTCATCGTCTACGACCAGACCTGCGCGACCGAGAAGCGGCGCCGCCGCAAGCGCGGCACGATGGCGACGCCGGCGAAGACGGTGATCATCAACGAGCTCGTCTGCGAAGGCTGCGGCGACTGCTCGATGCAGAGCAACTGCCTGTCGGTCGAGCCGCTCGAGACCGAGTTCGGCCGCAAGCGAACCATCAACCAGAACACCTGCAACAAGGACTTCTCGTGCGTGAAGGGCTTCTGCCCGAGCTTCGTCACGGTCGAAGGCGGCCAGCGCAAGGCGGCGGCGAAGGCCGACCCGGCGCGGCCCGACCCGTTCCTGCTTCCGCCGCTGCCCGAGCCCGCGCTGCCGTCGGCGGCGAACGCATTCGGCATCGTCGTCGCCGGCGTCGGCGGCACCGGCGTCATCACGATCGGCCAGCTGCTCGGCATGGCGGCGCACCTCGAGGGCAAGGGCGTCGTCACGCAGGACGCCGGCGGCCTGGCGCAAAAGGGCGGCAGCACGTGGAGCCACGTGCAGATCGCCGACCGCGAGGACGCGATCCATACGACCCGGGTCGGCACTGCCGAGGCCGATCTGGTGATCGCCTGCGACCCCCTCGTCGCGGCCAACAAGGCGACGATGGCGGTGATGCGCGAAGGCCGCACCTTCGTCGCACTCAATACCCATGGCACGCCGACGGCGGCCTTCGTCACGAACCCGGACTGGCGCTTCCCGCAGGGGCAGTGCGAAGCCGCGATCGGGCAGGCGGTCGGCGCCGAACTCGTGGGCCACGCCGACGCCGACCGGCTCGCGGTGCAGCTGGTCGGCGACTCGATCTATACCAACCCGCTCATGCTCGGCTTTGCGTGGCAGATGGGTCGTGTGCCGCTGTCGCACGCGTCGCTGATGCGCGCGATCGAGCTTAACGCGGTGCAGGTGCCGAACAACAAGGCGGCGTTCGAATGGGGCCGGCGCGCGGCGCACGACGCTGCGGGCGTGCAGGCGATCGTCGCGTCACTCGACCGCACGGCGCAGGTGATCGCATTCGCGAAGAAGCCGGGACTGCCGGAGATGATCGCAACGCGCGTCGAATTTCTCACCGCCTACCAGGACGCCGCCTACGCGGCGCGCTACAGCGCATTCGTCGACAAGGTGCGCGCGGCCGAGGCGGCGCACTCGAGCGGCACGCAGCTCGCCGAGGCTGTCGCGCGCTACCTCTTCAAGCTGATGGCGTACAAGGACGAATACGAGGTCGCGCGGCTGCACACCGACCGTGCCTTCCTCGAGCGCATCGCGTCGCAGTTCGAGGGCGACTACAAGCTGCACTATCACCTCGCGCCGCCACTTGCCGCGAAGCGCAACGCCAACGGCGAACTCGTCAAGCGCGCCTACGGGCCGTGGGTGCAGACCGCGTTTCGCGTGCTCGCCAGGCTGAAGGGGCTGCGCGGCGGCGCATTCGACATCTTCGGCCGCAGCGCCGAGCGCAGGACCGAGCGCGCACTGATCGACGACTACCGCGCCTGCATCGAGGAACTGCTCGCGACGCTGAGCGCCGAACGCCTCGCGCAGGCGGTCGAGATCGCGCGCATCCCCGAGGAGATTCGCGGCTACGGCCACGTCAAGGATCGCCATCTCGCCGCGGCGCGCCCGAAGTGGGACAGGCTGATGGCCGAGTGGCGCGCTGCACAGCCGCAGCGCCGGGCGGCCTGACGCGAGCGGCGCTCAGCCGCCTTCGGGCATGCCCTGCCAGAGCATCTCGTAGCCGAACTCGCGGGTTTCGGTGCACATCGCCGCGAGCGCATCGAACTTCGAGCGAAAGACGCTGTCGGCGTGCGACCGTTCGTGCTCGTCGAACGAGCGCCAGTAGGTGACGATCGCGTAGTGTTCGTCGCTCGCCGCGGCTTCGCCGAGCGAGCCACCCTCGGAGACGAAACCGGTGAACTTGAAGACCTGCCCGGCGATGAAACCGCCCTTGTCGCCGCCGTAGGTTTCCTTGACGACGTTGCACATCTCGGCGACCGAAAGCTCGACGTCGTCGAAGCTCACCCCGGGCTTCAACTTGACGGTGTTGAACAGCATCCTGGCGCCGAACGGCAGCGTGATCGGTGCGTACATGGATTCCTTCTGAGGTCCGGATAGGCGCCGCCAACGGCGGCGGCGGGCTCGCGTGGTGCTGGCGATCGGGCTTGCGCGATCCACGCGTCGCTGCACCGTACCACACTGCCGGCAGCATGGGCTCGGCGCGATCGACTTGACGCTGCCTGCACGCCCCGGTACACGTGGCGCGACCTGCCCACTTCCGGGAAACCGCCATGAGTCTTCAGGACGCCGCCTGGACCATCACGCTCGTCGGCATCGGCCTGATCGCGGCCGGCTTCATCCACGTCATCCTGCAGGCCGGCAAACCGGCCGATGCCGAAGCGACGCGCAAGTCCACGCACACCGCGCACGTGCTGCGGCGATGGCTGTTCGGCGTGCTGCTCGTCGCCTTCTTCGGCGGCAGCTATGCGACGCTGCACACCTTCCCGATCCCGCCGCAGCACACGCCGCTTGGCATCAAGCAGGTCGTTAACGTCGTCGGCCAGCAGTGGTCGTGGGATCTGAAGCCGGACAAGGTGCGGGCCGGCAGCCCGGTCGAGTTTCTTGTCACCGCCTCCGACGTCAACCACGGCTTCGCGATCTACGCCCCCGACGGGCGCATCGCGACGCAGACCCAGGCGATGCCGGGCTTCACGAACAAGCTCGTCCACACCTTCACCGAACCCGGCACCTACACCGTGATGTGCCTCGAATACTGCGGCATCGGACACGCGCCGATGACCGCCGAGTTCAGCGTCGTCGCGGCCGGCGGAGACTGACCATGGCTGCACTCACGCTCTATCCGGACAACGAGCGCCTCGCAGGCGCCGACCGGCTCGCCTTCAACCTCTACATGTTGACGTCGATGCTGCTCTTCGTGCTGATGATGCTGCTCGGGCTGACGATGCGCAGCGGGCAGGCGACGTGGCTCGACGTTCCGGCCGACCTCTTCTACCGCATCCTGTCGATGCACGGCGCCGGCATGGTCGGCACGACGGCGCTCGCGACGACGGCGGTGATGTGGTACTTCCTGCGCAAGTACGTGACGCTGCACCGGTGGGCGTTCATGGCGAACTACTGGCTCTTCCTGCTCGGCGCGCTGTGCATCGTCTTCGCGATCTTCGTCGACAACTACGGCGCGCTGTGGACCTTCCTCTACCCGCTGCCGGTACATAGCATGGGGCTGTGGAGCCCGAACGCGGCGGCGCTCTTCATGGTCGGCTATCTGCTGATCGGCGTCGGCATGCTCGTCTTCTACCTCGACGCCGCGGCTGCCATCATCAAGGTGCACGGCAACCTCGGCCGCGCGCTCGGGCTGCAGTGGCTGTTCGCCGGGACGATCGCGCCGGATCATCCGAAGGCCGTCGTCGCGAGCACGATGGTCATCATCTCCAACACGCTCGGCATCCTGGCCGGCGCGGTCGTGCTCGTGATGAGCCTCGTCAACATCTACTTCCCCGCGATGACGCTCGACGCGCTCGTCGCGAAGAACCTGATCTACTGGTTCGGCCACATGTACATCAACGCGACGATCTACATGGGCGCGATCGCCGTCTACGAGCTGCTGCCGCGCTACTCGGGCAAGCCGTATCCGATCTCGCGGCCGTTCCTGTGGTCGTGGGCGGCGAGCTGCCTGTTCGTCATCATCGTCTTCCCGCATCACCTGCTGATGGACTACGCCCAGCCGCGCTGGCTGATGGTGACCGGCCAGGTCGTTTCGTGGGGCGCGGGCTTTCCGGTCTTCGTCGTCACGGTCTACGGCGCGCTGACCAACATCTACCGCTCCGGCATGCGCTGGACCATGCCTTCGCGCCTCCTGATCCTGTCGATGTTCGGCTGGGCGGCGGGGATCGTTCCGGCGATGCTCGACGGCACGATCGAGGTCAACACCGTGATGCACAACACGCAGTGGGTGCCGGGGCATTTCCACTTCTACATCCTGCTCGGCGTGCTGCCGATGGCGCTCGCACTGATGTTCCACGTCATCGGCCGCAACGCCCGCACGCCGCCCGACAGCGCAGGCGACAGGCTGGGATTTCCGATCTACTTCATCGGCGGGCTGATCTTCGTCTTTGCCTTCCTCGACGGCGGGCACGAGAGCGTCGCGCGCCGGATGGCGACGCACCTGCCGCAGTGGCTCTTCACCGACAAGCTCGGCTCGATCGGCGCGCTGCTCGTCGTGCTCGGCATGCTGTACTTCGCGGCGCGCATCGCCCCCGGCCTGCTGCGGGCGCCGGCGCAGGGTGGCGCCGGTGGCGGTGCTGCGAACGCTGCTCGCTAGCGCCGTCGCCCTGGCGGCGGGCGGCGCGGTGCTGGCCGGCGCCACCGACGGCTTTCGCGCCTTCACCGCCGAGACGGCACGCCGCATCGCGGTGCGCGAGCATCCGCGCGCCGTGCCTCCCGCCGCGCTGCAGACGGCCGACGGCCGGCGCATCGGGTTCGATGCGCTGCGCGGGCGCTGGCTGATCGTCGATTTCATTTACACGAACTGCGCGACGGTCTGTTCGGCGCAGGGCGGCGTCTTCGCGCGGCTGCAGCGCGAGCTTGCGGTGCCGATCGCCGCCGGCCACGTCGCCCTCATGAGCATCAGCTTCGACCCGGCGCGCGACGACCCCGCAGCGCTCGCCGCCTACCAGCGCCTGCACGGCGGCGAGGGCAGCGGCTGGATCGCGGCGCGGCCCGCCGACGCCGCCGCGCTGGCCGCGCTGCTGCGCAGCTTCGGCGTCGTCGCCGTGCCCGACGGCGGGGGCGGCTTCGTGCACAACGCGGCGCTGTCGGTCGTCGATCCGGACGGCCGCCTCGTCGCGATCCTCGACTGGGACGATGCCGCCGGAGCGGCGGGCTATGTCGCGCAGCAGATGACACCATGACGGCGAACCATCGCCTTGGTCTTTCCGGCGCCGCGCTGTGGGCGCTGCTCGCCATCCCCGCCGCGCGTCACGCGCTCGAATCGACGATGACGGCGCAGATGCTGATCCAGCTCCCGCTGCTCGCACTGGCCGGCGCGTGGTTCGCAAAGGGCCTGCCACAAAGCGTCGATCAGCGCCTCGCCGGCTGGAACCACCAGGGCATCAGCGGCCTGCTGCTCGCGTCGATCACCGCGATGGTCTGGATGCTGCCGCTGATGCTCGACGCGGCGCTCGCCGATCCGCGCGTCGCGCTCGCCAAGTTCCTTTCCGTGCCGCTGCTGATCGGCGCGCCGGTCGCGCTGAGCTGGCCGCGCGCCGGTTTCGTCGTCCGCGGCGTCGTCCTGCTCGAAGTCACCGCCACCGCGTTCCGGCTCGGCTGGCTCTACCTGATCTCGCCCGAGCGACTGTGCGCCAACTACCTGCTGGACGACCAGATGCGCCTGGGCCGGCTGCTCGCCGCGATCGGCGTCGCGATCGTCGCCTTCCTCGCGTTCAAACTCATGTGGGGCCGCTTCGACAGCGGGGGCACCGAACCCGAAAGCCACCCCGCCGCACGCGGCTGACGGCGCAGGCCGCCTACACTGCGCCGCGATGCGCGACCTGTTCCTGCTCGACCCCGGCGTCGTCTTCCTCAACCACGGCAGCTTCGGCGCCTGCCCGCGCGAGGTGCTCGCCGCGCAGCGCCGCTGGCAGGACGAGATGGAGCGCAACCCGGTCGAGTTCCTCGGCCGTCGCTCGGCGGCGCTGCTGCGCGACGCGCGCGAGGCGCTCGGCGGCTTCGTCGGCGCCGATGCCTCCGACCTCGTCTTCGTGCCGAACGCGACGACCGCCGTCAACATCGTCGCCCGCTCGCTCGACCTGCAGCCGGGCGACGAAGTGCTCGCCACCGACCACGAATACGGCGCCTGCGACGCGACGTGGCAGCGCGTCTGCGCCGAGCGCGGCACGACCTACCGGCGCGCGACGATTGCGCTGCCGTTCGACCGCGGCCGCTTCGTCGAGCACGTCCTCGCTCACGCCGGGCCGCGCACGCGGCTCGTCTTCGCAAGCCACATCGCATCGACGACGGCGCTCGTCTTTCCGGTCGCCGAACTGTGCGCCGCGGCGCGCGAACGCGGCCTGCTCACGCTGATCGACGGCGCACACGCGCCGGGGCAGATCGACGTCGACCTCGCCGCGCTCGGCGCCGACTTCTACGCCGCCAACCTGCAC
>JACSRM010000070.1 GCA_014879745.1 Burkholderiaceae bacterium | reverse complement strand
CACGCGCCGGGGCAGATCGACGTCGACCTCGCCGCGCTCGGCGCCGACTTCTACGCCGCCAACCTGCACAAATGGGTATGCGCGCCGAAGGGCGCCGGCTTCCTGCACGCAAGGCGCGAGCACCACGCGCGGCTGCACGCGACCGTCACGAGCTGGGGCTACGCCGAGGGCACGGGAGGCCACAGCGGCTTCGACGCCTACCTCGGCCGCTCGACGCTCGAGCGCCGCCTGCAGTGGCAGGGCACGCGCGACCCGAGCGCGTGGCTCGCCGTGCCCGCGGCGATCGAGTTCCACCGCCGCCACCTCGGCCCCGCGGTGCGCGCGCGCTGCCACGCAATGGCGGCCGCATTGATGGATCGCGTCGCCGCTCGCACCGGCTTGGCGCCGATCGCGCCTGGAGACGATTTCGCCTTGATGGTGCCGTTGCCCGTCGCCGCACCCGACCCTGAAGCGCTGCGCAGCACGCTCTTCGAGCGTCACCACATCGAAGTGCCGGTGACGACGCACGCCGGCCGCACCTTTGTCCGCGTCTCCGTCGCCGGCTACACGACCGAGGCCGACCTGCGTGCACTGGAAGACGCGCTCGCGATGAGAGCCGCGAGACAGCACGGTTGACGAACCCGCGCTCGAACTGGCCGCGCGTGAGGCGAAGCGATTTGCGCCGGTGCCACGCCGCGTCGGTCACGCATACTTGGAACTCGCTCTCCGCCAAGTCCGCGCCAGCGATCGCGCCAGTTTCGGATCGAACGGATACGGCAAGGCTCGCAGTAGCCATGTCGCGCTCCGTCGCGTCATGTGCCAACACCCGCGCCACGCGGCGCCGGGCGGTAGCTTGATGGGTCCGAAGTGCGCGGAGGACTCCATGCCAACCTGCAAGCAAGGCCTCAACGGGGCGCATGCCCCTGGCCGGTTCGCCCGTCAAGAACGCGCCCCGAACACCGCCGACGGCGCAACTTGCGCCTTCGGCGGTGCATGTGCTGCAATCTTGCGGGTGAGAACACGTTGACCCCACTACCGACATCGAGGCACGCGTGGACATCTGGAGCGCTGACAAGCTTGTGCTGTTCATCGCGTTCGTTGTTCCCGGCTTCATCAGCCTGAAGACCTACGAGCTGCTCACTTCCAGCGCACCCAAAGAGGCGTCTGCGCAGGTCGTTGATGCGGTCGCCTATAGCTCGATCAACTACGCTCTCCTTCTTTGGCCGATCTACGAGGTTGAGTCGCACAACATCAGCGCCACAGCGCCCACCTTGTATGTGCTGTTCTACGTCTTTGTCCTGCTGATCGCACCAGTGGCCTGGCCGGCACTGCTCCGGAAGCTTCGCAATACCGAGTTCTTCCAGCGTTCGCTGCCGCACCCCACGGGCAAACCTTGGGACTATGTATTCAGCCAGCGCAAACCATACTGGATCGTCGTTACCCTGAAGGACGGCAAGAAGATTGCCGGGCGTTTTGACTCACGCTCGTTTGCCTCAAGTGCGCCTGCGGCCGAGCAGCTCTACTTGCAGGAAACATGGGTGCTCAACGATGATGGTGGCTTTGAGCGGCCGCGCGTAGCAACGGCGGGTACGCTCATTCTCTCCACGGAGATTTCCTCTGTGGAGTTGTTCGATCTCACCAGCGGAGGAGAAGATGGGAAACGAGAAGCAGAGTCCAACTCAGGTGCCGGTGCAGAAGGGGTGGCAGCCGAGCCAGCAGCCACCGCAGACCAAACCAACACCGGACGCCGGGTACCAACCGACAACCAGTGAACAAAAGCCCGTCGATCCACCGCCCAAGAAGCCATAGAGTCTAACTCGTCGCTCGAGCCGACCCGCTACGGCAGACGGGTCAGCGCGTACGTTGGGCGTCAAGTTCGTGAAGCAGCGCAACCACACGAGCACATTGAGGAACGCCTGCGATGTCTGCCAGTCTTGAATACACCGAATGGCACCTGACAGCGATCGGTTGGGTAAGGGGAACAATGAAGACCGATTCAGCGTATGAGCCCAAGGAACCACCCATGGATGTGTTGACGACGTTCGTCTACTCCGAGGAGATTTCTTACTCTGGTCCGATGGATGAACGGGTAGTAAAGAGGTGGGCAAGATCCGCCTCCGAAAACGCCATCGCACATGCCATCGAATTGCATGGTGAATGCCCTCGCTCGTTGTGATCGCCAAAGAAGGCGCTTCAGTACATGCCATGAGAAGGAAGCTCAACCTCTGCCCAAAGTGCGGGAACATGGTGAAGAACGTCGCACATCACTTCGGCACTGCCCACGGTGAGTCAAAAGTCTCGAGGGGATACGCGCCCTCGCCAGCGCCTCCGCTCCCAAGGTCTGGGAAGTTTGCTTGCTCTTGCAATGGAACCAACGAGAACTGCTATCGATGCAACGGAACAGGGCGCTACGGGTGAAGGACGAAGGACGTTGATCAGTGTCGCTGACGCCCGACCCGTCGTATGTGGGCTCCCCCGCCAACGCAAGCGATTGATCGATCTGTGAAGGGCACGGTGGGATGAGCCTGCAGTCGTATATCCGGCATCTGAGGTGGGCTGCGTGCTGTGAGCCCGTGCCGAGATGGAA
>JACSRM010000071.1 GCA_014879745.1 Burkholderiaceae bacterium | reverse complement strand
TTCGCCTTGAGCGTGTCGAGCAGCGCGTCGAGCCGCTCGGGCGTCATGTAGCTGCACATCTGACGGTCGTTCACGAGCATCACCGGCGCGTCGGCGCAGGCACCGAGGCACTCGCACTGCTGGACGGTGAACAGGCCGTCGGCGGTCGTCGCGCCGGCCTCGATGCCGAGCCGCTCGCAGACATGATCGAGCGCGCTCTGGCCGTCGCGCAGCCGGCACGGCAGGTTGGTGCAGACGTTGAGCTTGAAGCGGCCGACCGGTGCGCCGTTGAGCATGTTGTAGAAGGTCGTCACCTCGTGCACCGCGATCGGCGGCATGCCGAGGTATTCGGCGACCGCCAGCTCGGTCTCGTGACTGACGTGGCCCTGCTCCTGCTGCACGATCGCGAGGCAGGCGATGACCGCCGACTGCTTCTGCTCGGCCGGGTATTTGGCGACTTCCTTCGCGAAGCGCGCGAGTGTGGTGTCCGAAAAGCTCATGGCTCGCCTATCTGTCGATCTCGCCGAAAACGATATCCAGGGTGCCGATCAAGGCGACCACGTCGGCGATCATGTGACCGCGCGCCAGCTCGTCGAGCGCCGCCAGGTGCGGGAAGCCGGGCGGGCGGATCTTCAGCCGGTACGGCTTGTTGGCGCCGTCGCTGACGATGTAGATGCCGAACTCGCCCTTCGGATGCTCGACCGCCGCGTAGGCCTCGCCCTCGGGGACGTGCATGCCTTCGGTGAAGAGCTTGAAGTGGTGGATCAGCTCCTCCATGTTCGTCTTCATGTCGACGCGCGACGGCGGCGCGACCTTGTAGTTGTCGACGATCACCGGGCCCGGGTTGTCGCGCAGCCAGGCGACGCACTGCTGGATGATGCGGTTGGCCTGGCGCATCTCCTCGACGCGCACCAGATAGCGGTCGTAGGTGTCGCCGTGGGTGCCGACCGGCACGTCGAAGTCCATCTGGTCGTAGACCTCGTAGGGCTGGTGCTTGCGCAGATCCCAGACGACGCCCGAGCCGCGCAGCATCGGGCCCGTGAAGCCGAGGTTCTTCGCGCGCTCCGGGCTGACGACGCCGATGCCGACGGTGCGCTGCTTCCAGATCCGGTTGTCGGTGAGCAGCGTCTCGTAGTCGTCGACGTTGGCCGGAAAGCGCCGGCAGAAGTCGTCGATGAAGTCGAGCATCGTGCCGCTGCGCGCCTCGTTCAGGCGCGCGATGGTCTTCGCGCTGCGCACCTTCGACGCCTTGTAGCGCGGCATCGTGTCGGGCAGGTCGCGGTAGACGCCGCCCGGGCGGTAGTAGGCGGCGTGCATGCGCGCGCCGGATGCCGCCTCGTACATGTCGAGCAGATCCTCGCGCTCGCGGAAGCAATAGATCAGCATGTTCATCGCGCCACAGTCGAGGCCGTGCGCGCCGAGCCACATCAGGTGGTTCAGCAAGCGCGTGATCTCGTCGAACATGACGCGGATGTAGCGCGCGCGGATCGGCACCTCGATGCCCAGGAGCTTCTCGATCGCCATGCAATAGGCGTGCTCGTTGGACATCATCGAGACGTAGTCGAGCCGGTCCATGTACGGCAGCGACTGGATGAAGGTCTTGCTCTCGGCGAGCTTCTCGGTCGCCCGGTGCAGCAGGCCGACGTGCGGATCGGCGCGCTGAACGACTTCGCCATCGAGTTCCAGGACGAGGCGAAGCACTCCGTGCGCCGCCGGATGCTGCGGCCCAAAGTTCAGCGTGTAGTTCTTGATATCGGCCATGTCAGTGCAGACCGCCGTAGTTGTCTTCGCGGATGATGCGCGGCGTGATCTCGCGCGGCTCTATCGTCACCGGCTGGTAGATGACGCGCCGGCTCGACTCGTCGTAGCGCATCTCGACGTGGCCCGAGACCGGGAAGTCCTTGCGGAAGGGATGGCCGATGAAGCCGTAGTCGGTCAGGATGCGGCGCAGGTCGAGGTGGCCCTCGAACAGGATGCCGTAGAGGTCGAAGGCCTCGCGCTCGAACCAGTTGGCCGAGTTCCAGACCGGCGTGACCGAAGCGACGATCGGCATCTCGTCGTCGGCACAGAAGACCTTCAAGCGCAGACGCCAGTTGTGGCTGATCGACAGCAGGTGACTGGCGACGCAGAAACGCGGCCCGTCGTTGGGCTGGTCCTTCCACGCCGAATAGTCGATGCCGCAGAGGTCGATCAGCTGCTCGAAGCGCAATTCGGAGTGGTCGCGCAGCGTCGTCGCGACCGCGAGGTAGTCGGCCGCATCGACGTGGATCGTGATCTCGCCGCGCTCGCGCTGGAAGCGCCGGATGCGCTCGCCGAGGACCGATTCGAGCGCCGCCTGCAAGGTGTCGAGTCTGCTCATCGCGATGTCGGTTTCGTATGCGCTCAGCGCGCGATCGTGTTCTCGCGCCGGATCTTGGCCTGCAGCTGCAGGATGCCGTAGAGCAGCGCCTCGGCCGTCGGCGGGCAGCCGGGCACGTAGACATCGACCGGCACGATGCGGTCGCAGCCGCGCACGACCGAATAGCTGTAGTGGTAGTAGCCGCCGCCGTTGGCGCACGAGCCCATCGACAGCACCCAGCGCGGCTCGGCCATCTGGTCG
>JACSRM010000072.1 GCA_014879745.1 Burkholderiaceae bacterium | reverse complement strand
TGCGGGCGCGTCAAGCCGAGCATGCGCGATGCGGCGGAGAGGTTGCCGTGCGCCTTGTCGACCGCGGTCTCGATCAGCATCGCCTCGACCTGAGCGAGCGTCATGACGCCGTTGAAGACGGCCTCGCAGAGCTCCTTGCCGGCTTCCCAGGAATGGTCGTCGAGGCTGCCATCGAGGCCCAGCCGGAACTCGCTGTGCGGCACGCCGACCGCGGGCGAGGTGAAGAGCTGGTCGACCTCGACACGCGTGCCGCTTGGCGCGAGGATCACGCCGCGTTCGACCATATTCTGCAGCTCGCGGATATTGCCCGGCCAGGCGTAGCTCAGCAGCGCGCGCTTGGCCTTGTCGGTGAAGCCGCGCAGCTTCTTGGCGTGGATCGCGCTGTGCTTCTCGAGGAAGCGCTTGGCAAGCAGCGAGATGTCCTCCATCCGTTCGCGCAGCGGCGGAATGCGGATCTGAAACGGATTGAGCCGGTAGTAGAGGTCGGCGCGGAAGTGGCCGTCCTTCACGCGCTGCTGCAGTTCGGCGTTCGTCGCGGCGACGATGCGCACGTCGACGCGGCGCGTGCGATGGTCGCCGACGCGCTCGATCTCGCCTTCCTGCAGCACGCGCAGCAGCTTGCTCTGGGCGGCGAACGGCAGGTCGCCGACCTCGTCGAGAAAGAGTGTGCCGCCGTCGGCGCGCTCGAAGCGCCCGGCGCGCGCGACCTGGGCGCCGGTATAGGCGCCGCGCTCGACGCCGAACAGCTCGGACTCGACGAGTTCGACCGGAATCGCCGCGCAGTTCACCGCGACGAAGGGCCGGTCGCGGCGCGCGCCCATCGCGTGCAGCGCGCGCGCGAAGAGTTCCTTGCCGACGCCCGTCTCGCCGAGCAGCAACACCGTGATCTGGCTTGCCGCCGCCTTGCGCAGCAGATCGAACGCGGCGCGGAAACCCGGCGAGTTGCCGATCATGTCGCCCGGCAGGTTCGACTTGTCGCCGATCGTCGATCGCAGCTGGACGACCTGCGTCTGCAGCTCGATCAGCTGGTCGGCGATCGACTCCGGCGTGAAATAGCGCAGATGGTCGGCGGCGTCGTCCCATTCCTGCGCCGGGCGGCCGATGATGCGGCAGTTCGGGTTGCCCATCCCGGCGCACTCGACCTCCTTGAACAGGATCGGCCGGCCCATGAAGGCAGACGAGTAGCCGCAGGCGTAGCCGATCTGGGTCCAGCACACCGGCTCGTCGTGCACGCCGTAGTGATGGCGGTGCCACTGGCCTTCCCACGAGTTCTCCCAGACGAACTCGCCGTAGAAGCGTCCCGTCATGCGATCGAGCTCGAGCTGCACCGGAATGGTCTGCACGATGCCTTCGAGCGTGTGCAGCCGCGGGCCGGTCATGAAGGCTTCGACATCGCTCGCATCCTGCGAACGGGTGCGAGCGAGTTCGGCATCGCGCAAGCCCGATGCGTAGCCCATGCGCGTGAGCAGGCCACGCGCCCGCTCGAGGCCGAGCGTGTCGATCAACTCCTTGCGCAGCAGCGCCTGCGCTTCGGCGTGCACGAGCAGCATGCGGTGCTCGTGCAGCCAGATCTGGCCGGTGCGCTGGCAGAAGTGGATGCGCGATCGCAACTCGTCGCTCACCGCGCGCGCAATGCTGTGGAGTTGCGTCATGGGCACCAACCTCGTCGCTAGCGTTCGCTTGTAGACCCGTTCTGCACCCCCCGCTTTGACAGGTGTCAAGCACTGCGCGGTCGTGGGTGGATACCCGCATGCCCCGGGCCGGCGCTTCATCAATTGATCAAAACGCGGCATTGCCGATCGCCACAACTCACCAAACCGGCAACTGCCGCCGCACGCCGCTTTTGGCCGCTGGAGGGGCGGCGCCACGCCCGACGCCCGGCACGGGCGTCGATGCTGCGCCGCGTCACGAATTACTGGCACGCCGTTTGCAGATGAAGAAGCGCCCGGGCGCCGCGCGGCCGCCGATTCGAAACACGCGCAAGCCCACAAACCTGGAGACACAGCATGAAATTTCCCGTTCCGCACGACGTCAAGGCCAAGACCATTCCCGGCACCGAAGGCTGGGAGCGCATGTATCCGTATCACTACCAGTTCGTCACCGACGATGCGGCGCGCAACGCCTACGAAAAGGAGACTTTCTGGTTCTACGACGGCCTGCACTACCCCGAGCCGCTGTACCCGTTCGACACAATCTGGGACGAGGCATGGTTCCTCGCGCTCTCGCAGTTCAACAACCGCATCTTCATGGTGCCGCCGGTGCGCGGCGTCGATCACCGGATGATCAACGGCTACGTCTATATCTCGCCGGTGCCGGTGAAGGACGGCGCCGAGATCGGCAGCCGGGTGCCGCACTTCATGGAGCGCGCCGGCCACTACTACAAGAACTGGGACGCGCTCGAGGCGAAATGGAAAGTCAAGATGGAGGCGACGATCCGCCAGCTCGAGGCGATCGAGATCCCGCGCCTGGCCGACATGGAGGATATGTCGGTCGTCACCGACGCGCTCGGCGAATCGAAGGGCTACCACCTGCTGAAGAACTACGACGACCTGATCAACCTCGGCATCAAGTGCTGGCAGTAC
>JACSRM010000111.1 GCA_014879745.1 Burkholderiaceae bacterium | reverse complement strand
CGAGCGCCAGTTCGCTTGCGCCCAGCGGATGCGCCACGCTATCGTAGGGCGGCTTGGGCCAGTCCCACAACGGCGCCCGAAACAGCGCCCTCATCGCATGGATATCGCCATGATAGGGCGGTCCCTGGATGAAGCCCTGCGCTGCATCGTTGCGCCGCAACTGCATGAAGAGGGCGAACAATCGCCCGCCCGGGCGCAGCCAGCGGTGCAGCTGCGCCGCGTACGCGACCCAGTGATCGGGATGCAGCGCGCAAAGGCAGGTCTGCTCGTAGACCGCCGCAAGCGGCGCCGCAGGCTGCCAGGTCAGTACATCGGCCAGTGCGAGGTGTGCCGCCGATCGCTCTTCGTTCAGCCGTTGCCGGGTCAGCTCGATTGCGGCTGCTGCGTAGTCGATGGCGACGACATCGAAACCTGCCTTGGCGAGCGCCGCAGCTTCCCGTCCGGACCCGCAGCCCGGCACGGCGATCGCGCCATTCAGCGTCGACCGCTCGAGGCTGCCGTCGGCCAGCCAGCGCGTCAACTGCGGATGCACGCCGCCTCGCTCCCACGGCGTCTGGCCCGCCCTGAAGCGCTCCTCCCAGAACGCGGGTCCGGGGCCGTGTGCCCGGGGTGCGGCACGCGCTTGCGGATCGGTCATCCATTCAGTGTAGGCGACGCGCCGGCCTCGGTGGCGGCGCCAATGCCCGGCGCCAATGCCCGGCCGTTCAAGCGTCGATATCGCGCACCAGTTGTCTTGTCGCGTCGATCGAAAGATTGAGCAGCTGGGCTGCATCGCCGTAATCGTCGGGCAGCGCGGGGTTGTCCCAGCCGCTCGCCGAATGGCGTGCCAGCCGGACCGCAAGCGCCACCGTCCTGACGCTCGGATGCTCGGCATGGCGGTCGTCGGTTGCCATGATCAGAAACTGCGGCAGCCGCCAGGCGCGCAGCAGCGATTGCTGCAGGTCGGCAAGTTCGACATGCAGTATCGCCCGCTGGGCGGCGTTCGAGCGCAGCGACGGCTGCGCACGCTGCGCGCGCTGGATTGCGAGCGCGAGCGCCGGTGCCTCGCACCAAAGCAGCAGTTCTGCGAAGTCGTGCAACAGCGCGGCCTGATGCATGAGCGCGGCGTCGGGCGACGTCCGGTGCACGGCAAAGCCGATCGCGAAATTGGCGGCGCGGTGCGAACGCCGCAGGACGGTATGCAACCCCTGCATCGCCTGCGGCATGTCGCGCAGACGATCCTCGACCGTCGGTGGCGGCGCGAAGGCCCGGAAGAAGGGCGTCACGCCCATCATCACGAGCGCGGCGGTGACGGTCTGCGGGTCCGTCACCATCCGCGGCGGGCGGTTCGCTGCCGCGTGGACGAGCACGCGCAGCGTCATCAGCGGGTCGCCGGCCACCACCTCGCCGATCAGGTTGGCGTCGACGTCGTCATCGTCCTGACGTTCGCGCAGCGCTTCCAGCGCCTGTGCGCTGCTCGCCAGGACCGGAATCTGCGCCGCCTGCAAGCGCGCCGTCCACGCCGCCAGATCGGGCGGCGCGGCGGTGATCGGTGCTGAGCAGGCGATGGAGTCCAACGGCAACGCCAAACGGGGGGAACGTCCCCCGTTGTCGGCGCTTTGCGACTCGGCTTGAGCCGGATGCGGACCCGGCGTGCGCAACGCGGCGGCGCTGCGCGGCACGCCGCCGCAGGGTGCTTACTGGACCGCGAGCTTGCGCGACTGCGGCGCGTTCTTCTTCGGCAGCGTGAGCATCAGCACGCCGTTCTCGAACTTGGCGACCGCGGTCTCGGAGTCGACCGCCTGCGGCAGTTCGAACGAGCGGGCATACGACTCGTGGGTGCGCTCCGAATACAGAACCTTCTCGCCGTCCTTCTTCTCGGACTGGCTGTCCCGCTTGGCGGTGATCGAGACGCGCACGCCTTCGATCTCGACCGAGATGTCGTCTTTCGTCGCACCGGGCAACTCGGCGCGCACTTCGTAGCTGCCGTTGTTCTCGCTGACGTCGATGCGCGCGTTCGAGACGAGCGCCGACGCCGGACGCGCCGACAGCCAATCCGAGAACAGCGAATCCATCAGGCTGAAAGGATCGCGCGAGCCCGCGACGGAAGCCGCCGGGCGGGTATTCAATGCAAACATATCTTGGCTCCTTCGTGGCGGGAGCCCCGCGGCCCCCAGAGCTTGAAGATAGGAACTCCGGCGCAGGCTTCAAGGTCGCGCCTGGCGCAAACACGTCCTTGCTGACGGATGTCAATCGGCAGCGCATCTGCGCCTCGCCCGTGATCGCTCCGAGGCGGACGAGAGGGCCGTGCGCCGCCGGCACAGAACGCGCCCCGGCGCGCCGGGAAATCGGCTAGCCTCGGCCGTTGCGTCCTGCGCAGCCTCCGGGAGCTTGCATGAAGGTCAATCGTGCCGTCGCCGCTTCGGTGCTCGTCGCGGCCCAGCTGGGTTTCGCGCTGGCCGCCGAGCGCAGCATCGACAAGGAGGTCGAGGTCGCCGCCTCGGTCGACCAGGTGTGGGACGCCTGGACGACGCGCGACGGCATCCGCAGCTTCTTCGCGCCCGATGCGAATATCGACGCGCGCGTCGGCGGCGCATTCCAGATCTACATCGAC
>JACSRM010000255.1 GCA_014879745.1 Burkholderiaceae bacterium | reverse complement strand
AGGCGGTCGGAGACGAAGCGCATCGTCGGGTGCTTGGCGGCGTCGAACAGGTCGGGCGTCAGCAGGTGCTCGTCGAAGCCCTTGGAGCCGCTGTAGACGCTGCGCACGTGGACCGTCATGTCCACCGTGCCGGTGCGCGCTGCCTTGTCGAATTTGATGCTGCCCGTCACCTCGTCGAAGCGGGCGCGGTTGATCGATGCGTTGTAGTGGTTGATCGCGAAGGTCGCGTAGGTGTGGTCGTCGTCGATCTTGTAGACGGCGGGCTCGGCGTACGCTGCGCCGAAGGACAAGGCGACAAGCGCGATCGCGGTGGCAAAGGGCAAGTTGATCATTCGATTTCTCTTCGATGGTGAGTGGTCGGTCTTTCGCGCCGGTTCGTCTCCCGCGCGGTGCGGCCGGTATCGGCGATGGAAGGACTATTGTCCGGGCGCGTCGAACCGATTCTGAACCGTCCGTTCAGCCGCGGTTGAGCTTGGCGGCCTCAGCGTCGCGCGGCGCTGCCTGTCGGCCGCCGCGGCGCGGTGGCGCTTCGAGCTGGCCGAAGCGCTCGACGATCAGGGCGCGCATCCACTGCAGCGCGGGATCGCCGCCGCGGCGGCGGCTCCAGTGCAGTGCGACGCTGAAGCCGGCCTCGTCGAAGTCGGGCTCGACGAAGCAGAACGTGCCGCGCTGCGCAAATTCGAGCGCCGTCTGGCGCGGCACGATGACGGCCAGATCGGTATCGGCGACGAGGCGCGGGATCACCATGAAGTGCGGGATCGAAAGCCGCACTTTGTCTTGCAGGCCGAGCCGGCGCAGCAGGCCCGCGGTCTGGGTGTGCTGACGCACGAGGATGTAGTCGAGTTCGCGCAGGCCTTCGACGCGCGCTGCGGCGTCGGCCTGCGGATGACCGGCGCGCATCAGCACGACGTAGCGGTCGTCGAGCAGCGGCTGGCGCGCCGTGCCCTCGACGCCGGGCAGGAAGCCGAGCGCGAAGTCGAGCTGCCCGGTCTCCAGCGCCTCCTCGATCTGGCCGGTGTCGAGCTGGAAGGATTCGACCCGCACGCCGGGTGCGGCGCGCCGCACGTCGTGCATCAGCCCGGGCAGGAAGACGCCTTCGCCCATATCGTTCATGTGCAGGCGAAAGCTGCGCTGCGCGCTGGCCGGATCGAAGGCGTCGGCTTCGAGCAGCGCCCGCTCGAGCGTCTGCAGTGCGCTCGCCACCGCCTGCGCAAGCTGGTCGGCGCGCGGCGTCGGCCGCATGCCGGCACCGGCGCGCACGAAGAGCGGGTCCTTCAGCAGCAGGCGCAGGCGCGTCAACGAATGGCTCACCGCAGGCTGCGACAGGCCGAGCGATTCGGCCGCGCGGCTCACCTTGCGATGGCGGTGCACCGCGTCGAAGATACGCAGCAGGTTGAGGTCGAGCGCGTTGATATGCACAACGTGAATAGTACTTAGAACGGGCAGCGCATCGCGAATCGGCGGCGGACTGGCTACATTCGCCCCAACTGCATCCACGCAAGGCACATGCCATGGAAGTCTCGTTCGCGAAGGAAATCGAAATGCTGCGCCAGGGCGCGGGCGAGACCTTCCACGGCGAGGGCATCCTCGCGATCACGAAGGCGGTGCTGCAGTCGGGCGTCGCTTACGTCGGCGGCTACCAGGGCGCGCCGGTGTCGCACCTGATGGACGTGCTGGTGCAGGCCAAGCCGTACATGGACGAGCTTGGCGTGCACGTCGAGGCGTGCGCCAACGAGGCGTCGGCGGCGGCGATGCTCGGCGCGTCGATCCACTATCCGCTGCGCGGCGCGGTGACGTGGAAGTCGATCGTCGGCACCAACGTCGCGGCCGACGCGCTGTCGAACCTCGCGTCGCCGGGGGTGACGGGCGGCGCGCTGATCGTCGTCGGCGAGGACTACGGCGAGGGCGCGAGCGTGATCCAGGAGCGCACCCACGCCTTCGCGCTCAAGTCGACGCTGCTGCTGCTCGACCCGCGGCCCGAGCTGAGCGCGATGGTGCGCATGGTCGAGCACGGCTTCGCGCTGTCGGAGGCGTCGAACATGCCGGCGATCCTGGAACTGCGGATCCGCGCCTGCCACGTGCGCGGCAGCTTCGAGTGCAAGGACAACCGGCCGCCGCCGGTGTCGACGCGCCAGATGATGATCGAGCCGGCGAACTTCGACTATTCGCGGCTGTCGCACCCGCCGGTGACCTTCGCGCACGAGAAGCTCAAGATCACCGAGCGCATTCCGGCGGCGCGGCGCTACATCGTCGAGCATCAGCTCAACGAGTTCCTGCCGGGGGCGCGCGGCGACGTCGGCATCATCGTCCAGGGCGGGCTGCACAACGCGCTCGTGCGCGCGCTGCAGCAGCTTGGCCTTGCCGACGCGTTCGGCGAAGCCGAGCTGCCGATGCTCGTCTTGAACGTCACCTTCCCGCTCGTGCCCGACGAGATCACGCGCTTTTGCGCCGGCAAGCGCGCGGTGCTCGTCGTCGAGGAGGGCGCGCCCGAGTACATCGAGCACGAGATCATCGCCGCGCTGCGGCGCGCCGATCTCCAGACGCCGGTGCACGGCAAGGACATGCTGCCGGTTGCCGGCGAGCTGAACGCCGAACTGCTCGCCACCGGCCTCATCGCATTCTGCGAGCGCCACCTGCCGCAGGCGCCGCTCGACGCCGGCCGCGCCTGGCTCGCGGCGAACGCCGAGCGGCGCAGCGCGGTCGCCGCCGCGCTGGAGAAGCCGCTGCCGCCGCGGCCGCCGAACTTCTGCATCGGCTGCCCGGAGCGGCCGGTGTTCTCGGCGATCACGCTCGCGCAAAAGGAGGTCGGCAAGGTGCACATCGCGGCCGACATCGGCTGCCACGCGTTCGCGACCTTCGAGCCGTTCTCGCTCGGCCACTCGATCCTCGGCTACGGCATGAGCCTCGCGAGCCGCGCCGGCGTCTCGCCGGTGATGGAGCGGCGCGTGCTGTCGGTGATGGGCGACGGCGGGTTCTGGCACAACGGGCTTTTGACGGGCGTGCAGTCGGCGCTCTTCAACGGCGGCGACGCGGTGCTCGTCATCATGAAGAACGGCTACACGTCGGCGACCGGCACGCAGGAGATCATCTCGACGCCCGACGAGGATGCCAAGGCCAACGCCGAGGACAAGCAGCAAAGCATCGTCCACAGCAACCAGGTCATCGAGACGACGCTGAAGGGCCTGGGCGTGCAGTGGCTGCGCAGCGTCAACAGCTACGACGTGACGAAGATGCGCAAGACGGTCGAGGAGGCGTTCACGACGCCGTACGCCGGCCTGAAGGTCATCATCGCCGAGGGCGAATGCCAGCTCGAACGCCAGCGCCGCATCAAGCCGTGGATCGCCGGGCTGCTCAAGACCGGCCAGCGCGTGATGCGCGTGAAGTACGGCGTCGACGAGGACGTCTGCACCGGCGACCACGAATGCATCCGGCTCTCGGCGTGCCCGACGCTGACGATCAAGGACAACCCCGACCCGCTCAAGGTCGATCCGGTCGCGACCGTCATCGACGGCTGCGTCGGCTGCGGCCTGTGCGGCGAGAACGCGCACGCCGCGACGCTGTGCCCGAGCTTCTATCGCGCCGAGATGATCCGCAACCCGAAGTGGCACGAACGGCTGATCGGCGCCTGGCGCCGCACCGTGATTGGTTGGATGCAGCCGGCATGAAAGCAATGCACGACACCATGACACCGCAGCGCCCGATCACGCTGCTCATCTGCGCCCTCGGCGGCGAGGGCGGCGGCGTGCTCGCGCAGTGGCTGGTCGAGACGGCGCTGCACTGCGGCTACAGCGCGCAGGCGAGTTCGATCCCGGGCGTCGCGCAGCGCACCGGGGCGACGACCTACTACATCGAGGTCTTTCCGCGGCCCGACAGCGAGCTTGGCGGCAGGAAACCGATCTTCAGCCTCGCACCGGTGCCGGGCGCGCTCGACGTGCTCGTATCGTCCGAACTGCTCGAGACGGTGCGCCAGGTCGGCAACGGCATGGCATCGCCGGACCGCACGCAGATCATCAGCTCGCGCGAACGCACGCTGACGACGGCCGAGCGGCTGCAGCCCGGCGACGGCCGCGCCGACACGGCCGAGCTTGCCGCCGTGCTGCACACCCACGGCCGCGAGGCGCATCTGTTCGACATGACGGCGGTGACGCTGGATGCGGGAACCGTGATGAGCGCCGTGCTGTTCGGCGCCGTCGCCGCAAGCGGCGCGCTGCCGTTCGCGCGCGAGGCGTACGAGGCGGTGATCAAGGCGGGCGGGCGCGGCGCCGAGGCGAGCCTGCGCGGCTTCGCGCGCGCGTTCGACATCGTCGCCGCGTCGCGCGGACGCGGCGTGACGACCGTCGCGCCGGCCCCGGCGGCTGCGGCCCGCGAGGCCGAAGCCGATACCCTCGACGACGGCGCACCGGCGTCCGCCGCCGCGCTGGCGCCTGCGATTGCGCAGGCGTTTCCGGCGCCGACGCACAGGATGCTCGGCCTCGGCATCGCGCGCCTCGTCGACTACCAGGACGGGGCCTACGCCAAGCTCTACGTCGAGCGCCTCGGCCGCGTGCTGCAGGCCGAACACGCGGCCGACCCCGCCGGCGCGCACGGCTTTGCGGCGACGCAGTCGGCGGCGCGCTACCTCGCGCTGTGGATGGCGTTCGACGACGTCGTTCGCGTCGCGGACTTGAAGACGCGCCGCAGCCGCTTCGAGCGCGTGCGCCGCGAGACGAAGGCGCGCGACGACGAGCTGCTGCGCGTCTACGAGCACTTCAAGCCCGGCATCCCCGAGGTCGCCGCAATGCTGCCCGCCGGACTCGGCAACCGCATCAAGCGCTGGGACGTCGCGCGCCAGCAGACGGGCAAGCCGCCGGTCGAGTTCCCGCTCAAGATCGGCACCCATACCGTGTTCGGCTATCTCGCGCTGCGCATGCTCGCCGCCGTCAAGCCGCTGCGCCGGCACGGCACGCGCTTCGCCGCCGAACAGGCGTTCATCGAGCGCTGGCTCGACACCATCGTCGCCGGCCTGCGCAGCGACTGGTCGCTCGGCCACGAGATCGCCGAGTGCGGCAGACTGATCAAGGGCTACGGCTCGACGAACGAACGCGGCAAGGGGCACATGCTGCACGTCATCGACCACCTCGCGAGCGACGCGAAGACCGGCGCACCGCCCGAGCGCGCGCAGGCGATCCGCGCGCTGCGCAACGCCGCGCTGTCGGACGCGAGCGGCAAGGCGCTCGACAAGACGCTGCGCGAACACGGCGCGCCGCCGCGCCCGATCGCGCCGCAGCCGATCCGCATCGTTCGCAAGCGGCCGGGAGCGAACGCCGCCGGCGTCGGCTGAGCAGCCTGCTGCCGCCCAGCCGCCTGCCGTGCGGCGATTGATGAATGTTGCGCCGCACGCGGTTCGCGCGGGCGCGATGTGCGCGGGCGCGTGCGATGATCGCCGCAGGATCAAGCCTGCCGCGTTCGGGATATGCCGCCGATGATCGAGGTCGAGCTGAAGTTTCAGGTGCCCGCGGCGGCGCGGCGCGCGGTGCAGGCGGCCGTCGAGCGTGGCGCCTCGCACCGGACGCGGCTGCGGGCGATTTATTTCGACACCCCCGACCGGCGCCTGGCGGCAGCCGGCCTCGCGCTTCGTCTGCGCCACGAGGGCAGTGGCTGGGTGCAGACGGCCAAGGCCGGCGGCGCGGATGCGATGCAGCGGCTCGAGCATAACGTGGCGCTGCCGGCGCCGAAGGCCGCCCGATCCGGCGCCGAGCCCGGCGTCGATCCGCTGCGTCACGTCGGCACGCCGGTCGGCGACCGGCTTGCGGCGGCGCTCGCGCCGGGCCTCGGGGAAGCGGCTGCGCCGCCGCTGATCGCGCATTTCCGCACCGATGTGCTGCGCCGCCATCGTGCGCTGCGAACGGCGGGCGGCTGGGTCGAACTGGCATTCGACAGCGGGGCGCTGATCGCAGGCGACAAACGCCTTGCGATCTGCGAGCTCGAGATCGAACTGCTGCGCGGCCAGCCCGGCGCGGTGATCGCGGCCGCGCGCCGCTGGGTCGAGCGCCACGGCGTCTGGCTCGACGTGCGCAGCAAGGCGCAGCGCGGCGACCGCCTGGCGCGCGGCATGGCGGGCGGCCCGGTCGTCAAGGCAACGCCCGTCGTGCTCGACCGCGGCATGAGCGCCGATGCGGCGCGCTATGCGGTGATCGCGAACTGCCTGCTGCAGATCATGCCGAATGCGAGCGAGGTCGCATCCCGCACCGCCGACGGCACGGCCGCGGGCGGCGAGGGGGCGGATCACGTCCATCAGTTGCGCGTCGGGCTGCGGCGGCTGCGCTCGGCGTTGCGCTTCTTCGATGGCTGGACCTCGCCCCTCGATCCGGACTGGGGCGAAGCGTTGACGCAGCTGTTTCGCCAGCTCGGCGTCGCGCGCGACCGCGATGCGCTCTCGGCGTCCGTGCTGCCGCTGCTGCGCAAGGCCGGTGCGCCGCTGTTCGAACTGCCGCCCGCACCGCCGGCGCCGACGCCGGCCGAAGTGCTGCGCGCGCCCGGCGCGACGCTCGCGCTGCTCGCGGTGCTTGCATTCCAGATCGAGGCGCAGGCGCTGCGTTCGGCGATCGTGGCGGCCCCGCTGCCAAGGCTCGAGACGCCACCGCCGCTTGCGCAGGCCGCGGCGATCCGGCTCGATCGCTGGCACCGGCGCATCGTGCGCGCCGCAAGGCACTATGACGCGCTGGAAGATGCCGAGCGCCATCGCCTGCGCAAGCGCGTCAAGCGGCTGCGCTACGCAGTGGAATTCGTCGCATCGCTGCACCGCGCCAAGGCCGTTGCGCGCTATCTGGCCGATGTCGCGCCGCTGCAGGAAAACCTCGGCCGCTACAACGATCTGTGCGTCGGCCTGGAAACCTATCGCGCCGCGGTGGGCGAAGACCCGCGCGCCTGGTTCGCGATCGGATGGCTGACCGCGCGGCGCGACGAACTGCTCGCCGAGAGCGCGAAGGCGCTCGACCACTTCGCCGCCAGCAAGCCGTTCTGGGACGCCGGCAAGACCGGCGTGAAGGCGAAGCGGCGCCGACGCGGCAGGCGCTGACGGATCGCGCCGCGGGATCCGCGGCCGCCTGAAGTGCGCCTTGCGCCGCCGCCCGCCGGCGGGCTATCGACCCCCGCCGGGCCGGACGCCGCGCTGCCGGGTGAGAAATTCGGCGCTCGCAGCGATCAGCCTGTCGGACTGATCGCGATGCGGCGAATGGCCGCAATCGGCAAGTTCGAGCAGTTCGGTCTGCGCTACGCGCCGCGCCAGGCCGTGAATCTGCTCGAGCGTGCCGTACTGGTCGTCGAGCCCCTGCACGGCGAGCAGCGGACAGGTGATCGTCTCGATCTCGCGTTCGATGCTCCAGTCGCGAAACGGCGGGTGCAGCCAGATCCGGTTCCAGCCCCAGAACGCCGAATCCGGATCGTCGTGATAGCGCGCGAGGCGATCGCGCAGATCGGTTTCGAGGTAGGCACGGCGCGCGTCCTCGATGCTCGCGACCGAAAGATCCTCGACCATGATGTGCGGCGCCAGCACGATCGCGCCGGCGATGCGCTGCGCAAACCGCGCCGCATAGAGCAGCGTGATCGACGCGCCGTCGCTGTGGCCGTAGAGCCAGGGCGGATGCGCCGCGGTATCGATGCCGAGCGCCTCGAACAGCGCCGGCAGGACCTCATGCGCCTGGCGGTGCATGAAGTCGAGCCCCCACGCGACCTCCGGCGGGCGCGGCGTCGAGCGGCCGTAGCCGGGCCGCGAATAGACGAGCCCGCGGCATTGCGCCGCGTCGCACACGCGCTGCGGGAAATCCTTCCACATCGAAAGCGACCCCAGCCCTTCGTGCAGGAAGACGACGAGCGGCGCGCCGCTGCGCTGCGGCGCGATCCACCGGTGTTCGATGCGCACGCGCCGGTCGCGCCAGGCGATCTCGACGAATTCCGAAGTTTCGTGTTCCGCGGAGGCCATGCCGCCGGCTCAGTGCTTCGATTGCAGATCGCGCAGCTTGAAGCGCTGGATCTTGCCGGTGGCCGTCTTCGGCAGCTCGGTGATGAACTCTATCGACCGCGGATATTTGTACGGCGCGAGCCGCTCCTTGACGAAGGCCTTGAGTTCGGCGTCGCTGGCTTGTGCGCCCGCCTTCAGGACGACGAAGGCCTTGGTCTTCGTCAGCCCCTCGTCGTCGGGCACGCCGATGACGGCCGCCTCGAGTACCGCCGCATGCTGCATCAGGGTCGATTCGACCTCGAACGGCGAGACGTAGATGCCGCTCACCTTGAGCATGTCGTCGCTGCGTCCGCCGTAGGTGTAGCTGCCGTCTTCGTTGCGCACGTACTTGTCGCCGCTCTTGGTCCAGGCGCCCTGGAAGGTCTCGCGCGACTTGTCGCGGTTCGCCCAGTACATCAATGCCGCGCTCGGGCCCTTGACGTAGAGGTCGCCCGTTTCGCCGTCGGCGACATTGCGGCCATCGTCGCCGCGCAGCTCGATCTCGTAGCCCGGCACCGGCCAGCCGGTCGTGCCGTAGCGCACCCGCCCGGGCAGGTTCGACAGGTAGACGTGCAGCATCTCGGTCGAGCCGATGCCGTCGATGATGTCGCAGCCGAAATGATCGCGGAAACGCTCGCCGAGCTCGGCCGGAAGCGCCTCGCCGGCCGACGAGCACATCCGAAGCTGGACGTCCGCCTTCGCCGGCAGGGCGGGCGACGCGAGCATCCCGGCAAAGCCGGTCGGCGCGCCGAAGAAGACGGTCGGCTTCACGCCGCCGACCTCGCCGCGCCAACGCTTGAACGTCGCCTCCGGCGTCGGCCGCTCGGCCATCAGCAGCACCGTCGCGCCGGCGCTGAGCGGGAAGCTCAATGCATTGCCCAGACCATAGGCGAAGAAGAGCTTGGCCGCCGAAAAGCAGATGTCGGATTCGGTGAGGCCGAGGATCTGCGCGCCGTACAGCTCGGCCGTCCAGTACGGGTTGCCGTGGGTGTGCACCGCGCCCTTCGGGCGCCCGGTCGAGCCGGACGAGTAGAGCCAGAAGCCGATATCGTCGGGGCCGGTCGCCGCCGGCTCGGCAAGCGGCCTGGCATTCGCGATGAACGTCGCGAGCGACTGCGCGTCGCCGGGCAGCGCCGCCGACGGGTGCGAGACGACGATGCCCTTGACCTCGTGCCGTCCCTGCGCCATCGCCTCGCGCAGCAGCGGCAGCAGCGCGTCGGAGACGAGCGCCGACTGCGCCCGGCTGTGCTGCAGGGTGTAGGCGATATCGTCGGCGGTAAGCAGCGTATTCACCGCGACCGGGACGACGCCGGCGTACATCGCGCCGAGGAAGCACACCGGCCAGTCGCAGCTGTCGTGCATCAGCAGCAGCACGCGCTCCTCGCGCCGCACGCCGGCGGCGAGCAGCGCGGCGGCGACGCGGCGCGCACGCTCGGCGAGGTCGCCGTAGGTGAGTGTGCCGCGGTCGTCGATGAAGGCCGCCTTCTTCGATCGCGAGGCATTCAGCGCGAACAGATGCTGCGCGAAGTTGAAGGCGGCGGGCGGGGCGGAGACACGGGTCGCAGTCATGGCGATTCCTTGGCGGCTAGCGCGTGAATTCGATGCTTCCTTCGGGCAGCAGGTAGAGCACCAGCGCGCGTCCGCTCGCAATTGTCGGACGGTGCGCGCTGCCGGGCGGATAGACGAGCCAGCCCGCGCCGCGGCCGTCGAAGGTGGCGTCGCCCTCGATCGGCATGATGAGGTCGATCTCGCCATTCGGGTGCGTGTGGTGCGGGCCGGCGATATTCCTCATGTCGACGACATCGACCGAGAAGCCGTTCAGGTCCGGGGCGGGCTTGAAGATGCGCCCGTAGCGGATGCCGCCGCCTTCGCGGTCGCACAGCCAGCCCTGCGCGACGCCGGCTTCGCAGGCCGCCTTCAACGCGCCGAAGGTCGCGCTCGTCGCGCCATGCGTGCTGTTGAGCCACTGATCGAGTGCGGCATCGAGCGGCCGGCCGGCGATTTCCGCCGTCAGCGTCGAGAGTTTCTGGCGAAAGGCTTCAGGTGTCATTCGGATTTCGCCGCAGCGACTTGCGCCGCGGCGGAGGATGAAGTATTGTGCATGAATCGAACGATATGGGCTCGGATCGAGCATGTCAAGCACCGTTTTGAACCTCCCCGCGAGCGAACTCGGCATTTCCGAAGCGGCGCAGGCCGCCTCCGAGCCGCAGGAGGAGAAGAACCCCTTCCTCGTCGCCCTCGGCGAGCGCGCGCGCAATCTGCGCGCGCGGCGCGGACTGACGCGCAAGGCGGTCGCGCTCGCCGCCGATGTCTCCGAGCGGCATCTTGCCAATCTCGAATACGGCATCGGCAACGTCTCGATCCTGGTGCTGCTGCAGGTGGCCGGCGCGCTGCAGTGTTCGCTTGCCGAACTGATCGGTGATGTGACGACCTCGTCGCCCGAATGGCTCTTGATCCGCGAACTGCTGGAAGGACGCGACGAGGCGACGCTGCGCCGCGCGCGGGTCGCGATCGGCGAGCTGCTCGGCACCGGTGGCGACAATGCGACGCGCAGCGCGCGGGTTGCGCTCGTCGGCCTGCGCGGCGCGGGCAAGTCGACGCTCGGCCAGATGCTGGCCGATGACCTCGACGTGCCGTTCGTCGAGCTGAGCCGCGAGATCGAGAAATTCGCCGGCTGCAGCGTCGACGAGATCCAGGCCCTGTACGGCATGAACGCGTACCGCCGCTATGAACGTCGCGCGCTCGAAGAGGCGATCCAGATCTACCCGGAGGCGGTGATCGCGACGCCCGGCGGGCTGGTGTCCGACGCCGCGACGTTCAACCTGCTGCTCGCGCACTGCACGACCGTCTGGCTGCGCGCCAGCCCAGGGGATCATATGCAGCGCGTCGCGGCGCAGGGCGACGTGCGGCCGATGGCGGCGAGCCGCGAGGCGATGAACGATCTCGAGCGCATCCTCGCCGGGCGCGCCGCCTTCTACTCGAAGGCCGAGATCGAACTCGACACCAGCGTGAAGCCGCTCGAGGCCACCTTTGCCGACCTGCGCGCGAAGGTCCGCAGCGCGCTGGGACTGCCGCTTTGATCCGCGTCCCCGGATGGCCCTGCAGCGGAAACTGAAATATGCTTGACGAGGACGGAAACATGCACTATGATGCATGAACGGTGATCGTGTAACGCACGATATTGCATATTACTCAGGAGCAAACAGATGAGCCAATCGCCCCGCGTCGACTACCTGACCGACCCGTCCCGCTACCGTCATGTCAAGCTCGGATTCGACGGCGCGGTTGCGACGCTTGCGATCGAGATCGACGAGAACGCTGGCATCCGCCCCGGCTACAAGCTCAAGCTCAACAGCTACGACCTCGGCGTCGACATCGAGTTGAACGACGCCGTCAACCGCATCCGCTTCGAGCACCCCGAGGTGCGCACCGTGATCGTGACGAGCGCGAAGGACAAGGTGTTCTGCTCCGGCGCCAATATCTTCATGCTCGGCGTGTCGAGCCATGCGTGGAAGGTGAACTTCTGCAAGTTCACGAACGAGACGCGCAACGGGCTCGAGGATTCGTCGGCGCACTCCGGCCTCAAGTTCCTCGCCGCGGTCAACGGCTCGTGTGCCGGCGGCGGCTACGAACTGGCGCTCGCCTGCGACGAGATCATCCTCGTAGACGACCGCTCGTCGGCGGTCAGCCTGCCCGAAGTGCCGCTGCTGGGCGTCCTGCCGGGAACCGGCGGTCTGACCCGGGTGACCGACAAGCGCCATGTGCGCCACGACCTGGCGGATATCTTCTGCACCACGAACGAAGGCGTGCGCGGCCAGAAGGCCAAGGACTGGCGGCTGGTGGACGATATCGCGCGGCCGGCCGATTTCGCTCGCAAGGTGCAGGAGCGTGCGCTCGAGCTCGCCAAGGCGAGCGATCGTCCGGCCGGTGCGAAGGGCGTGACGCTCACGCCGCTCGCGCGCACGATCGAAGCCGATGCGCTGCGCTACCAATTCGTGACCGTCGAGATCGATCGGACCCGGCGCACCGCGAGCTTCGTCGTCAAGGGGCCGGGCGCGAAGCAGCCCGGCGATGTCGATGCGATCGTCGCCGCCGGCGCGGCCTGGTACCCGCTGCAGATGGCGCGCGAGCTGGAGGATGCGATTCTTTCGATGCGCACCAACGAGCCCGAGATCGGCGTCTGGCTGCTGCGCACCGAGGGCGACCTCGCCGCTGCCGCGGCGCTCGACGAGACGCTGCTCGCGCATCGCGAGCACTGGTTCGTGCGCGAGACGATCGGACTGCTGCGCCGCACCTTCAGCCGGCTCGACGTTTCGTCGCGCAGCATGTTCGCGTTGATCGAGCCCGGTTCGTGCTTTGGAGGGACGCTGCTCGAACTGGCGCTCGCCTGCGACCGGGCGTACCAGCTCGCACTGCCGGACGATGCGGCGCGCGCGCCGAAGATCATGGTGAACGCGGCGAATTTCGAGCTCTACCCGATGGCCACCGGCCAGAGCCGCCTGGCGCGCCGCTTCTACGAGGAAGCGCCGGCGCTGGACGCGGTGCGTGCGCGTATCGGCGATCCACTCGACGCCGGCGCGGCGCTCGCGCTCGGCCTCGTGACGAGCGCGCCCGACGATATCGACTGGGACGATGAAGTCCGCATCGCGCTCGAGGAGCGGGTCGCGATGTCTCCCGACGCGCTCACCGGCATGGAGGCCAATCTGCGCTTCAACGGCGTCGAAACGATGGCCACCCGCGTCTTCGGGCGGTTGACCGCATGGCAGAACTGGATCTTCCAGCGCCCGAACGCGGTCGGCGAGAAGGGCGCATTGAAGGTCTACGGCAAGGGGGAGAAATCCGCCTTCGATTGGAACCGCGTTTGATTCAACAAGGAACACCATGAGCACGATCAACTACAGCGAAAAGATCCCGAACAACGTCAACCTCGCCGAGGACCGCACGCTGCAGCGTGCGCTCGAGCAGTGGCAGCCGAACTACCTGAAGTGGTGGGCCGACGTCGGGCCCGACGGCAGCAAGGATTTCGACGTCTATCTGCGCACCGCGATCAGCGTCGATCCCTCCGGCTGGGCACAGTTCGACTACGTGAAGATGCCCGACTACCGCTGGGGCATCTTCCTCAATCCGGCCGAGAAGGACCGCAAGATCCACTTCGGCGACCATCTCGGCGAAGACGCCTGGCAGGACGTTCCCGGCGAGCACCGCGCGAACCTGCGCCGCATCATCGTCACGCAGGGCGATACCGAACCGGCCTCGGTCGAGCAGCAGCGCCACCTCGGGCTGACCTGCCCGAGCCAGTACGACCTGCGCAATCTGTTCCAGGTCAACGTCGAGGAGGGGCGCCACCTCTGGGCGATGGTCTACCTGCTGCACAAGTACTTCGGCCGCGATGGGCGCGAGGAGGGCGAGGCCCTGCTCGAGCGGCGCAGCGGCGACCAGAACAACCCGCGCATCCTGCAGGCGTTCAACGAGAAGACGCCCGACTGGCTGTCGTTCTTCATGTTCACCTACTTCACCGATCGCGACGGCAAGTATCAGCTCTGCGCACTCGCCGAGTCGAGCTTCGACCCGCTCGCGCGGACGACCAAGTTCATGCTGACCGAAGAGGCGCATCACATGTTCGTCGGCGAGTCAGGCATCTCGCGCATCGTCCAGCGCACCTGCCAGGTGATGAACGAGTTGAAGACCGATGACCCGAAGAAGCTGCGCGCCGCCGGCGTGATCGACCTGCCGACGATCCAGCGCTACCTGAACTTCCACTTCTCGGTGACCATCGACCTGTTCGGCGCCGACCAGTCGAGCAATGCCGCGATCTTCTACAGCACCGGCCTGAAGGGCCGCTTCGAGGAAGGCAAGCGTACCGACGACCATATCCTGAAGGGCGCGACCTACAAGGTGCTCGAGGTGCAGGACGGCAAGCTCGTCGAGAAGGACGTGCCGATGCTCAATGCGCTCAACGAAGTGCTGCGCGACGACTACATCGTCGATTCGGTGCGCGGCGTCGAGCGCTGGAACAAGGTCATCGAGAAGGCCGGCATCGCCTTCCGGCTGAAGGTGCCGCACAAGGCGTTCCATCGCAATATCGGTGCGCTCGCCGGCATCAAGGTGGCACCGGACGGCAAGGTCGTGACCGACGCCGAGTGGAACGCGAATGTCGATCAGTGGCTGCCGTCGGCGAGCGACCGCGCCTTCGTCGCCGGGCTGATGGGCCGCGTCGTCGAGCCGGGCAAGTTCGCCAACTGGATCGCGCCGCCGATGATGGGCATCAACCGCCAGCCGGTCGATTTCGAATACGTCCGCTTCGGATGACCCATCCCCGGAGCGGCTCGCGCCGCTCCCCCTCGAGGGGGCAACGCGAGCGACGCGGCAAGGTCCGGGCTCGCGGTGTTCGCTCGATTCCCCAGCCCCCTGAGAGGCTGAGAGTCTTTCGGTCATGCCCGCTCGACACGCCAGAACGCGCCCGCTCGGCGTTGCAAA
>JACSRM010000073.1 GCA_014879745.1 Burkholderiaceae bacterium | reverse complement strand
TAGGTCTTGCGCGCAAGTTCGCCGTTCCACGCCTTGTCGCGCATCACGATCTCGAGCAGTTCGTCCATCGCCTCGGTAAAGCGGCCGGCGGCGAAGTGGCGCTGCGCGAGGGCGAAGCGGGAGTCGAAGTCGCGCTTGTTCTGCGCGATCGCGGCGGCCAGTTCTTCGACGCTGCGCGCGGCGGGCGCCGCCTCGACGGCGGCGAGCCAGTGGCCGAGCGCCGCGATGCGCTGGTTCGCGATCGCGCGCGGCGCCATCGGCTGATACGCGGCGCGGGCGTCGGCGCCACGGCCCTGCTGCAGCAGCAGCGCGACCATCTCGCCGCGCGCGGTGTCGTTGTCGGGGTCGGTCGCGAGCGCCTGCGTCAGCTGCGCGAGCGCGGCGTCGGGGTCGCCGCCGGCGGCGAGCGCGCCGGCTTCCTCGATCTTCTCCTCGGCCTGCAACTCCTCTTCGCTCGGCACATGCTTGTCGAGGAACTGGCGCACCTGCGCCTCGGGCAGCGCGCCGACGAAGCCGTCGATCGGCTGCCCCCGGTCGAAGAGCACGCAAAACGGGATCGACCGCACGCCGAAGGCCTGGCTCAACTGGCCGGCGATATCGGGCTGGTCATCGCTGTTCAACTTGGCGAGCTTGAAGCGGCCGCCGTAGTCGCGCTCGACCTTCTCGAGGATCGGCCCGAGCGTGCGGCACGGCCCGCACCACGGCGCCCAGATGTCGAGCAGCACCGGCTGGCGCATCGACTCCTGGATGAGATCGGCTTCGAAGTTCTTGAGCGTGATGTCGGTCATGTCGTGTCTTGCGATGCGTTGCGTTCAGGCGCCATTCTCGCCCGGCGCCGGGGTAGATCGCCGCCGTGCGGCCAATCAGCGCTTCGCGCCGTGCGCGCGGCGCATGCTGCGCGCGAACGCCTCGCGGCCGCGGGCGCTGCGCTCGAGGCCGCGGGCGACGTTGCCGCAGACGAGGTCGCACAGCGCGTAGACCGATTCGTCGGCGATGCGGTAGTACGCGCTTGTGCCGCGCACTTCGCGCAGGACGAATCCGTGCTGCGTCAGGATCGCGAGGTGGCGCGAGACGTTGGCCGCCGTGAAGCCGCACGCCTGCGCGAGGTCGCCGACGTTGCGCTCTCCGCCGCGCAGCAGGTTGAGCAGGTTTAGGCGCGTCGGTTCGGACAGCACCTGGAAGTAGGCGGCGACCTGCTCGATCGCCTCCTTGGGCAGGCCTTCCATGCGTGGACAGTCGGCGGATTGCGATTTCGCAATGATGCCCGATTGCCCTTCGGCATGATGTGCATTTGTCTTTGAATGTACTTGACTATTTAACTGCATACGTAAATAATACATCATCGAAGCGCGGGATGGCAAGCCGTTTCGCACCGGCCGGTCGCGGTGTCCGAACCGCCGCATCGGCAAGCAAGGGAAGGAAGATGCGCAAGATTCTCGTGTTGTGCGCGGCGCTCGCCGCCGGGGCCGCCGCCGCGGCGGACGCGCCGGCTGCGCCCGCCGCGCCGCTCGCGACGGCCGCGGTGCAGGCGGCCGGCGCCGCCCAGGGCCGCACCTTCGACGCCGTTGTCGAGGCGGTGCGCCAGACGGTCGTCGCGGCGCAGGTCGCGGGGGCGGTGACGGCGCTCGACGTGAAGGCAGGCGACAGCGTCAAGGCCGGCCAGGTGCTGGCCCGCATCGACGCCCGCGCCGCCGAACAGACGGCGGCGTCGAGCCAGGCGCAGGTGCGCTCGGCGCAGGCGATGCTGGATGTCGCGCGCAAGGAATACGAGCGCCAGCAGCAGCTCTTCAAGAAGGACTACATCAGCCAGGCGGCGCTCGAGCGTGCCGAGTCGCAGTTCAAGGCGGCGCAGGCGCAGGCCGCCGCCCAGCTCGCGCAGGCCGGCGCGGCGCAGACGCAATCGGGCTTCTACGTCGTTCGCGCGCCGTACGCCGGTGTCGTCGCCGAGGTGCCGGTCGCTGTCGGCGACATGGCGATGCCCGGCCGCGCGCTGGCGACGATCTACGAGCCCGGCGCGCTGCGCGTGACGGCGGCGGTGCCGCAGTCGGCGCTCGGCACCGCGCAAGGCGGCGAGATGAAGGGCGTGAAGATCGAGTTCCCCGCGCTGCCCGCCGATCGCCGCTGGTTTGCCGCGCCGTCGGCGCAGGTGCTGCCGACGGTCGATGCGGCGACGCACAGCGTGACGCTGCGCATCCCGCTGCCGGCCGGCTTTCACGGCGTCGCGCCGGGCAGCTTCGCGCGCGTCTGGCTGCCGGGCGCGGCCGACGGCGTCGCGCGCCTCGCGATCCCGGCGTCGGCCGTCGTGCGCCGCGCCGAGATGACCGGCGTCTATGTCGTCGGCGCCGATGGCAGGCCTCAACTGCGCCAGGTCCGGCTCGGCCGCGCATCAGGCGAGAACATCGAGGTGCTGGCCGGCGTCGCCGCCGGCGAGCGCGTCGCGCTCGACCCGCAGGCCGCGGCCCAGGTGCGCTGAAGCGATGAACGAGCCCCTCGGCATCTCCGGCCGCATCGCGCGCTACTTCCAGTCGGCGCAGATCACGCCGCTGCTGGCGCTCGTCGCGCTGCTGCTGGGCATCTTCGCGGTGCTCGTCACGCCGCGCGAGGAGGAGCCGCAGATCAACGTGACGATGGCCAACGTGCTGATCCCGTTCCCCGGCGC
>JACSRM010000342.1 GCA_014879745.1 Burkholderiaceae bacterium | reverse complement strand
AAACGTCCACTGGACCTTTCGTGTCCGGGCTCGGCCCCCTCGAGGGGGCGCGCGAAGCGCGTAGGGGGTAGTTCACTTCAGGCCTTGGCGCGCGCCGCGCCGAGGTAGGTGTCGATCACGCGGGAGTCCACCGCCAGGTCGCGTGCCGCGCCTTCGAGCGCGATCTCGCCCATCTCGAGGACATAGCCGTGGTCGGCCACCTCGAGCGCGGCGCGCGCGTTCTGCTCGACGAGCACGATCGTGACGCCGGTCGCGCGCAGGCCCTCGATGGCGCGAAAGATCTCGCGCACGATGACTGGCGCGAGGCCGAGGCTCGGCTCGTCCAGCAGCAGCAGCGCCGGCTGCGACATCAGCGCCCGGCCGAGCGCGAGCATCTGGCGCTCGCCGCCCGACAGCGTGCCGGCGAGCTGGGTGCGGCGTTCCTTCAGGCGCGGGAAGAGGGTGAACACCGACTCCATCGTGGTGCGCGTGTCCTTGTGTCCGGCGCGCGCGCGCCGGTAGGCGCCGAGCTCGAGGTTGTCCTCGACCGTCATCGTGCCGAACAGGGCGCGCGTCTCGGGCACCAGCGCCATGCCCTGCATGACGCGCTCCTCGAGCGCGACGCCGTGCAGGCTGCGTCCCTGGTAGGCGATCTCGCCGCGCGACGGCAGCACGCCCATCAGCGAATTGAGCAGGGTCGACTTGCCGGCGCCGTTCGGCCCGATCACCGTGATCACCTGCCCGCGGTCGGCGCGCAGGTTGATGCCGTGCAGTACCTCGGCGCGGCCGTAGCCGGCGTGCAGATCGGTCACTTCGAGCAGCGGGGCGTCGGTGGACATGGCGGTCAATGCTCCGTGCCGAGGTAGGCGGCGCGCACCGCCGGGCTGGCCTGCACTTCTTCGGGGGTGCCTTCGAGCAGCAAGGTGCCGAACTCCATGACGACGATGCGGTCGACGAGTCCCATCACCAGGTCCATGTCGTGCTCGACGAGCAGGATGCTCATGCCCTCGTCGCGCAGCTGGCGCAGCACGTCGGCGAGGCCCTGCTTCTCGAGCAGGCGCAGTCCGGCGGCGGGTTCGTCCAGCAGCAGCAGCGCCGGGTCGGCGGCGAGCGCACGCGCGATCTCCATCAGCCGCTGCTGGCCGAGCGCGAGGTTGCCGGCCTGCTCGTGCATCAGGTCCTGCATGCCGATGCGGATGATCTGGCGCTCGGCCTCGCGCAGCAGGCGGCGCTCCTCGTCGCGGTCCAGGCGCAGCATCGCGCGCGCGACGCCGCCGCTGCCGCGCAGGTGGGTGCCGAGGGCGACGTTCTCGAGCACCGACATGGTCGGGATCATCTTCACGTGCTGGAAGGTGCGCGAGACGCCGCGGCGCGCGATCTGGCGCGAGCGCAGCGCGTCGATGCGCTCGCCGCGCAGCCGCACCTCGCCGCGCGTCGCCGGCAGCACGCCGGTGACGAGGTTGAAGGTCGTCGACTTGCCGGCGCCGTTCGGCCCGATCAGGCCGACGATCTCGCCGGCGCGCACCTTGAAGCTCACATCGTTGACGGCGACGAGGCCGCCGAACTCCTTGCGCACTGCCTGCACGTCGAGCACGACCTCGCCGTGCTTGGGCTTGGCACTCTCGGGCAGGCGCGGCGCGTCGCCCCAGTCACGCTTGCGCACCTGGCGCGGCAGGCGCTGCTCGACGAAATCCCAGATGCCGTCGCGCGCATACTTCAGGACGAGAACGAGCAGGATGCCGAAGACGATCACCTCGTAGTTGCCGCTCGCGCCGAGCAGCTTGGGCAGCCAGGCCTGCAACTGGTCCTCGAGCACCTTCACGAGGCCGGCGCCGATGAGCGCGCCCCAGACATGGGCGACGCCGCCGATCACCGCCATGAACAGGTACTCGATGCTCATCTTGATGCCGAATGGCGACGGATTCACCGAGCGCTGGAAATGCGCGAACAGCCAGCCCGAGATGCTTGCCAGCAGCGCGGCGATCAGGAATGCCTTGACCTTGTAGCCGAAGGTGTCGACGCCCATCGCCTCGGCCATCGTCACGCCGCCCTTCAGGGCGCGGATCGCGCGGCCGGTGCGCGAGTCGAGCAGGTGCGTGACGCCGATCGCGGCCAGCACGACGATCACCCACAACAGGTAGTAGAAGTGACGCCCGGTATTGAGTTCGATGTCGAAGAAGTAGATTGCCGGCACGCCCATCAGGCCGTCGTACTTGCCCAGCGTCTCCATGTTGCCGAGCAGGTAGTACAGGCTCAGGCCCCAGGCGATCGTCGCCAGCGGCAGATAGTGGCCCGACATGCGCAGCGTGACCCAGCCCACCACGAGCGCGAAGACGGTCGTGATCACGAGTCCCGCGAAGACGGTGAGCCAGGGCGAAACGCCGTAGGTGAGCGTCAGGTAGGCGGCGGTGTAGGCGCCGAGTCCGACGAAGGCGGCCTGCCCGAACGAGGTCAGCCCCGCGATCCCGGTCAGCAGCACGAGGCCGAGGACGACCAGCGTATACAGCCCGATATAGTTGAGCTGCGTGATCCAGAACTCGGGCACCGGCAGTTGCGGCACGAGCGCGAGCAGCACGACGAAGGCGATCAGGAACTTGGACCGCATCGTCTCAGGCTCCGCAGGATGCGCGCAGGGCGGCGGCGCGGAGGCCGGCCCGGGCGGGACGAGTGGATGGCGCCGGCATCGCTACTCCTCCTCGTCGTCGTGGACGTGCTGGAACGACCGCCACAGCAGCACCGGCAGGATCATCGTGAAGACGATCACTTCCTTGAATGCGCTCGCCCAGAACGAACTGAACGACTCGATCACGCCGACCATCAGCGCCCCGACCGCCGTCATCGGGTAGCTCGCCAGGCCGCCGAAGATCGCGGCGACGAAACCCTTCAGGCCGATCAGGAAGCCCGAGTCGTAGCCGAGCGTCGTCGACGGCCCGATCAGCAGGCCGGAAAGCGCGCCGATGAATGCCGCCAGCGCAAAGCTCTGGGTGCCGGCGCTCTCCGACGAGATGCCCATCAGGCGCGCGCCGAGCCGGTTCACCGCCGTCGCGCGCAGCGCCTTGCCGCGCAGCGTCAGGTCGAAGAAGAGCTTGAGGCCGAGGATCAACGCGATCGAGACGAGGAAGATGATGATCGTCTGCCCCGCGAGCGTGAGCGCGCCGAAATTGAAGCGCGCGTCCCAGAAGCTCGGGATGGCAAATCCCTCGGCGCCGAACATCACGAGGCCGAGGCCGGTGAGCGCGAAGTGCACGCCGACCGAGACGATCAGCAGCACCAGCACCGTCGCATCGGCGAGCGAGCGAAATGCGAGCCGGTAGACGAGCGGCCCCATCGGCGTCACGATCGCAAGCGCCAGCAGGCTCTGGAAGACGAGGTTGAACTGGCGCGGTGCGGCCCACCAGGCGATCGCCGAGACGACGAGCGGCACGCCCAGCGTTCGCACCGCGCCGCGGGCAAGCACCGCCGCGCCGCGCCGCGCGCGCACCCCCTCGACGAGGTCGAGCAGCGCCGCGAAGACCGCCATCGCCAGCAGCAGCCAGACCGTGCCGGGCAGGCGGCCGAGCTGCAGCATCGCGAGCGTGAGCGCGCCGTAGGCGACGAACTCGCCCTGCGGGATGAAGATGATGCGCGTGACGGCGAAGACGAGCACGAGCGCAAGGCCCATCAGCGCATAGATCGCACCGTTCGTCGCGCCGTCGAGAAGGAGGATGCTGGCGATCGAGAAGTCCATGCGGCGGCCTCAGGTGCAGAGCTCGCGGATATCGTCCGGCACCGCGATCGCGCGCAGACGGTCCGGGTTCTCGGCATCGCGCTTGACGAAGGCGCGCACTTCGCGGCCCTCGCAGACGAGCTCGTCGGCGTCGCCGATGCGGCGCGTCACGCGGTGCATCTGCACGAACACCTTGGCGCGCCACTCCGCGATCCAGGTCGTGATGAGGATCGTCTGCCCGTAGGTCACGGCCTTCGAGAAGCGGGTGTGGATCTCGAGCAGCGGCGTGCCGACGATGCCGCGCGTCTTCACCAGTTCGCGCCACGGCGGCACGCCGCACTGCATGAAGAACGAGAGCGATGCCGCGTCCATCCAGCGCGAGAAGTTGGGGTAGAAGACGATCCCTGCCGGGTCGCAGTCGCCGAACTGGATATTCACTTCGTGAAACGTGGTGCGATGGGCCATCGGCATCAGCCTCGCGCCCGCCGCATGAATGCATGGCGCGCAGTGGTTCGAGATGGCAGGGTCGGCATCTGGGCGGGGATGACTATTTAGTTAGGATTCTTAAGTGAATGCCTGCGCCCAGACATGGGGTTTCCCCGCGGCGAGGCGGTTCGGACGCTGATACAGGTCAAGTAAACTGCTTGCAACCCCCGTGTCCCTGTGAAAGCCCGGATGGTCAGCGCTTGCCAGCCGCCTACGATGCCGGCAGCGTCCAGGCGCCAGGCGGCGCCGGATTTCGCCTTTCGCCGAGACAGGGCTGCGGCCCTGCTCATTGCAACCCGGATCACGAGGAGAAACTCATGTCCCGTTCACCCCGCTACCAGTTGCTGGCTGCCGCCGCGCTTTGTGCGACCGCCTTCGCCGTCCAGGCTCAGGACAAGGGGCCGATCAAGGTCGGGCTGATGCTGCCCGCCACCGGCACGTATGCGGCGCTTGGCACCGCGATCGAGAACGGCTTCAAGCTCTATGTGCAGGAGCACGGCGGCAAGCTCGGCGGACGCTCGATCGAATATTTCAAGGTCGACGACGAGAGCGACCCGTCGAAGGCGACCGAGAACGTCAACAAGCTGATCAAGCGCGACAACGTCGACGTCCTGATCGGCACCGTGCACTCGGGCGTCGCGCTCGCGATGGCGAAGGCGGCAAAGGACAACAATACGCTCTACATCAACCCGAATGCGGGCGCCGACGCGATCACCGGGCCGATGTGCGCGCCCAACATCGTTCGCAGCAGTTTCACCAACTGGCAGCCCGGCTATGCGATGGGCGTCGCCGCGGCGCAGAAGGGCTACAAGACGGCGATGACGATCACCTGGAACTATGCCGCCGGCGCCGAGGCGGTGAAGGGCTTTACCGATGGCTTCGAGAAGGGCGGCGGCAAGGTCGTGAAGGATCTGAAGCTGCCGTTCCCGAACGTCGAGTTCCAGGCCCTGCTGACCGAAATCGCGTCGCAGAAGCCCGACGTCACCTTCGCCTTCTTCGCCGGCGGCGGGGCGGTCAAGTTCGTCAAGGACTACGCCGCCGCGGGCCTGAGGAAGACGGTGCCGCTGGTCGGCTCGGGCTTCCTGACCGACGGCACGCTCGAGGCGCAGGGCGAGGCCGCGCAGGGCTTGCTTACCGCGCTGCACTACGCCGACAACCTCGACACGCCGCGCAACAACAGCTTCCGCAAGGCCTACGCGGTTGCCTACAAGATGAACCCCGACGTCTATGCGGTGCAGGGCTACGACGCGGCGCAGATCCTGAACGCCGGCCTGACCGCGGCCAAGGGCGACCTCGCCAAGCGCGACGTGATCACGGCTGCGATGCGCAAGGTCGTCGTCGACAGCCCGCGCGGCAAGTTCACGATCTCGCCGGCCGGCAACCCGGTGCAGGATATCTACCTGCGCGAAGTGAAGGGCACCGAGAACGATACGATCGGCGTTGCCGCCAAGGCGCTCGCCGACCCGGCGCGCGGCTGCAACCTGAAGTAGGGCACGGCGCGCGAGTGCAGATCGGATGCGCCCCGCATCCGGTCCTCGCGGCCCGGTCCTGAACGTCAACGCAACGACCGCTCGACGCGGCGCGGCCTTGACGGGCGCGCGGCCCGCGCGCAATCCCGCGCGGCGCGCATTCGACGCTCGCGGACCGATGGACCGGGAGCGCACGAAGCGTCCGCAGGCGGCCTGCTACAGTCGGCCAGCCAACGACCGGCCCTCGATGCAGGCATAGCGACTGCCCGACCCGCATGGATCTCGCGACCTTCCTCGTCCAATGCCTGAACGCCGTCCAGTACGGACTGCTGCTCTTTCTCGTCGCCTCGGGGCTGACGCTGATCTTCGGCATCATGGGCGTGATCAACCTCGCGCACGGCAGCTTCTACATGCTGGGTGCGTATCTGGCATTCAGCCTCGCGCCGTATTTCGGCCAGCAGTTCCTGCTGATGCTCGTGACAGGCGTCGTGCTTTCGGCGCTGTTCGGCTTCGTCCTCGAGTGGGTCTTCTTCAGCTACCTGTACCAGCGCGATCACCTGCAGCAGGTCTTGATGACGTACGCGCTGATCCTCGTCTTCGAGGAAATGCGCAGCCTGCTCGTCGGCAACGACGTGCACGGCGTGCAGGCGCCGCAGTGGCTGACCGGCAGCTTCGCGCTCGGCGAGTTGATGTCCTACCCTTGGTACCGCGTCTTCGCGTCGGTCGCGTGCATCGTCGTCGCGATCGGGCTCTACTGGGTCGTCAACCGCACGCGCCTCGGCATGATGATCCGCGCCGGCGCGAGCAACCGCGACATGGTGCGCGGCCTCGGGATCGACATCAAGCTGCTCTACCGCGTCGTCTTCGCGGGCGGCGTCGCGCTTGCCGCGCTCGCCGGCATGATCGCCGCGCCGCTGTCTTCGGTCTACCCGGGCATGGGCGGCAGCGTGCTGATCATCTGCTTCGTCGTCGTCGTCATCGGCGGCATCGGCTCGATCAGCGGCGCGCTCGTCGCCTCGCTGCTGGTCGGCTTCGTCGATACCTTCGGCAAGGTGTTCTTCGCCGAATACAGCGGCATGGGCGTCTACCTGCTGATGGCGATCGTGCTGATCTGGCGCCCGGAAGGGCTGATGCGGCGTGGCTACTGAGCGCCCCACAGCCCGCGCGGCGTCGGCTTCGGCGCGGGCATGGATCGGTCCGGCCGTCGCCGCCGGCGTGCTGCTTGCGCTGCCGCTCGTGCTCACGCCCTACACGCAGGATCTCGTCGTCAAGATCGCGATCTTCGCGATCTTCGCCCTGAGCCTCGAACTGCTCGTCGGCATGACCGGCCTCGTGAGCCTGGGGCACGCCGCGTTCCTGGGTATCGGCGCCTACGTCGCGGTGCTCGGCACCGGCGACGGCGGTGCCGCATCGCTCGTCTGGCTGTTGCCGGCCGCGGTCGCCGCGGCGGCGGGCTACGCGCTCTTCGTCGGCGCACTGAGCCTGCGCACCAAGGGCATCTACTTCATCATGGTGACGCTCGCCTTCGCGCAGATGGCGTATTTCGTCTTTCACGACACCAGTTTGGGCGGCGGCAGCGACGGCATCTTCCTGTATTCCAAGCCGGTGCTCGAGATCGGCGGCCGCACCCTGATCGACCTCGACGACAAGCGGCACTACTACTATGCGGTCGCGGCAGCGCTGATCCTGACCTATGCCTTGCTCGCGGTGCTGGCGCGCTCGCGCTTCGGCCATGCGCTCACCGGCATCCGCGTCAACGAGCAGCGCATGCGCGCGGCAGGCTTCGCGACCTACCCGTACAAGCTCGCCGCCTTCGTGCTCGCCGGCGCGCTCGCGGGGCTGGCGGGCTTTCTGCTCGCGGTGAAGGACGGCGCCGTCAACCCCGAACTGCTGTCGTGGCACGAGTCGGGCGCGGTGCTGCTGATGATCATCCTCGGCGGCATCGGCAGCCTGCGCGGCGCGGTGCTCGGCGCCGCCGCGTTCACGCTGCTGCGAGAGTTCTTCCAGTCGCCGGCGCTGCTCGGCAGCGTGGCCGATCATTGGCAGCTGACGCTCGGCCTGACGATCATCGCCTTCGTCGCCTGGCTGCCGAAGGGCCTGATCGGGTTGATGCAGCGCTTGAAGCCGGGCGGCGCGGGACGCGGGGGTGGCCATGGCTGAGCCTTTGCTGCGCGCCGATTCCTTGACGCGCCGCTTCGGCGGACTGACGGCCGTCGGCGGCGTCTCGCTCGCGCTGCGCGTGGGTGAACTGCACGCCGTGATCGGCACCAATGGCGCCGGCAAGTCGACCCTCATCAATATGCTGTCGGGCGAACTGGCGGCGACCGATGGCCGGATCGCACTCGCCGGCGTCGACGTGACCGCGTGGTCGCAGCCGCGGCGCGCGCGCGCCGGCATCGGGCGCAGCTACCAGCGCACGACGATTTTCCCGCCGCTCTCGGTCTTCGAGAATACGCGGCTGTGCGCGCAGGCCGCGCTGCAGCGGCCGTTTCACCTCTGGCAGCCGGCGGCGCACTGCGCGAAGAGCTGCGCGGTCGCCAGCCAGGCGCTCGCCGCGGCCGGCCTCGCCGCGTTCGCCGACCACACGGCGGGCCTGCTCAGCCACGGCCAGCAGCGCCAGCTCGAGATCGCGATGTGCCTGGCGACGGCGCCGCGCGTGCTGCTGCTGGACGAGCCGCTGGCCGGCATGGGTGCCGAGGAAACCGAGCGCATGCTCGCGCTGCTGCAGAACCTCAAGCGCGAGCATGCGGTGCTGCTCGTCGAGCACGACATGGACGCCGTCTTCCGCGTCGCCGACATGATCACCGTGATGGTCAACGGCGAGGTCATCGCCAGCGACGCGCCGGAGGTGATCCGCACTCATCCGGAAGTGCTCGTCGCCTATCTGGGCGAGGACCATGGCTGACGCCGCCGCCCATCCGCCGCTGCTGGTGGCCAGCGGCATCAACGCCTACTACGGCGAAAGCCACGTCCTGCGCGGCGTGGACCTGCAGATTCCGGCGCACGCCGCGGTCGGCCTGCTCGGCCGCAACGGCATGGGCAAGACGACGCTGATCCGCACCCTGATGGGCTATGTCCCCGCCGCGGCCGGGCAGGTGCACTGGCAGGGGCGCGAGATGACGCGCTCGCCGCCCGAACGCATGGCGCGCCTCGGCATCGGCTACGTGCCCGAAGGGCGCGGCATCTTCCCGAATCTGTCGGTGCGCGAGAACCTGATGATGACGGCGCGCGCCGGCGTCGACGGCCGGCGCGAATGGACCTTCGAGCGCGTGATGGAGACTTTTCCGCGCCTCGCCGAACGCCTCTCGCACGGTGGGCAGCAACTCTCGGGCGGAGAGCAGCAGATGCTCTCGATCGGCCGTGCGCTGATGACCAACCCGAGCCTCGTCATCCTCGACGAGGCGACCGAGGGCCTCGCGCCGCTGATCGTCGCCGAGATCTGGCGCGTGATCGGCGATATTCGCGCCAGCGGCATCAGCACGCTGATCGTCGATCGCAACTATCGCGCGGTGCTCGCGAATACCGATCTCGCGGTGGTGATGGAGAAGGGGCTCATCGTGCTGGCCGGCGAATCGGCCGACCTGTCGGCGCGGCCCGAGGAACTCGCCCCGCTGCTGGGTGTCTGAGCCTGCGAACCGATCGCAGGTGCCGCGGCGCGGATGCGTGCGCCGCCGAAGCGTTCTGCCAACCCGGAGCCAAGCCATGATTGTCGAGATCGCCGATATCCGTATCACGCCCGGCAGAAACGCCGAATTCGAGGCCGCCCTGCGCGAAGGCGCCGAAACCGTGATCGCGAAGGCGCAGGGCTGCCGCGGCTACAAGGCCCATCGCGGCGTCGAATCGCCCGACCGCTATGTGCTGATGGTCTACTGGGAGACGCTCGAGGACCACACCGTGAGCTTCCGGCAGGGACCGCTGTTCGGTCGATGGCGCGCGATCGTCGGCCCGTTCTTCGCCGCGCCGCCGGCCGTCGAGCACTTCGAGTTCGTCGCAGAGTCGGCCTGAGGACCGCGCTGCGCAGGTGCGCGCACCGCAACGGCGCCGAAGCGTTCGTCACCGGCGTTTGTTGCAAACTACGCATTGCGGCCCGGAAACCGACCATCCATGCGCAAACCGATCTTGTGGGGACTCGTCGTCGTGCTCGGCGCGGGCGTGGCGCTTGGCGTCTGGCGGACGCAATCCGGCAACTCGGGCCCGACCGGCGGCAGCGGGACCACGCTGACCGCGCACGACGCGAACGAGGGCCCGGTGAGCGTCTCGACCTTCGTCGCCGAGCGCCGTGACTGGCCCGAAACGATCGCGACGAGCGGTACCGTGACGGCGCTCAATACGGTCGAGATCCGGCCCCAGGTCGCCAGCGTGATCGAGAAGGTCCACAACACCGAGGGCCAGTTCGTGAAGGCCGGCGAGCTGCTCTTCACGCTCGACAGCCGGGCCGACGCCGCGAACCTCGCGAAGGCGCAGGCGCAACTCCAGCGCGACCAGGCGGCGCTCGCCGACGCCGAGCGCCAGCTTGCGCGCAGCCGCGACCTGCTGAACCAGAAGTTCGTTTCGCAAAGCGCGGTCGATACCAACCTCACGCTCGTCGAGGGCCAGCGCGCGGCGGTCGGCGCCGACCAGGCGGCGATCACCGCGGCGCGCGTCGCGCTCTCTTACAGCCGCATCGTCGCGCCCTCGGCCGGGCGTGCGGGGGCGATCAACGTCTATGCCGGCAGCTATGTGCAGCCCAGCGGCGCGCCGCTCGTGACGATCACGCAGCTCGATCCGATCGCGGTCAGCTTCACGCTGCCGCAGCGCAATCTGCAGGACGTGCTCGGCGGTCTGAAGGCGGGCAATGCGCCGGTGAGCGCCGAACTGCCGGACGGCCGCGCGACGCTCACCGGGCGGCTGCAGTTCGTCGACAACGCGGTCGACGCGGCTTCGGGCACCGTCAGGCTGAAGGCGGAGTTCGACAACAAGCAGCACCTGCTGTGGCCGGGCGCCTACGTCAACGTGCAGCTCGTCGTTCGCACCCTGCCCGGCGTGGTCGTGATTCCGCAGGCGGCGATCATCCAGGGGCCGAGCGCGAAGACGGTATTCGTCGTCGGTGCCGACGGCAAGGCGGCGCAGCGCGAGATCGAGCTGATCGCCTCGGCCGGCACCCTCGCGGCCGTCAGCGGCGTCGAACCGGGCACGCCGGTGGTCGTCGAAGGCAAGCAGAACCTGCGCCCCGGCAGCGCGGTTCAGTTGCGCGCCGCGGATGGCGCGGCTTCGGGGGCGGCGAGCGCGAACGTCCTGGCGCGCGCGTCGGTCGCCGACGGTGCGCGCGCCACGCCGGTCGCCGCGCCGCAGGGCGCGGCGTCGCAGGCGAGGTTCTCGCCGTGAGCGCGCCATGAATCTGTCCGAGCTCTTCATCCGCCGTCCGGTGATGACGGTGCTGTTGAACGCCGCGATCGTGCTCGCCGGCGTGATCGCCTACGGGCGCATCCCGGTTGCCGCGCTGCCGAGCTACAACACGCCGGTCATCAATGTCTTCGCCGCGCTGCCGGGGGCGAGCCCGGAGACGATGGCGACCTCGGTCGCGCTGCAGCTGGAAAAGCAGTTCGCGACGATCCCGGGGCTGGCCGTCATCAGCTCGTCCAGCACGCTGGGCAGCACCTCGCTGACGCTCGAGTTCGACGAGGGGCGCGATATCGATGCCGCGGCGGTCGACGTGCAGGCCGCCCTGCTGCGCGCGCAGCGCTCGCTGCCGCAGGATATGACGGTGCCGCCGTCGTACCGCAAGGTCAATCCGGCCGACGCGCCGGTGCTCTTCATCGCGCTGCAGTCGCCGTCGATGAACCTGTCGGACCTGAACGACTACGCCGAACATCTGATCGCGCCGACGCTGTCGACGCTCGAAGGCGTCGCCCAGGTCAACGTCTACGGCCAGAAACGCTATGCGGTGCGCGTGCGGGTGCATCCCGAGGCGCTCGCGGCGCGCAATATCAGCCTCGACGAGCTGACCCGGGCGTTGACGGCGGCGAATGCGAATACGCCGGTCGGCACGCTCGAGGGCAGCCGCCAGACGCTCACGCTGCAGGCGAACCGCCAGTTGCGCAATGCCGCCGAGTTCGCCGACCTGATCGTCGCCAGCCGCGGCGGCAGCGAGGTGCGGCTGCGCGACGTCGCAACCGTCGAAGACAGCTACGAGACCGTGAAGACGAACGCCACGCTGAACGGCGAGACCTCGATCTCGCTGGCCGTGCTGCGCCAGCCGGACGCGAATACGGTCAAGGTCGTCGACGAGGTGCGCGCCGCGGTTCCCGAGTTCAGATCGCAGCTGCCGGCTTCGGTCAAGCTCACGATCGTCAACGACCGCTCGAGTTCGATCCGCGAGGCGCTGCACGACGTGACGCTGACCTTGATGGGAACGATCGCGCTCGTCGTGCTCGTCATGTTCCTGTTCCTGCGCCGCGTCGTCGCGACGCTGATCCCGACGCTGTCGCTGCCGGTCTCGCTGCTCGGCGCGATCGCGCTGCTGTGGGCCTTCGGCTACAGCCTGGACAACGTCTCGCTGCTCGGCCTCACGCTCGCCGTCGGCCTCGTCGTGGACGACGCGATCGTGATGCTCGAGAACGTCATGCGCCACATCGAGGACGGCATGGCGCCGTTCGAGGCGGCGCTCAAGGGTTCGCGCGAGGTCGGCTTCACGATCATCTCGATCTCGAGCTCGCTGGTCGCCGTCTTCATCCCGATCTTCTTCATGCCGGGCGTGATCGGGTTGCTGTTCCACGAGTTCGCGGTCGTCGTATCGCTCGCGATCATCGCCTCGGCCTTCGTCTCGCTCACCCTCGTGCCGATGCTGGCGAGCCGCTTCATCACGGATCGCGAACACCAGAAGCGGCCCGGGGCGCTGGTGCGGCTGTTCGAGCGCGGCTTCGACGCGATGCTCGCCGGCTATACGCGCACGCTCGACCTCGCCCTCGGGCACCGCTTCGCGGTGCTGCTCGTCGCCTTCGCGACCTTCGCCGCGACGGCGTGGCTCTTCATCACGATCCCGAAGGGCTTTTTTCCGGAGGAGGATATCGGCCAGCTGCGCATCAGCACCGAGGCGTCGGAGGACATCTCGTTTCCTGCGATGGTCGCGCTGCAGGATCGCGCCGCGGCGATCGTGCGCGCCGACCCGAACGTGGCGACGGTGAGCTCGTTCAACGGCGGCTTCGGTTCGCAGAATACGGGCCGCATGTTCATCAACCTGAAGCCGCGCGCCGAGCGCCAGCCGATGAAGCAGGTCGTCGAGGGCTTGAGGACGAAGCTGCGCGAGGTGCCGGGGCTGGCCGCCTATCCGCAGCCGGTGCAGAACCTGCAGCTCGGCGGGCGCCCGAGCAAGAGCCAGTTCCAGTACATCCTGCAAAGCGTGAAGGCCGATGCGCTCAACGACTGGGCGCAGAAGCTCCAGGAGAAGCTGCGCGCCGATCCGATGTTTCGCGACGTGACGAGCGACTCGCAACTCAAAGGCCTGCAGGCGAGCCTGAAGATCGACCGCGATCGCGCGAATACGCTCGGCGTCGACATCGACGCCGTGCGCTCGAGCCTGTATTCGGCATTCGGCGAGCGCCAGGTCTCGACCATCTATACGCCGGCCGACAGCTACCAGGTGATCATGGAGGTGGCGCCCGAGGCGAAGGCCGACGAGAGCGCGTTCGACGCCATCTACGTGCGCAGCAGCAACGGTGCGCTCGTGCCGCTGTCGAGCTTCGCGACGGTCGAGCGCAGCGTCGGGCCGACGGCGATCAACCACGTCGGGCAGCTGCAGGCGGTGACGGTATCGTTCAACCTCGCGCCGGGCGTGCCGCTGGGCACCGCGACCGACCGCATCGAGCGCTACCGCGAAGAGCTGCGCATGCCCGCATCGATCATCACGTCCTACGGCGGCGACGCGGCGGTCTTCAAGAGCTCGCAGGCGAGCCAGGCGATCCTGATCATCTCCGCGCTGCTCGTCATCTATGTGCTGCTGGGCGTGCTCTACGAGAGCTATATCCATCCGCTGACGATCCTGGCCGGGTTGCCGTCGGCGGCGGTCGGCGCGCTGCTCACGCTGCAGCTGTTCGGCATGGAGTTGACGCTGATCGCGACGATCGGCATCCTGCTCTTGATCGGCATCGTCAAGAAGAATGCGATCCTGATGATCGACTTCGCGCTCGACGCGCAGCGCACGCGCGGCCTGGCGCCCGCGCAGGCGATTCGCGATGCCTGCGTGCTGCGCTTTCGACCGATCATGATGACGACGCTGGCCGCGATGTGCGGCGCGGTGCCGATCGCGCTCGGCCTCGGTGCCGGCGCCGAATTGCGCCAGCCGCTCGGTCTCGCGGTCGTCGGCGGGCTCGTCTTTTCGCAGGCGATCACGCTCTACATCACGCCCGTGATCTACCTCTATCTCGACCGATTCAGCGGCAAGGGGCCGGTGACGCGCCGCGAGCTTGCGGCGCCGGCCTGAACCGGGGCGTGCCGCGGGTTGCCGAAGACCTGGGAGTTCGACAATGACGATGAAGTTGATCGGGGAAGATCATCGACCGGCGCCGTGTCGCTCGGCGCGGCCGGCGCGGCTCGCTGCGCCGTTGCTCGCCGCGCTGCTGGCCGCCGGCTGCGCGTCGACCGAGATCGGTGCGCAATGGACCGACCCCCAGTGGCCCAAGCAGTCGCTGCGGGGGACGACGGTGCTTGTCGTCTGCGACGCTCCGGATACGACCGTGCGCCTGCTGTGCGAAAGCCGCTTCGCGGCCCGCCTGGCCACGCTCGGTGCCAAGCCGGTGACGCCGCCGGTGAGCGAACAGACCGGCGGCGCGTCCGGCTCGCAGGCTGCGCTGCCGGCGGCGCGCGCGGCGGGGGCGCGATCGGTCTTTCAGACGACGCTCAGGCAGGACAACTCGGTAGTCAGCAC
>JACSRM010000074.1 GCA_014879745.1 Burkholderiaceae bacterium | reverse complement strand
CGGCAAGCAGATCGGCGCGACGCTCGACCGCAACGGCCTGCGCCCGGCGCGCTACATCGTCACCGACGATGATCTCGTCGTCCTCGCCTCCGAAACGGGCGTGCTGCCGATCCCGGAAAACCGCATCGTCACGAAGTGGCGCCTGCAGCCGGGCAAGATGTTCCTGATCGATCTCGAGCAGGGCCGCATCATCGACGACGAGGAGTTGAAGACCCAATTCGCCAACGCCCGCCCGTACCAGCAGTGGATCGAGAACGTTCGCATCCGGCTCGACTCGGTCGCCCTCGTCGAGCCGGGCCGGCCGTCGCGCTTCGGCGAGACGCTGCTCGACCGCCAGCAGGCGTTCGGCATGACGCAGGAGGACATCAAGTTCCAGCTCGCGCCGATGGCGTCGGCCGGCGAGGAGGCGATCGGCTCGATGGGCAACGACGCGCCGCTGGCCGTGCTGTCCGACAAGAACAAGCCGTTCTACAACTACTTCAAGCAGCTCTTCGCGCAGGTCACGAACCCGCCGATCGATCCGATCCGCGAGGCGATCGTGATGTCGCTCGTCTCGTTCATCGGCCCGAAGCCGAACCTGCTCGACATCAACGCCGTGAACCCGCCGACGCGGCTCGAGGTGTCGCAGCCGATCCTCGACTTCGACGACATGGCGCGGTTGCGCCAGATCGAACGCCGCACCGGTGCCAAGTTCAAGTGCCACGAGCTGGACATCACATACCCGCTCGCCTGGGGCTTCGAGGGCGTCGAGGCCAAGCTCGCGTCGCTGTGCGCCGAGGCGGTCGACGCGCTTCACGACGGCTACAACATCATCATCATCAGCGACCGCCGCATGGACCGCCGCCACGTCGCGATCCCGGCGCTGCTCGCGCTGTCGGCGATCCACCAGCACCTGGTACGCGAGGGGCTGCGCACGACGGTCGGGCTCGTCGTCGAGACCGCTTCGGCGCGCGAGGTGCACCACTTCGCGCTGCTCGCCGGCTACGGCGCCGAGGCGATCCATCCGTACCTCGCGCTCGAGACGATCCTCGACCTGCACGCACAGCTGCCGGGCGAGCCGTCGGCCGAGAAGGCGATCGCCAACTATGTGAAGGCGATCGGCAAGGGCCTGTCCAAGATCATGTCGAAGATGGGCGTCTCGACCTACATGTCGTACTGCGGCGCCCAGTTGTTCGAGGCGATCGGCCTCGACAAGCCCTTGATCGAGAAGTACTTCCGCGGCACGGCAAGCCAGATCGGCGGTATCGGCGTGTTCCGTGTCGCCGAGGAGGCGATCCGCATGCACCGCGCCGCGTTCGGCGCCGATCCGGTGCTCGCCGGCGCGCTCGACGACGGCGGCGACTACGCCTGGCGCGTGCGCGGCGAGGAGCACATGTGGACGCCCGACGCGATCGCCAAGCTGCAGCACAGCGTGCGCGCGCCGGACGGCGGGCGTTTCGACACCTACAAGGAGTACGCGCAGATCATCAACGACCAGTCGCGCCGCCACATGACGCTGCGCGGCCTGTTCGAGTTCAGGTTCGACCCGGCGAAGGCGATCGCGCTCGACGAGGTCGAGCCGGCGTCCGAGATCGTCAAGCGCTTCGCGACCGGCGCGATGTCGCTCGGCTCGATCTCGACCGAGGCGCACGCGACGCTCGCCGTTGCGATGAACCGCATCGGCGGCAAGAGCAACACCGGCGAAGGCGGCGAGGACCCGGCGCGCTACCGCAGCGAGCTGAAGGGCGTCGCCATCGAAGCCGGCACGACGCTCTCCGACGTCGTCGGCGCCAAGGTCATCGCGTCGGACTACGCGCTCGAAGCGGGCGACTCGCTGCGCAGCAGGATCAAGCAGGTCGCGTCGGGCCGCTTCGGCGTGACGACCGAATACCTCGGCTCGGCCGATCAGATTCAGATCAAGATGGCGCAGGGCGCGAAGCCCGGCGAGGGCGGCCAGCTGCCGGGCGGCAAGGTCAGCGAGTACATCGGCTACCTGCGCCACTCGGTGCCCGGCGTCGGGCTCATCTCGCCGCCGCCGCACCACGACATCTACTCGATCGAGGACCTCGCCCAGCTCATCCACGACCTGAAGAACGCGAACCAGCGCGCGAGCATCAGCGTCAAGCTCGTCAGCGAGGTCGGCGTCGGCACCGTCGCCGCCGGCGTCGCGAAGGCCAAGGCCGACCACGTCGTCATCGCCGGCCACGACGGCGGCACCGGCGCGTCGCCGTGGTCGAGCATCAAGCACGCCGGAACGCCGTGGGAGCTGGGCCTGGCCGAAACGCAGCAGACGCTCGTCTTGAACCGCCTGCGCGGTCGCATCCGCGTCCAGGCCGACGGCCAGATGAAGACCGGGCGCGATGTCGTCATCGGCGCGCTGCTCGGCGCCGACGAGTTCGGCTTCGCGACGGCGCCGCTCGTCGCCGAGGGCTGCATCATGATGAGGAAGTGCCACTTGAACACCTGCCCGACCGGCGTCGCGACGCAGGACCCGGTGCTGCGCGCGAAGTTCTCCGGGCGGCCCGAGCACGTCGTCAACTACTTCTTCTTCGTCGCCGAGGAGGCGCGGCGCATCATGGCGCAGCTCGGCGCGCGAACGTTCGACGAGCTGATCGGCCGCAGCGACCTGCTCGACACGCGCCAGGGCATCGCCCACTGGAAGGCCTGCGGGCTCGACTTCAGCCGCAT
>JACSRM010000125.1 GCA_014879745.1 Burkholderiaceae bacterium | reverse complement strand
GGCTCGATATCGGCGGCGGCGACATATTCGTCGATCTTGTGAATGCTTGCATTGACGGGGCCGAACTCGATCACCTGCGCGCAGATCTTCGCGATAAAGCGGCCGTCGGACGTGCCGCCGGTCGTCGACAAGGCGGCTTCGATTCCGCACTCGTCGCGGATCGCGCCGCACAGCGCTTCGCTCAACTCGCCGACCGGCGTCAGGAAGGGCTCGCCGCCGAGCGTCCAGGCGATGTCGTAGTCGAGTCCGTGGCGCTCGAGCGTCGCCGCCAGCCTTGCCTGGAGCGACGCCGGCGTCGATTCGGTGCTGTAGCGGAAGTTGAACTCGGCGACGAGTTCGCCCGCGATCACGTTGCCTGCACCGGTGCCGGCGTGGATGTTCGAGACCTGCCAGCCGGTCGGCGGGAAGTATTCGTTGCCCGCGTCCCAAACGGTTGCGACGAGTTCCGCGAGCGCCGGCGCGAACAGGTGGACCGGGTTCTTCGCGAGGTGCGGATACGCGATGTGGCCCTGCACGCCGCGCACCGTGAGCCGGCCCGACAGGCTGCCGCGGCGGCCGTTCTTGACCATGTCGCCGAGCCGCTCGACGGAGGTCGGCTCGCCGACGATGCAGTAGTCGATCGTCTCGCCGCGCGCTTGCAGCCATTCGCAGACCCTGACCGTGCCGTCGATCGCGGGCCCTTCCTCGTCGCTCGTGATCAAGAGCGCGATCGATCCGGGCGCCTTCGGGTGCGCCTGCACGAACTCCTCGCAGGCGGCGACCATCGCCGCGATCGAGGTCTTCATGTCGGCTGCGCCGCGGCCGTAGAGCTTGCCGTCGCGGTGGGTCGGCGCGAACGGATCGCTCGTCCACAGTTCGAGCGGGCCGGTCGGCACGACATCGGTGTGGCCGGCGAATGCGAGCAGCTTGCCGCCCGGCGCGCCGCGGCGCACCGCCCACAGGTTGCTGACCCTGGCCTGCGCCGGGCCGCTGTGGATGCGATGGCATTCGAAGCCGAGCGGCGCAAGCCACTCGGCGATCGCCTGCTGGCAGCCGGCGTCGTCGGGCGTGACGGAGCGGCGGGCGATCAGCTGTTCGGCGAGGTGCAGCGCGCGCGGCGTGGCAGGCGTCATTCGCGCGGCGCGTCGAACACGATCTCTGAGAAGCTCGCACCTTCTTCCTGCTCCTCGGCCTTGGGGGTCAGGCGCGAGATCGGCGTCATGTCGTTTTGCAGCCGCCACATCAGGTTGGTCGGCGAATCGGCGAAGGCAAGGCCCTCCTCGCGCGTCACGAGGCCGGCCGTGATGAGGCGCGCGATATCCTGCTCGAAGGTCTGCGAGCCTTCGGCCATCGATTTTTCCATCGCCTCACGGATGCCGCTGAAGTCGCCCTGCTCGATCATCTCGGAGACGAGCTTGGTATTGAACATCACTTCGACCGCCGGGATGCGCCCGCCGGCCGTCGCGCGCAGCAGGCGCTGCGAGACGATCGCGCGCATGCCGGCGCCGAGGTCGGCGAGCAGCGCCGGGCGCGCCTCGGGCGTGTAGAACGACATGATGCGCGACAGCGCGTGGTAGCTGTTGTTCGCGTGCAGCGTGGAGAGCACGAGGTGGCCCGACAGCGCGTAGCTGAGCGCCGAGGTCATCGTCTCGCGATCCCGGATCTCGCCGATCAGGATGCAGTCGGGCGCCTGGCGCAGCGCGTTGCGCAGCCCGGTCTGCAGCGACTGCGTATCGCGCCCGACCTCGCGCTGGTTGACGACCGACTTCTTGTTCGTGAACAGGAACTCGATCGGGTCCTCGATCGTCAGGATGTGGCCCGTCATCTGCTGGTTGCGCTGCTCGAGCATCGCGGCGAGCGTCGTGCTCTTGCCGGTGCCGGTCGCGCCGACCAACAGCACGAGGCCACGCTTGGCGGTCGCGAGCGTCGAGATGATCGGCGGCATGCTCAGGCTGTCGAGCGACGGGATCTGGTGCGGGATGCAGCGAAACACCGCCGCCACCGTGCCACGCTGCTTGAAGCCCGAGAGGCGAAAGCTGCCGATGCCGGAGAGCCCGACGCCGACGTTCAGTTCGCCGGTTTCCTCCAACTCCTCGAGCTGGGTCGGCGTCAGCAACTCGGCGAGCAGCTGGCGCGGCTGGGTCGGGGTCAGCGGCTGGTCCGACAGCTGCAGGATCTGGCCGTTGATCTTGATGAGGATCGGCGTATTCGCCGACAGGTAGACGTCGGAGGCGCCCTTGTCGGCCATCAGGCGCAGCACGCGCTCCATGTTGCCGCTGCTCATCCGGATGTTGTCGGAGATCGCCATGGTGTTCAGAGCCTGTGAAGTATTCCGGCGCGCCCGAGCGGGTGGCCGAAAGGGTGTCGATCGAGGCGCAAAGCGCAGCCGTAGCCCGGGCTACGGCGAGCATTTGCAACGACGAGCGCCGCCGTTTCGGGCGCCCGAGCGGGAGTGGCGGAATGCTCCACAGGCTCAAGCCCGCAGGAGTTCGTTGATGCTCGTCTTGGCGCGCGTCTGCGCATCGACGCGTTTGACGATCACCGCGCAGTACAGGCTGTGCGTGCCGTCGCTCGCCGGCAGGCTGCCGCTGACGACGACCGAACCGGCCGGGACGCGGCCGTAGCTCACCTCGCCCGTCGCGCGGTCGTAGATCTTCGTGCTCTGGCCGAGGTAGACGCCCATCGCGAGG
>JACSRM010000076.1 GCA_014879745.1 Burkholderiaceae bacterium | reverse complement strand
GCAGCCGTCACGCGATTCGAACGTCATCAACGTCGCCTATTCGGCGCCCGATCCGCGCTTCGCGGCCGGCCTGGCCAATGCCTTCGTGCAGGCCTATATCGACACCTCGCTCGAACTACGCGTCAACCCGGCGAAACAGTATTCGACCTTCTTCGATACGCAGGGCAAGGATGCGCGCGATGCACTCGAGAAGGCGCAGGCCAGGTTGAGCGCATTTCAGCGCGAGAAGGGCATCACCGCCACCGACGAGCGGCTGGACGTCGAAACCGCGCGCCTGAACGATCTTTCGTCGCAACTGGTGATGATCCAGGCCATTGCCGCAGAGTCGAACAGCCGGCAGGGGCAGGCCAGGGGAAGTTCTGCGGACCAGCTGCAGGAGGTGCTGAGCAACCCGGTGATCAACGGCTTGAAGTCCCAGCTGTCGGTGCAAGAGGCAAAGCTGAAGGAGCTGAACGCCAGGTACGGCAGCGCGCACCCGCAGATCGTCGAACTCAAGGCGAATATCGCCGAGCTGAAGACGAGCATCGCCGAAGAGACGCGGCGCGTGACGGGCGGCGTCGGCGTGACGGGGACGATCAACCGTGCGCGAGAGGCGCAGGTTCGCGATGCGCTCGCAGCGCAGCGCGCGAAAGTGCTGAACCTGAAGCAGGTTCGCGACGAAGGCCAGGTGTTGGCGCGGGACGTCGAGAACGCGCAGCGCTCGTACGACACGCTGATGGCGCGTTCGATGCAGACCAGCCTCGAGAGTCAGACGACGCAGAGCAACGTCAACGTGCTGACGCAGGCTGTGCCGCCGATCGAGGCGTCGTCGCCGCGCATTCTGCTGAACCTGGTCCTGTCCATCTTCCTGGGTGGCTTGCTGGCCATCGGCACGGCAGTCGTTCTCGAGATCAATGATCGGCGCGTGCGCAGCATCGACGATGTATTCGCCACGCTTGGCCTGCCCGTCCTCGGCGTGATGCCCAAGCCTGGCGCCAAACTCAGCCTCGCGCACAAGCACTTGCCTGCCATGCAGCAGCGGCTGATGGCCGCACTGCCGCAACCGGCGAAGGGGGCGTAATGGCCAAGTTTCGAGATTCGACACCCGATCCGGTAGCCATCGTCGAGGCCGCGGCAAGGCCGCAGGCGCAGCACCCGCCGCATTCGCCGCAGGCGCCCGATGCGGACAACACGGTGCATGAGCATGAGCGCAGCATCGGCGACATCATTGCCGAGCTGCGAAATCTGACGACCGAGCAGGTCGAAAAGGTGCTCGAGCATCAGCGCCAGGCGGGTGTGCGCTTCGGGGAAGCCGCCGTCGCGCTGGGCTATGCGAGCAAGGATGACGTGCTGTTCGCGCTGTCTCAGCAGTTTCACTATCCCTATGCGCCGGAGGAGCAGCGCCACGTCAGTCCCGAACTGGTCGCGCTCAACGAACCATTTTCGGCGCGGGCCGAGGGGTTTCGCGCACTTCGCAGCCAGCTCATGATGCGCCTGTTCGACGAAGGTTCGCCCCCGCGAGCACTTGCGGTCATCAGCCCCGACGCCGGCGACGGCAAGACCTACTGCGCCGCCAACCTGGCCGTCGCGCTCGCCCAGCTGGGTGGCCGCACGCTGCTGGTGGATGCCGACATGCGCGGGCCGCGGCTGCACGAGGTCTTCAAGCTCAAGAACCAGACCGGGCTTTCGGGCATCCTCTCCGGGCGCAGTGACAGCCACGTCATTCAGCAGGTTGCGGGGGTTCCCAGCCTGTTCGTGCTGCCGGTCGGAACCACGCCGCCGAATCCGCTGGAACTCGTCGAACGCCCCGCCTTCGGCCTGCTGATGCGTGAGCTCGTCTCGAAGTTCGACTACGTGGTGGTGGACACCCCGGCCGCCGTCTACGGTGCCGATGCCGCCGTGATTGCCGCGCGTTGCGGCGCGGCGCTGGTCGTTGCGCGCAAGGACAAGGGCCGCGTCGCCGATCTGCAGGACATGGTGGCCAACCTGGCGGAGACGCCTACCAAACTCTCGGGCGTCATCGTCAACGAGTTCTGACGTGTCGACGATCGCGCACACCGACCCCGCGAAGAGATCCGCAGATCTCGCCCGGCCGCCGGAGCGCGGCATGGACGTGATCGTTGTCGGGCTTCTTCTGCTCGGCCTCGCCGCGATGTACATCCCGAGCTACATCATGCTGGCCGAGCGCGTCTGGTCGACCGACGAGCAGGGGCACGGCCCGATCATCCTCGCCGTGAGCATCTACCTGATCTACGCCAAGCGGCACGAACTGGCGGCCCTCGAACCCGCGCCCGACTACTGGCTGGGTGCGCCGCTGCTCGTGGTGGCGCTCCTCCTGTACGTGATCGGCCGCTCGCAGTTCATCATGTTCTTCGAGATCTTCTCGCAGATCGTGATGCTGATCGCGCTGGCGCTGCTCTTCATGGGCCGCAAGGCGTTGCGCATCGTCTGGTTTCCGCTCTTCTTCATGCTCTTCATGGTGCCCTTGCCTGGCACCTTGGTGGCGGCAGTGACGGCGCCGCTCAAGTCGGCGGTGTCGGCGGTCGCCGCGAGCCTGCTGTACCACCTTGGGTACCCGGTGGGGCGGGCCGGCGTGGTGCTCACCGTGGGCCAGTACGAATTGCTGGTGGCCGACGCCTGCGCCGGCCTGAACAGCATGTTCACGCTCGAGGCGCTGGGGCTCCTGTACATGAACCTCATGCGCTACACGAACGCG
>JACSRM010000338.1 GCA_014879745.1 Burkholderiaceae bacterium | reverse complement strand
ACGCAGCGAGTTTCGCGGCGGGCCACGAGACCGAGTACCGCAGGGGAGTCGACGCAGTCGACCGCCTCATCGAAGCGTCGCGGGCGCCCCGCACGGCCCTTTGCAGCCTCGGGCACGGGCACGCCGGCGGCTGACCCGACTTCAATGCGGTCGATCGCGAACCCGAACCAGGCCGCAACTCGGAACGGCGCCGGCAGCGGGTGCGGCAACGTGCGTAAAGCTCAGGAGGCGGCAGCAAGCGCACGGAGTTTGCAATCGTGCCTTCAGGCCAACCGCCGCCGCGCCTCGTCGTACTCGCGCGCGAGGCGGGCGATCAGTTCGGCTGCCGGAACCACCGCCTTGATCGCGGCTATGCCCTGGCCGCAGCCCCAGATATCCTTCCAGGCCTTTCGCGCGCCGTAGTCGCTGCCGAAGCTCATCTTGCTCGGGTCGCTGTGCTCGAGGTTGTCGGGGTCGAGCCCGGCGGCGCGGATCGACGGCTTGAGGTAGTTGCCGTGCACGCCGGTGAACAGGCTCGAGTAGACGATGTCGTCGCTGTTCGAATCGACGATGCACTGCTTGTAGGCGTCGGACGCGCGCGCTTCGTCGGTCGCGATGAAGGCCGAGCCGATATAGGCGAAATCGGCGCCGATCGCCCGCGCCGCGAGCACCGCGCCGCCGGTGGCGATCGCGCCCGACAGCGCGAGCGGCCCGTCGAACCAGGCGCGGATCTCCTGGATCAGCGCGAACGGGCTCTTCACGCCGGCGTGCCCGCCGGCGCCGGCGGCGACCGCGATCAGGCCGTCGGCGCCCTTGTCGATCGCCTTGTGCGCAAAGGTATCGTTGATGATGTCGTGCAGCACGACACCGCCCCAGGCGTGCACCGCGTCGTTGATATCGGTGCGCGCGCCGAGCGACGAGATCACGATCGGCACCTTGTATTTCGCGCAGACGGCCATGTCGTGCTCGAGGCGGTCGTTGCTCTTGTGCACGATCTGGTTGATCGCGAATGGCGCGCTCGGCCGCTCGGGGTGCGCGCGGTCGTAGGCGGCGAGCGTCTCGGTGATCTCGGCGAGCCAGTCGTCGAGCTGCGACGCCGGCCGCGCGTTGAGCGCCGGCATCGCGCCGACGATCCCCGCCTGGCACTGCGCGATCACGAGTTTCGGATTGCTGATGATGAACAGCGGCGCGCCGATGACCGGCAGCGCGAGCTTTTGCAGGACGGACGGAAGCGCCATCGGTCGTCGTCCTCAGAACGCGTCGGGGGCAAGCGCGGTGACGCTTGCCGCGCCTTCGACGATCGCGTCGCGCAGCCCGGGCGCGCGGGTCAGGATATGTTCCGCGTAGAAGCGCGCGGTCGCGATCTTGGCCGTCATGAAGGCCGCATCCTCGCCCGCCGCGAGGCGGTCTTCGGCGGCGATCAGCGCGCGCCCCAACTGCCAGCCGGCGACCAGATTGCCGGCCAGCATCATGTACGGCACCGATCCGGCGAAAGCCGCATTCGGGTCGGACTTCGCATGTCCGGCGATGAAGACGACGGCCTGCTCGAAGGCGGTGCGCGCCGCCTGCAGGCGTCTGGCCACCGCGAGCGCCGCGGCGCTGTCGCGCGCACCGAGTTCGGCCTCGGTCGCTTCGATCTGCCTGGCGACCGCGAGCGCCATGCGGCCGCCGTCGCGCGCCGTCTTGCGGCCGACGAGGTCGTTCGCCTGGATCGCCGACGTGCCCTCGTAGATCGTCAGGATGCGCGCATCGCGGTAGTACTGCGCGGCGCCGGTTTCCTCGATGAAGCCCATGCCGCCGTGCACCTGGACACCGAGGCTCGTCACCTCGAGGCTCATCTCGGTCGAGTAGCCTTTCACGAGCGGGACCATGAATTCGTAGAACGCCTGATTCTGCTCGCGCGCCTTCGCATCCGGGTGCGCGTGCGCCGCGTCGTACGCCGCCGCCGCGCTGAGCGCCATCCCGCGGCAGCCTTCGGTCAGCGCGCGCATCGTCATCAGCATGCGCCGCACGTCGGGGTGGTGGATGATCGGGCCGCTGCGCGGCAGCGAGCCGTCGACAGGGCGCGACTGCACGCGCTCCTTGGCGAATGCCGCCGCCTTCTGATAGGCGCGCTCGGCAACCGCGATGCCCTGCACGCCGACCGCATAGCGCGCCGCGTTCATCATCACGAACATATATTCGAGGCCGCGGTTCTCCTCGCCGACGATATAACCGACCGCGCCACCGTGGTCGCCGAACTGCAGCACCGCGGTCGGGCTCGCCTTGATGCCGAGCTTGTGCTCGATGCTGACGCAGTAAACGTCGTTGCGCGCGCCGAGGCTGCCGTCGGCCCCGACCATGAATTTCGGCACGACGAACAGGCTGATGCCCTTCACGCCCTCGGGCGCACCGGCAACGCGCGCGAGGACGAGGTGCACGATATTGGCGGCCATATCGTGCTCGCCGTAGGTGATGAAGATCTTGGTGCCGAAGATCTTGTAGGTGCCGTCGGGCTGCGGCTCGGCGCGTGTGCGCACCGCGGCAAGGTCGCTGCCGGCCTGCGGCTCGGTCAGGTTCATCGTGCCGGTCCAGCGGCCCTCGGCCAGCGGCGGGATGAAGGTGGTCTTCTGTTCGTCCGAACCGGCGGTGAGCAGCGCCTCGATCGCGCCGTCGGTCAGCAGCGGACACAGTGCGAAGCTCAGGTTGGCGCTGTTGAGCATCTCGACGCACGCCGCGCCGATCGTCTTGGGCAGGCCCTGGCCGCCGAACCTGGCCGGGTGCTGCAGGCCTTGCCAGCCGCCCTCGGCGAATTGCCGGAAGGCCTCCTTGAAACCGGTGGTCGTCGTGACGACGCCGTCCTTCAGCGTCGACGGGTGCAGATCGCCCTCGACGTTGAGCGGCGCGACAACGCCCTCGTTGAACTTGGCGCACTCCTCCAGCACCGCCTGCGCGGTGTCGGCGCCGAATTCCTCGAAGCCGGGCAGCCTGGCGACCTCGTCGAGGCCGGCCAGTTCGGTCATGCAAAACAGCATGTCCTTGACGGGAGCGCGGTAGGTCATGATTCTCTCCAGATGGCAAAAGGGCGCGTCAACGACCGTTGCGCGCCCCCGGTTGGCAATCTTCGATCGGCGCGACGATCAGCCGAGCGCCTTCACGAGTTCGGGCACGGCGACGAACAGGTCGGCCTCGAGCCCGTAGTCGGCAACGCTGAAGATCGGCGCCTCGGGATCCTTGTTGATCGCGACGATCACCTTGCTGTCCTTCATGCCGGCCAGATGCTGGATCGCGCCGCTGATGCCGCAGGCGATGTAGAGCTGCGGCGCGACGATCTTGCCGGTCTGGCCGACCTGCCAGTCGTTGGGCGCGTAGCCGGCATCGACCGCGGCGCGGCTCGCGCCGAGCGCGGCGCCGAGCTTGTCGGCGAGCGGCGTCAGCACCTCGTTGAACTTCTCCTCCGAGCCGAGCGCGCGCCCGCCGGAGACGATGATCTTGGCCGCCGTCAGTTCCGGACGGTCGTTCTTCGCGATCTCGCTGCCCTTGAAGGTGGAGAGCCCCGGGTCGGCCGCCGCGCTCACGGTCTCGACGCTCGCGCTGCCGCCGCTTGCCGCGGCCGGGTCGAAGCCGGTCGTGCGCACCGTCAGCACCTTCGTCGCATCCGCCGTCTGCACGGTCGCGATCGCGTTGCCGGCGTAGATCGGGCGCTCGAAGGTATCGGCGCCGAGCACCTTCGTGACGTCGGAGATCTGGCCGACGTCGAGCAGCGCCGCGACGCGCGGCGCGACGTTCTTGCCCGCCGCGGTGGCCGGAAAGACGAGGTGGCTGTAGCCCTTGGCGAGCGCGACGACCTGCGCCGCGACCGGCTCGGCGAGGCCGTGCTCGAACGCCGGCGCGTCGGCATGCAGCACCTTCGCGACGCCTGCGATCTGCGCCGCGGCCTGCGCCGCCGCGGCTGCGTTGTGCCCGGCGACGAGCACGTGCACCTCGCTGCCACAGGCGGCAGCGGCGGTGACGGTGTTGAGCGTCGCGCCCTTGATCGACTTGTTGTCGTGTTCGGCAATGACGAGTGCGGCCATGTCAGATCACCTTCGAAACGTTCTTCAGCTTGTCGACGAGGGTCGCGACATCGGGCACCTTGATGCCGGCGCTGCGCTTGGGCGGATCCTCGACCTTCAGCGTCTTGATGCGCGGCGCGACGTCGACGCCGAGGTCGGCCGGCTTGACGACCTCGAGCGGCTTCTTCTTCGCCTTCATGATATTGGGCAGCGTCACGTAGCGCGGCTCGTTCAGCCGCAGGTCGGTCGTCACGATCGCCGGCAACTTCAGCTCGAGCGTCTCCATGCCGCCGTCGATCTCGCGCGTCACCGCGACCGAACCGTCGCCGACGACGACCTTGCTCGCGAACGTCGCCTGCGCCAGATTGGCAAGCGCGGCGAGCATCTGCCCGGTCTGGTTGCAGTCGTCGTCGATCGCCTGCTTGCCCAGGATCACGAGGCCGGGCTGCTCCTTGTCGACGAGCGCCTTCAAGAGCTTGGCGACCGCGAGCGGCTGCAGTTCCTCCGCGGTCTCGACGAGGATCGCGCGATCGGCGCCGATCGCCATCGCCGTGCGCAGCGTCTCCTGGCACTGCGCGACGCCGCACGAGACGGCGATGATCTCGGTCGCGGCGCCCTTCTCCTTCAGCCGCACCGCCTCCTCGACGGCGATTTCGTCGAACGGATTCATGCTCATCTTCACATTGGCGATGTCGACGCCGGTGCCGTCGCCCTTGACGCGCACCTTGACGTTGTAGTCGACGACCCTTTTCACGGGGACCAGAATCTTCATGACGGCAGGCTCCTCCAGCACTTCGGCGCCGCTTCGGCGCCGCTTCGGTGATACAAAACGCTCGGGCCCATTCTAGTGGCCTGCGCCGCGCTGTCAGCCTCGGCCCCGCGCCTCGCCCGCCTGCGCGGCACGCTGTCCGCGCGCGATGTCGATCGGCACGAGCAGCAGCAGCCCGGCGACGAAGAAGACCGCGGTCGAGACGATCGCGAGCCGATGGTTGCCGGCGGTGAGCAGCGTCACGATGCCGTAGGTCACCGGGCCGACGATCGCCGCCAGCCGCACCGCGAAGGTCCACAGCCCGAAGAATTCGGCGCGCTGTTCGGGCGGCGCGAAGAGCCCGGCCATCGCGCGCCCCGCCGACTGGCTCGATCCCATGCAAAGGCCGGCGATCACCGCCGCGACCCAGAAGAGCGGTGCGCCGGTCGCAAGCGCGGCGAGCGCCGTCATCACGATCCAGCCGACGAGGGTCGCGCCGAGCGCGGCCTTGTGGCCCATCCGGTCCTGCGCATAGCCGAAGCCGAATGCGCCGAGCGCGGCGGCAATATTGACCATGAAGATCAGCGCCATCGTATCGGTCTGCTTGAAGCCCAGCACCTGCTCGGCATAGACCGCGGCGAGCGCGATGACGACCGCGATGCCGGCCTGATAGCTCGTGCTGCAGGCGAGCAGCCACATGAAGTCGCGATAGCCGCGCGCATGCCGGAATGTCGCCGCCAGCCGGCGCAGCGCCGCGCCGACGCCGGCATCGCCGTCGCCGCGCGCCTGCGGCACGGCGCGCTCGCGCAGCAGGGCGAAGGTGGCGAGCGAGGCGACGCCGTAGACGCCGGCCGTGATCGCCATCGTCACCGGCACGAACTCGGTTGCCGGCAGGCCCCGGCCCTGCGCCCACAGGACGTAGCCGAGGCTCAAGCCCAGCGAAAGCATGCCGCCGAAATAGCCGAAGCTCCAGCCCCAGCCCGAGACGGTGCCCATCGCGTCGCGCCGCGCGAGCTCGGGCAGGAAAGCCGCGGTGAGCGATTCGCCGTACGAGTAGAAGGTATTCGAGACGACGATCGCGAGCGCCGCGAGCCACAGGTCGCCCGGCCCGGTCGCGGCGAGCGCGAGCGTCGCGACGACGCAGCCGAAAGTGGTGATCGCGAGCAGCCGCTTCTTGGCCGCGCGCAGGTCGGCAAAGGCGCCGATCGCCGGCATCGTCAGCATCACGATCGCGCTCGACGCGCCGACGACGAGCGTCCACGCGAGCGTCGCCCAGTCCGCCCCCTTCGCGACGACGCCGACGAAGTAGGCGTTGAATACCGCCGTCAGGACGACCGTCGTATAGCCCGAGTTGGCGAAGTCGTACATCGCCCAGCCGAATACCTCGCGCTTGCGCACGCCGGGGTTCAGCGCGGACTGGGGGAACAGGGCCATGTTGTATCGGCTTGCGTGCGCCGATCCGATCGGCTGGCGGCGCCTGCCGGCGATCGGGCGTCCGACGCGGCCGGCAGCTCGTGAAAAGGCCGCAGCATGGTAGCCCAGACGCGGTGCGGGTCGAATTGCGCGGCCCGGCGGGCGACGCGCGTCAGGCTCGAAGCGATGGCGCGCCCGGTGCGTCAGAAGAGATGGCCGACATCGAACAGCGTCAACAGGCCCAGCACCGCGAAGATGACGGCCGCGATGCCGTGCACGAGCGGCAGCGAGACCTTCTTCGCGATCGTGTCGCCGAGGAAGACCGCCGGCACGTTGGCGAGCAGCATGCCGATCGTCGTTCCGAGCACGACGAGGACGAGCGCGTCGTAGCGCGCCGCCAGCGCGACGGTGGCGATCTGGGTCTTGTCGCCCATCTCGGCGAGGAAGAATGCGACGACCGTCGTGCCGAAAACGCCGAAGCGCTGCCTGCCGCCGGCGGCCCCGGCGTCGATGCGGTCGGGAATCAGCATCCACAGCGCCATCGCGATGAACGATGCGCCGATCACCCAGCGCAGGACGTCGGGACCGAGGGCGCTCGCGACCCAGGTGCCGACGGCGCCGGCGAAGGCATGGTTGACGAGTGTCGCGACCAGGATGCCGAGGATGATCGGAACCGGGCGGCGAAACCTGGCGGCCAGCAGGATCGCCAACAGCTGCGTCTTGTCGCCCATTTCGCCGAGCGCGACGACGCCGATGGATACGAGGAGGGCTTCCACGGGAGCTCCACGGGCCGGCGACAACTGAGACTGCGCGACATCCCCGGCCCATCCGGAGGCGGCACAGTCAAAGGTCTTGCCAGGCTCGAAGCTGTGCGCGCCACGACCGTGAGGGTCAAGTGTGTTGACGCGCACCCCTGCGCTGCAGGGCGGCTACTCCCCGATGACGGAAGTGCGCGCATTCTAGCGGTCCCGCAATTCGAAGCCGGATGGAATACTTCGGGCGCCTGCCGTGTTTACCGTAGTGCCCCTTACTTCGGAGAACCGATCATGTTGCGCAAATCTTCCCTCTCTGCGATCGTCCTCGCCGGCCTGCTCTGCGCCGCCGGCGCGGCGCTGGCTTCGGACGCACCGGCCAAGGCCGAGGGCGGCGTGCTCGTCGGCGCCAACGGCATGACGCTGTATACCTTCGATCGCGATACCGTCGCCGGCAAGAGCGCCTGCAACGGGCCGTGTGCCGCCAACTGGCCGCCGCTGATGGCGCCCGCCGGTGCCACTGCCAGCGGCGACTGGAGCATCGTGACGCGCGACGACGGCACCAAGCAGTGGGCCTACAAGGGCAAGCCGCTGTACCACTGGACGAAAGACCAGAAGCCCGGCGACCGCAGCGGCGAAGGCGTCAACAACGTCTGGCACGCCGCGCAGCCCTGAGAGCAGCGCGCCGCGTGGGTGTCGAACAGGTCCTCGGTCACGTACCGGCACTTCGCCGGTACGCCCGGCTGCTGACCGGCGACGCCGCGCGGGCCGACGATCTGGTGCAGGACACGCTCGAGCGGGCCTGCATCAAATGGGCGCTCTGGCAGCCCGGCTCGATGCTGCGCGGCTGGCTGCTGTCGCTGATGCACAACCTGCACCGCAACCATCTGCGCGACTGGCGCCACGACGACGGCCATGCCGAACTCGACGACGACGCGGAGCCGGCGCACGATCCGACGGCCGGTGTCGGCGAGAGGCTCGATCTGCAGCAGGCGCTGGCCGCCCTGCCGGCGCCGATGCGCGAGGTGCTGCTGCTCGTCACGGTCGAGGAGTACACCTATGCCGAAGCCGCAGCCATCCTCGGCGTGCCGGTGGGAACGGTGATGTCGCGGCTGCACCGCGCCAGGGAGCGGATGCGCGAGCTGATGACGGACGGCGCCCGAAGCGTGCGCCCGGTGCCCCTGCAACTGGTGAAACGATGAGCGATCCGACCGACCGCGTGGCCGACGACGAGCTTCACGCCTTCGTCGATGCACAGCTCGACCCGACACGGCTGCCAGTCGTGCTGGCCTGGCTGCAGGCCCATCCCGACGCTGCCGCGCGAGTGCTGCAATGGCAGGCGCAAAGGGTGCAACTGCGCCAGCTGGCACGGGCGATCGATCCCGGCGAGACGCCGGCCGCGCTGACCGAGGTGGTAACCCGCGCCGCGACGGCCCGCCGGCGCCGCCTGCTCTGGCAGCAGGCGGCGGCGGTCGTGCTGCTCGTCGCGACCGCGGCGGCCGGCGGCCGCTACTGGGGGCGGATCGCGCCTGCCGACGTGCCGGCGGCGGTCGCCGCGCCGCCGGCATTCGTTCGCGACGCGGTGCTGGCCCACGCGATCTTCGTGCCGGAGAAGCGCCACCCGGTGGAAGTGGCTGCATCCGACGAGGCGCACCTCGTGCAGTGGCTCAGCCGGCGTCTGGACTCGCCGCTGAAGGTTCCCTCGCTGGCGGCGCACGGCTATCGATTGCTCGGCGGCCGGCTGCTGCCGGGCGAGGGAACGCCGCGCGCGCAGTTCATGTACGAGAACGCGCAGGGTTCGCGCGTCACGCTCTATGTCGCCGTCTTCGCACCCGGTCAAGCACCCGAAACCGGCGCGTTCAGGTCGGTGCGGGTGGGCGGCGAGGAGTCGTTCTACTGGGTCGACGCGCGCTTCGGCTACGCCCTCAGCGGCGACGCGCGCGGACCGGACATGCAGGCCCTGGCGCGCGCGGTCTACGCACAACTGGAACGCTGAAGCCGCGGCGCGCCCGGCCGGGCAAGCACCACAGACCGGCTTTGCCCGAAGCCTGCGGCCTGGCTGTGCAATGCGGCGGCGTCTTGTCCGTGCACCGGGGCGGCGATGCGCCGGGTTGCGGCAGTCGGCAGTGGCCTCTTCACTGCGCCGCGACGGGTCCTAGTTGAACTTTGAATTCGAATTCCAGTATGATGCCGGCTCGACACGGGACCGCGACGATGAATACTGCCCTCGCCCCTTCAGCGCCGCCGGCACGCCGCCGTGGCATCGTCATCGCCGCCATCGTGCTGCTGCTCGGCGCGGCGGCGCTGGCCTGGGTCTGGTGGCAGCGCGATGCAGCCGGCGAGGACACGCACACGCTGCTGCTGTACGGCAACGTCGACCAGCGCCAGGTCTCGCTGGCCTTCAACACCGCCGAACGCATCGACGAGCTGGCCGTGCGCGAAGGCGATCACGTCGTCCCGGGCCAGGTGCTGGGCCGGCTCGACACGCGCACGCCGCGCCTGCGCGTGGCGCAGGCCGAGGCGCAGATCGGCGTCGCGGCGCAGGCGCTGGCGCGCTTGAAGGCCGGCACGCGACCCGAGGAGATCGCACGCTCGCGCGCCGCGCTGGCGGCGGCCGCCGCCGATGCCGAGTTCGCCGCCCAGCAACTGGCGCGGCTGCAGGCGGCGCGCGACGACACCGCCGGCCGCGGCGTCGCGCAGCAGGACCTGGACGCCGCCGCGGCGCGGCGCAAGGTGGCGCTGGCGCAGCGCGACAGCGCCGACAAGGCACTGGCGCTGGCCATCGCCGGGCCGCGCCGCGAGGACATCGCGCAGGCCGAGGCGCAACTCGCCGCGGCGCGCGCCGACAAGGCGCTGGCCGAACGGCAGGTCGAGGAGTCCGAGCTGAAGGCGCCAATCGCCGCGGTGGTGCGCGCGCGGTTGCTCGAGCCGGGCGACATCGCCTCGCCGCAGCGGCCGGTGTTCACGCTGGCGATCATGCAGCCCAAGTGGGTGCGTGCCTTCGTGCCCGAGCCGCGGCTGTCGCAGATCCGCCCCGGCATGGCGGCGCAGGTCAGCACCGACAGCGCGCCCGACAAGGCGCTGCCAGGGCGCATCGCCTTCATCGCCTCGGTGGCCGAGTTCACGCCGAAGACGGTGCAGACCGAGGAGCTGCGCTCGAGCCTGGTCTACGAGGTGCGCATCGAGGTCGACGACCCCGCGGACACACTGCGCCTGGGCATGCCGGCGACGGTGCATATCGCGTTGCAATGAAGCCCCGAGTCGTTCCGCGTGGGTCTGTGTGGCCTGTGTGGCAAGACCCCCTCACCCCAACCCTCTCCCCCGTTGCCGGAGGAGAGGGAGATTTGCCCCCTCTCCCGCGCGCGGGAGAGGGTTGGGGTGAGGGTTTGAGGGACTTTCGCGCGAGCCCGTCGACCGGCAGTCGTCGCTCGCAGCGCCGCTTGATGCGTCGCGCGTGGCGCCAGTGGCGGTGGGGTAACTGAATGACCGCCGCCGCGATCGTGGCGCAGAGCCTCGGCAAGGACTTCCAGGCGCCCGGCTCCAAGGCCAAGCTCGCGGCGCTGGCGGACCTGTCGATCGAAGTACCCGCCGGCGCGATCACCGCGCTGGTCGGCCCCGACGGCGCCGGCAAGACGACCTTCATCCGCCTCGCCGCCGGCCTGCTGCGGCCCGATCATGGCCGCCTGCAGGTGCTGGGCCGGGATGTCGCGCGCGGCACGCAGGAGGTGCAAGCGGTGCAGGACCGCATCGGCTACATGCCGCAGCGCTTCGGCCTGTACGAAGACCTGTCGGTGCAGGAGAACCTGGACCTGTACGCCGACCTGCACGGCGTGCCGCAGGCCAAACGCCAGGCCCGCTATGCGCGGCTGATGGAGATGACCGACCTCGGGCGCTTTCGCTCGCGGCTGGCCGGCAAGCTGTCGGGCGGCATGAAGCAGAAGCTGGGGCTTGCCTGCACCCTGGTGCGCACGCCCGAGCTGCTGCTGCTGGACGAGCCCACCGTCGGTGTCGACCCGCTGTCGCGGCGCGAGCTGTGGCAGATCGTCGAGCAGTTGATCGAGGGCGAGCAGATCGCCGTGCTCGTCGCCACCGCCTACCTGGACGAAGCCGAGCGCTGCGCGCGTGTCTACCTGCTGCGCGAAGGCCGGCTGCTGGCCGCCGGCACGCCCGCCGAGCTGCGCGAGCGCGCGAGCGGCCTGGTGCAGGTGGCCGAGCCTGCGGCCGGCGAAGCGCCGCGCCTGCTGCAGGCGCGGCTGCTCGACGACCGCGCGCGCGTGGTCGATGCGGTGCCCGAGGCCGGCGCGGTGCGCTTCATCCGCCGCGCCGGTGGCGACAGCGTGCTGGCGCACGCCCAGCCCGTCGAAGCGCGGCTCGAGGACGGCTTCATGATGCTGCTCGACACCGCCGACGCCGCGCCGCGCGAGGTTGCCGACACGGCGCTGCGCGACACTGCCGGCACGGCGCCGCTCGACACTGCCGGCACGGCGCTGCTCGACACCGCCGACGCCGCGCCACGCGAGGATGCCGACACGGCGCGGCGCGACGATGCTGCCACGGCGCGACGCGCCGGTGCCACCCCCGTCGCCGCCACGCCCACCGCGTCGGCGGACACGGCGCCAGTGATCGCCGTGCAGCACCTGACGCGCCGCTTCGGCGATTTCGTCGCCGTGGCCGACACCAGCTTCGAGGTGCGGCGCGGCGAGGTCTTCGGCCTGCTCGGCCCGAACGGCGCCGGCAAGACGACCACCTTTCGCATGCTGTGCGGGCTGCTGCCGCCGAGCAGCGGGCAGCTTCGTGTGGCCGGCGTGGACATGCGCCACGCACCGGCCGCGGCGCGGCGGCGCATCGGCTACGTGTCGCAGAAGTTCGCGCTGTACGCCAACCTGTCGGTGGCCGAGAACCTGCGCTTCTTCGCCGGCGCCTACGGCCTGAGCGGCGGCGCGCTGCAGCGGCAACTGCAGCGCGCTTATGCCGAGTTCCAGCTGCAGCCGGTGGCGCACCTGCCCAGCGGCCAGTTGCCCGGCGGCTTTCGCCAGCGGCTGGCGATGGCCGCGGCGCTTCTGCACGAGCCCGAGATCCTGTTCCTCGACGAGCCCACCAGCGGCGCCGACCCGCACGCGCGCCGCGCCTTCTGGCGCCGCATCACCGCGCTGGCCGCCGCCGGCACGACGGTGGTCGTGACCACCCATTTCATGGAGGAGGCCGAGTACTGCGACCGCATCGTCATCCAGGACGCCGGCCGGGTGCTGGCGCTGGGCACGCCGGCCGAGGTGCGCGCGCAGGCGGGCGGCAGCGCCGGCACGGCGATGAACATGGAGCAGGCCTTCATCGGCGTCGTCGAGGCGGCGCGCCGCGGGCAGAGCGCCGAGCGGGAAGCCGCATGAACAGCCTGCGGCGCGTGCTGGCGCTGGCGCGCAAGGAGATGCGCCAACTGCTGCGCGACCGCAGCAACCTGGCGCTGGGCATCCTGCTGCCGGGGCTGCTGACCCTGCTCTTCGGCTACGGCTTGTCGATGGACGTGCAGCAGGCTCCGCTGGCGATGGTGCTGCAGGACACGTCGCCGAACGCGCGCGACGCCACCTCGGGGCTGGCACTGTCGCGCTACCTCGCGCCGCGCTGGGTCGATTCGATGCCCGCGGCCGAAGCGCTGATGCGCGACGGCGAAGTGATGGCCATCGTCGTCGTCCCGGGCGACTTCAGCGCGCGGCTGGCCGGCGGCGATGCCGTGGTGCAGTTGCTGCTGCACGGCACCGACCCGGCCACCGCGCGAGCCGTGCAGTCGTACGTCGCCGGCGCGTTCGCGCAGGTGGCGGCACGCCAGGCCGATGCCGCAGCGCAGGGCGGTGCGGGCGCCGCCGTCGGCACCCTGCGGCTGGAGCCGCGGCTGTGGTTCAACAGCGCCAACACCAGCAGCTGGTACCTGGTGCCGGGGCTGATCGTCATCATCATCACATTGGTCGGCGCCTTTCTCACCTCGCTGGTCGTGGCGCGCGAATGGGAACGCGGCACGCTCGAGGCGCTGTTCGTCACGCCAGCGCGGCCGGCGGAAATCCTGTTCGCCAAGCTGGTGCCGTACTTCTGCGTCGGCATGCTCGGCTTCCTGATGTGCCTGGCCGCCGCACGCTGGCTGTTCGACGTGCCGCTGCAGGGCTCGCTCGCGCTGCTGGTGGCGGTGTCGGTGCTGTACCTGCTGGTGGCGCTGGGCATCGGGTTGTTGATCTCGTCGCTCACGCGCAACCAGTTCCTCGCCAGTCAGGTGGCGCTGATCACCGGCTTCCTGCCGGCGATGATGCTGTCGGGCTTCCTTTTCGACCTGCGCAACGTGCCGGCCATCGTGCGCTTCATCGGCAACCTGCTGCCGGCCACGCACTTCCTGACTGCCGTGAAGACGCTGTTCCTCGCCGGCAACGTGCCCGCGCTGGTGCTGCCCGAAGCCGCGCTGCTGGTGGGCTATGCGCTGTTGTTCTTCGCCGCTGCGCTGGCGGTGACGAAGAAGCGTCTGGACTAGACAAGGCGTGACCATGCTCGCCGCCATCCGCCGCATCGCCGCGCTCGTGCGCAAGGAACTGCTGGCCATCCTCAGCGACGGCCCGACGCGCATCGTGCTTGTCGCGCCAGCGATCATGCAGACGCTGGTCTTCGGCTACGCCGCCACCTTCGACCTGAGCCGCGTGCCTTATGCCGTGCTCGATGCCAGCCGCAGCCAGGCCTCGGCCGAGCTGCTGGCGCGCGTCGACAGCGCCGGCCTTTTCCAGCGCGTCGCCAACCTCGACGCGGTACCGCAGATCGCGCCGCTGGTCGAGCAGGGCCAGGTGCTGATGGTGCTGCACATCCCGCAGCGGCTCGAGGCCGGCCTCGCCGCCGGCGAGAGCGTGCCGCTGCAGTTGATCCTGGACGCGCGCAACTCCACCACTGCCGGCACCGCGGCCGCCTACCTGGGCGAGATCGTGGCGGGCTTCAACGCCGCGCAGCGCACGCGCGCCGGCCTCGGGTCGCCGCCGCTGCGCATCGAGACCCGCGCCTGGTTCAACCCGCAGCTGGAGACACGCTGGAACTTCGTGCCGGCGCTGATCGCCGCGTTGAGCATGCTGCAGACGCTGATGCTGACCGCGCTGTCGGTGGCGCGCGAACGCGAGCAGGGCACCTTCGACCAGCTGCTCGTGACGCCGTTGTCGCCGGCCGAGATCATGGTCGGCAAGGCGCTGCCGCCGGTGCTGATCGGCCTGCTGCAGGCCACGCTGGTGCTGAGCGTCGCGCTGTGGTGGTTCGGCATCCCGCTGGCCGGATCGCCGCTCACGCTGTACGTCGGCCTGGTCAGCTTCATGCTCGCCGGTGTCGGTATCGGCCTGGCGATCAGCGCGCTGGCGGCGACGATGCAGCAGGCGATGTTCTCGGCCTTCGTGCTGCTGATGCCGATGATGCTGCTGTCCGGCCTGGCCACGCCGGTGGCCAACATGCCGGCCTGGCTGCAACTGGCCACCTGGCTCAACCCGCTGCGCTTCGGCATCGACTACGTGCGCCGCGTCTACCTCGAAGGCGTGGGCTTGGCCACGCTGTGGCCCGACCTGGTGCCGATGCTGGCGATGGCTGCGATCACGCTGCCGCTGGCGGCCTGGCTGTTCCGCAACCGTCTGGTATGAACCACCCCCTACGGCCTTCGGCCGCCCCCTCGAGGGGGCCGAGCCCGGACACGAAAGGTCCGGTGGACGTTTCGTGCCTGGCGAGGGGCCGGGCGGCCTCGCCCGGCGCGGCCTGCAAGGCCCGCCAGCGG